>CAYWCK010000147.1:0-11456 GCA_964456685.1 uncultured Bifidobacteriaceae bacterium | reverse complement strand
CTCTGGGGCGGGGCTTACGAACTGACGGCTTGTTCGCAGCGGGAAGGTAAGCACGCAGAAACGACGGGCGGTCAACCCGCCCCCCGCGCTGATAATCCCGCCACAGACACTCCGCCACGCGGCGCGGCTCGCGGCGCAGTTCGCAGGTTAGAAATTCAAAAATCCATTCCATCAACCGCGCCAGCGCGATGCCATCCCCCCGCCCGGCGCGCGCGTGCAGCCATTCGCTCCAGCGCATAAAATTTGCGAAAGGCGAACCACCATCGCTCCACAGCAGCGGCGTGGTCTCCACGAAATTGCCGCTGTTGCCAACGAGATCCCAATGCCGCGCAAAGCGCCGCAGCTTCTGCATCGCGGCGAAATCGATCAACTTGTTCCGCAGGATTTCATACGGCGGCTGCGGGTTGTAAACCATTTCCCAGTCAGCGTCGTGCCGGCTGATGGGAGTTCCGCGCAGGCGCTTCAAAATGCCGACTTGAATTTCCTGCGGACGCAGTGCGATCAATCGATCAAAGCCCGCCGCAAAGCTCTCCAGCGTTTCGCCCGGCAATCCGGCGATCAGGTCGGCATGGATATGAACCCCCGTCTGGCTTCGCAGATAATGGAAATTCTCCTCCAAACGCGCGTGGTTCTGCCGACGCGAGATCAAGCCGCCGACGGCTTCATTGAACGTTTGCACGCCAACTTCAAACTGGAGCGTGCCCGGCGGAAATTTCCCGATCATCGCGCGCAATTCCGCCGGCAGCCGATCGGGGATCATCTCGAAGTGATAGAAATTTCCCGGCTGATGCCGCGCGAGAAAGAACTCAAGAATGGCCGTGCTGGTGGCAATGTTGAGGTTGAAGGTTCGGTCAACGAACTTGAATTGCCGCACGCCGCGATCCAGAAGCTTCTGCAGTTCCGCAAGAAATCGGTCGAGCAGTGCGGCGCGCACGGGAATGTCGAGCGACGAAAGGCAGAACTCGCAGGTGAACGGACATCCGCGCGAGGCTTCCACATAGATTACCCGATGCGCCACGTCCGCCTGGTCGTAAAACTCGTACGGCAGCGCCAATTGCGAAAAATCCGGCAGCGGCGCTGGAATTATTTTCGGCAGGTTCGCCGGCTGGTTCTCCAGCAGAAGGCCGCACACTTCGGCAAATTTCAAATCCGCCTCCCCGGTGATGACATGATCCGCGAGCCGGACAATCTCCTGCTGCTCGGTTTCGTAGCTGACCTCGGGCCCTCCCAGAATAACGACCGCGTCCGGTCGCAGGCGCTTCAAAGTGGCGACTAACTCGGTCGCAGATGTGACATTCCAGATGTAAACACCCAGGCCGATGATTTTTGGATTCTGCGCGAGGAGAATTTCCGCAACGTCCAGCACCCGTTGATTGATGTCGAACTCCAGCAGGCGCGCGCGCTCCCGCAAGGGGCCAAGGTTGGCCAGGAGATAGCGCAATCCAAACGCGGCGTGGATATATTTCGCGTTGAGCGTCGTGAGAACGATGTCCGGCATCGCCGGCAGCGTAACAGCCAGCAACGCGGCTTAGAAAGCCGGAAAGACGGGCCGGAAAAGTTACTGCCCACCGCTGGTCAGGACCACGCGGAAGCCGTAGATCGGCTTTTTGTCGCCCGGGCCGTTGCTGTACCACCGGAACTCCGGGCGCAACGACGGTTCGTAATGCGTGTCCCATGCCGCACCACGCAAGACGCGAAACGGCTTGTCCTGCGGGTCGAGACACCACTCCCAAAGATTGCCACGCACGTCGTACAACCCAAGTCCGTTGGCCTCCAGGCTGCCGACCGCGGCCGGTCCGTTGCGCGAGGAATTCTCACTGGTCACCGCCGATTTCAACGACGTGCCCGCTGCCAGATTCTCCCACTGCGCCTGGGTTGGCAGCGAATATTTGTATCCCTCCAACAACAGATCCTCCTTCTTCTCCGCGTCGTTAAGTTTCGCGCAGAATTCCATGGCTTCATTCCAGCTCACCGAGTCCACTGGGTTCAGGTTGCCACCAAACTTGCTCGGGTTCAGGCCGATGATCTTTTGGTACTCCTCCTGGGTGACTTCATATTTACCCGCCCACAACGACGACGAAATTTTTACCATCAGCATGCCCGTGCTGTTGGTGAATGCCGGCAACGCCATCAGGTCCTTGATATCAACTTTGTTGGTTACCACCGGCGCCGCGACGACTGGCGCGACGACCTTGTTGGTCTGGGTAACCGCGGGCGGTTTGGTGGCGGCGGGCTTGTTCGTTTGGGCGGCGTTGAGAGAAAACGTGGCGGCGCAGGCTGCGATGGCGAGGGCGGGCGTCAATCTCATGCGCGCAAACAAATGCGGATTTGGCCACTTGTCAAGCCGTGGTTCGATTGACGCCTCCGGGCGAAAGCCCTACGCTGCGTCCGTCTTATGAGCGAACTGCTGAATTCCTTGATCGAACTGATCCGTCGTACTTCCGCCGAAATCCCCGACGACGTCCACAAAGCCATCCTCACGTCGCTGGAAAACGAGAAGAAAGACTCCCTCGCGCAGAATGCGCTCAAGATCGTGGACCAGAACATCGCGCTCGCGAAAAACAAATCCCAACCCATCTGCCAGGACACCGGCAGCATTTTGTTTTACGTGGATTGCCCGGTCGGCTTCGACCAGATCACGTTTGCCGACACCGCGCGCGAAGCGGTGAAGCTCGCCACCAAGAAAGGTTATCTCCGCCAGAACTCCGTGGATTCCCTGACCGGCAAGAACGACGGCACCAACTGTGGTCCGGGCGCGCCGTCATTTCACTTTCATCAGCATCGTTCACCGGAAATCAGCGTGCGGCTCGTGCTCAAGGGCGGCGGTTGTGAAAACGTCGGGGCGCAATACTCGTTGCCCGCCGAGAAACTTAAGGCGAATCGCGACCTCGACGGCTGCCGCAAAGCGATCCTCGACGCGGTGTTGCAGGCGCAGGGCAAAGGCTGCGGGCCGGGCATCCTCGGTGTGTGCATCGGCGGCGACCGAGCGACGGGCTACGAGTTGAGCAAGACGCAGTTTCTGCGGCGGCTCGAAGACCGCAACCCGAATCCCGAACTCGACGCGCTGGAGCAGGACGTGATGAAAACGGCGAACGAACTGGGCATCGGCCCGATGGGCTTCGGCGGCAAGACGACGTTGCTGGGCGTGAAAATCTGCGCGGCCAACCGGCTGCCGGCGTCGTATTTCGTGAGCATCAGCTACATGTGCTGGGCGTATCGGCGGCAGGGGGTAACCCTGGATGCCGCTGGGAATATTGGAAAGTGGCTGTACTAGGAGTTCGCTAAAGTGAGCTTTGTAATGATAGACGTTGAATCGGATGGGCCAATCCCGTCGGACTATTCGATGATTTCATTTGGGGCGGTCCTCGTTGAGCCATCCCTGTCACGAACCTTTTACGGCAAGCTCAGGCCGATTTCAGACAAGTGGATACCCGAAGCACTGGCAAAGAGCGGCCACTCCAGAGACGAGGTGCTGGGCTTTCCGGCAGCGGAAAAAGTGATGCAGGAATTCAAAACCTGGCTTGGCCAGAACGTAAAAGGCCAGCCCCGATTCATTTCCGATAACAACGGGTTCGACTGGCAATTCATCAACTGGTATTTTCATCACTTTACGGGCTCGAACCCTTTTGGATTTTCCTCAACCAACCTGGGGTCACTTTATAAGGGGGTCGTGAAGGATTTCTTCAAAAACTTCAAGCACCTGAGAAAAACCGCCCACACTCACCATCCGGTTGACGACGCCAAGGGAAACGCGGAAGCGTTCCTGCAAATTATCGAAGCGGAAAACATCGCCATCAAACTCTAATCAGACCATGACCAAATTAGCCTTCCCCTTTTCCGAAGAAAAAATCCGCGCGCTGAAAGTCGGCGATGAGGTTTTGATTTCCGGCGTCGTGTTCACGGGCCGCGATGCGGTTCACAAATATTTGCACGAAGGCGGCCAATTGCCGCCGGGCGTGAGCCTGAAGGATGGCATCATTTATCATTGCGGTCCGGTGATGATGCAGCAACCGGACGGCAGCTACAAATGCACCGCCGCCGGCCCGACCACTTCGATTCGCGAAGAGCCAT
Source organism: uncultured Bifidobacteriaceae bacterium (assembly GCA_964456685.1). Taxonomy (GTDB): domain Bacteria; phylum Verrucomicrobiota; class Verrucomicrobiia; order Limisphaerales; family JADLHS01; genus CAYWCK01. Next base: position 7,385 of record CAYWCK010000147.1, on the reverse strand, counting down.
ATCAATGGCAGATCATCCGCGATTTCGGCGTCCGCGGAGTCATCGGAAAAGGCGGCATGGGCGAGCGCACTTTGGCGGCGTGCAAGGAACACGGCTGCGTCTATCTGCACGGCATTGGCGGCGCAGCGCAGGTGCTGGCCGAGTGCATCAAGAAGGTGCGCAATGTTTATTTCAAGGATGAGTTCGGTTCGCCCGAGGCGATCTGGGAACTGGAAGTGGTGGATTTCCCGGCCGTCGTGACGATTGATGCGCACGGCAACTCGCTGCACCAGGACGTGTTTGCGAAAAGTCAGGCAGCGCTGGCGGAGCGGGTGTAAGACGCGCGCAGAAGTCGCTAAACGCGCAATGCCACATCGGATCGCCGTAGCCGTTGCGCCGGCCGCGTAGGCCGGTCGGTCAAAACTTTAGATTCCATTCGTCGCGCGAGTATTTTTCGGCGACGAGCTTTCTAATTTCCGACTCAGGAATTTCCTTCGTCTGTTCCGAGACTCCCCACGCGGCGCACAGGGCGGCCTTCAATTTTTCGTTGGACAGATTCAGATTGGTGATGAACTGACCATGCGTCCGGCACGCGCGGTAATCGGGCTGTTGCGTCGGCATTCGCAGAAGTTCCGCTACGAGCGCGAGATCAAAGTTCAGCAGCAAGGTGCCGTGGAAGAGCAGGAAATGCCGCCGCCGCCGCTGGGAATTGCCGGAGAATTTCAAATCCCCGAGCGCGAGGTCCGTGTGGCCGCGGACGTGCACGGTGGCGGGCGGCGTTTGCAGCGCGGCCTCAACGGCGGCGCGATTCCTTTCCATGATACCCTGGTTGGCGGACGAAATGGTCCGCGTGAAACCATCCTCGATGCGCAAGATCAGCGCGTAACTCAAACAACCCGGCCCTTGCACGACCGTTCCGCCGCCCGAGCAGCGGCGCAGGATCGGGATTCCGCGGGCGGTGCACGCTGGAATATTCACTTCCGTGGCCAGCTTGTTGGCATAACCGGCCACGACGAAATGCCCGGGCGATTCCCAAAAGCGCAACACTTCCCCACCCTGCCCGGCTTCTGCGGCCTCCAGCAACGCCTCATCGCACGCCAGGTTCTCCGCCGGCGTGGGCAGGGTGAGGTCGAGGACTTTCATTCGTGCGGAGCGATGCTATTTTCACTGGTGTCGGCCGATGAACTGGAGTTTAATCTGTTGCTCTTGCTGGGGGCGCAATTCATTCAGTTGATCCGACCGGCAAATTTCATCTCCACCTGACTAGCATAGTGAAAGCTGAGAAAAAAGAAGTTTACGGTGCGCGAGCGAACGGCGACAAACTCGCCCGTTCGGTGCAATCGGTTTTTGACCTGGCCCTCGAATCGCAGGGCCCGGAACGCACCGCGGAACTGCTCGAACAACTCGCGGACAAATTGCGGGCGCAGCAGCACGAACTCCCCCGCGGTTTCAACACGCATTACTGCAACACCATTCCGGTCGAGCAACAACCGGCTTATCCCGGCGACTGGCAGACTGAGGTCAAACTCAAGAGCCTGATGCGTTGGAACGCGATGGCGATGGTGGTGAAGGCGAACCACTCGACAAACGTTGGCGGACACATCGCGAGCTACGCTTCCTCGGCGACGCTCTACGAAGTGGCGTTCAATCACTTTTTCCGCGGCCGTTCGGAAAACTCCCCGGGCGACTCGGTCTATTTCCAAGGCCACGCCGCGCCCGGGGTTTACGCCCGTGCCTTTCTGGAAGGTCGCCTCAGCGAACGGCACCTGCACAATTTCCGGCAGGAACTCGCAGCGGGCGGCGGGTTGTCTTCGTATCCGCATCCCTACCTGATGCCGGACTTCTGGCAGTATCCAACGGTTTCGATGGGCCTTGGGCCGATCATGTCGATCTACCAGGCGCGCTTTAACCGCTACTTGTCGGCCCGCAAGTTCATCCATGCCGAAAACGAACCCAAGGTCTGGTGCTTTGTCGGGGACGGCGAGAGCGACGAACCGGAGACGCTGGGTTCGCTTACTCTGGCCTCGCGCGAGAATCTCGACAACCTCATCTGGGTCATCAACTGCAATCTCCAACGCCTGGACGGACCGGTGCGCGGCAATGGCAAGATCATCCAGGAACTCGAAGCCTTGTTCCGCGGCGCCGGTTGGAACGTGATCAAAGTCATCTGGGGTAGCGATTGGGATGACTTGCTGGCGCGCGACAAATCCGGCTTGCTGCTCAAACGCATGGAAGAAGCCGTGGACGGCGACTATCAGAAATACGTCGTCGAACCGGGCAGCTACACGCGCAAACATTTCTTTGGCAAATATCCGGAGCTGCTCAAACTGGTAACGCACCTCACAGACGCGCAGTTGCAAAAACTGATGCGCGGCGGGCACGACACCCGCAAAATGTACGCTGCTTACAAGGCCGCCACGGAACACAAGGGTCAGCCCACGGTGATTCTGGCCAAGACCGTGAAAGGCTACGGCCTCGGCGAAGCGGGTGAAGGTCGCAACATCTCGCATCAACAGAAAAAGATGAACGAAAAGGAACTGCGCGAGTTTCGCGCGCGGTTCAACGTGCCCATCACCGACGACGTCATCGCCGATACACCGTTCTATCGCCCGCCCGCCGACAGTCCGGAAATCAAATACCTGCTCGAGCGACGCAAGGCGCTCGGTGGTTTTGTGCCTTCGCGCCAGAACAAGGCCGCGCGGTTGGATGTGCCGGCGCTGGACTTCTTCAAGGAGTTTTTCAAGGGCTCAGGCACCAGCCAGGTTTCGACCACGATGGGTTTTGTCCGCCTGCTGACCGTTTTGCTGCGGCACAAGGGCATTGGCAAACACATCGTGCCGATCATTCCCGATGAGGCGCGCACGTTCGGCATGGATTCGCTGTTTCGCGAAATCGGAATCTATTCCTGCAAGGGCCAGCTTTACGAACCGGTGGACAGCAAGTCGCTGCTTTACTACCACGAGGCGAAAGACGGCCAGATTCTGGAAGAAGGCATCACCGAGGCGGGCGCGATGTCGTCGTTTATCGCCGCAGGCACGAGCTACGCCACGCATGGCGTCGAAATGGTGCCGTTCTATACCTACTATTCGATGTTTGGTTTGCAGCGCGTCGGCGATCTCATGTGGCTGGCCGGCGACATCAAAGCCAAGGGCTTCCTGCTCGGCGCCACCGCGGGCCGCACCACGCTGAACGGCGAAGGCTTGCAACATCAGGACGGCCACAGCCTGCTCCATGCGAGCACGATTCCAACGGTGCTGGCTTACGACCCGGCGTTTGCTTACGAGACCGCCGTCATTGTTGCAGATGGTTTGCGCCGCATGTATGCCGAGGGTGAGGAAATTTTCTACTACCTCGCCCTCTACAACGAAAATCACCCCATGCCGCCGATGCCCGAAGGCGTCGAGGAGGGCATCCTCAAGGGGCTCTACAAGTTCAAGGCCGGCGAAAAGCGGAAAGTCAAAGCCCACATCTTCGGCAGCGGCCCGATCATTCAGTCCGCGCTCAAAGCGCAGGAGATTTTGGCCGAGCGCTTCGGCGTGAACGCCGACGTGTGGAGCGCGACGAGCTACAAGCTGCTTCGCACGGACGCCATTCGTTGCCAGCGCTGGAACATGCTGCATCCGACAGAGCCGCCCAGGAAGTCCTACGTGGAGACGGTGCTCGCCAAGGAGAAGGGCGCGTTCATCGCGGTATCGGACAACCTTCGCACCGTGCCGGATCAAATCGCGCCATGGGTTCCCGGCGGATTGTTCACGCTCGGCACCGATGGCTTTGGCCGGAGCGATACGCGTGCGCGACTGCGCCGGTTCTTCCAGGTGGATGCCGAGAGCGTCGTCATCGGCACGCTTTACGCCCTCGCCCAGCGCGGTGAGATTGGGCGTGAAGTGGTGGCGGAGGCCATCAAGGAACTCGGGGTGGACCCGGAAAAAATTCAGCCGCAGTTGGCCTGAAGGCGGGATCGCTCAAGCGTCCTTGCGCGGAAACAGAGGGGCCGGTTCGCCGATACGGTGGTCGAGCTGCAGGCCGCCCCATTTGGACGCCGCAAAACTTTCCGGCGTCCCGTTCAAACCCAGCTGCGCGTAAATTTTTGTCGCCGTGTTCGGGATGAACGGCCAGAGCAAAACCGCCAGCACCCGGCAAGTCTCCGCCAGGTTGTAAAGCACCTCGTCGAGGCGTTTGGCCTGGGCCGGATCCTTTGCCAGCTTGAAGGGCGCGGTTTGATCGACGTATTGATTCGCGCGGTTCACCAGAGTCCAGATGGCTTGCAGCGCACCTTGCAGTTGATTCAACTCCAGCTTTGCGCGCGTCTCCGCAGCCGCCTTTTCCGCGTCCCCTGCCAGTTCGTCCGAACGCGTGGGCACGACGCCATTGCGGTAGCGCTTCAGCATCGAGAGGGAGCGGTTGACCAGGTTGCCGAGACCATTTGCGAGTTCGGCCTGGTAACGGGCCTTGAAACCCGCATCGGTCCAATTGCCGTCCGGACCGACCTCCAGTTCGCGCAACACGTAATATCGAAATGCGTCCAAGCCCCACTCGGCGAGCACAGCGACAGGGTCAACGATGTTACCGGTGCTCTTGCTGATTTTTGCGCCGTCTTTCTGCCACCAACCGTGTGCGAGAATTTGCTTTGGCAGCGGCAGCCCCATGGCTTTGAGCATAATCGGCCAATACACGGCGTGAAATTTCAGGATGTCCTTGCCGATGACATGAATATCCGCCGGCCACAACCCGGCTGATGCCGGCCCGGCCGCGGCCGCAGATTTTGCCGCCGCCGAGACGATTGGGTCGCCCAGTGCAGCCGGCACGGAAATGTAATTCACCAACGCATCAAACCAGACGTAGGTGACGTAATCCCGATCAAACGGAATGGGGATGCCCCAGTTCAGGCGCGCCAAAGGACGGGAAATGCACAGGTCCTCGAGTGTGTTGTTCTTCAAGAAACCGAGCACCTCGTTTCGCCGATAATCCGGTTGGATGAAGGTGGGATTCTTCTCGATGTACTCGATCAGCCACTGCTGCTGCTCGCCCAGCTTGAACCAGTAATTCGTCTCCTGCAGCTTGACCACCTCACCGTATGCGGGATCGAACGTGCCGTCCGGGCGCCGGTCCTTCTCGGTGAGAAAGGTCTCTTCCTTCGCCGAGTACCAACCCTCGTAAGTCTTCGTGTAAAAATGACCCGAAGCCTGAAGCTTGGCGAGGATGGCTTGGACAAACTCCTTGTGCCGCGGTTCGGTCGTGCGAACAAAATCGTTGTTCGTCAATTCCAGTTTCTGCGCGAAGGCCTTCCAATCCGCCGCGAGTTCATCGCAGTAAGCCTGGGGAGATTTCCCCTCGGCTTGGGCCGCTTGCTGCACCTTCTGGCCGTGTTCATCCAGCCCGGTCAGAAAGAAAACCTCCTGGCCGAAACTGCGTCGCGCGCGCGCGATCACGTCGGTCACGACCTTTTCGTAGGCATGACCGAGATGCGGCTGGCCGTTGAGGTAATCAATGGCCGTGGTGATATAAAACCGTTTGCTCATCGCAGGCAGTTTGAACGAGGCGAACGACCTTGGCAACAACGCCGCAAAATCGTTCCTGCGCCAACTTGCCGAAGCGTGGTGGCGCTAGGTTAGCCGCTCTCGGCAAAACGATCGCGTTACAAAGCACCGCACTGCGTTGCAAAATCCACTCGAAATTCGCTGCGTCCCCATTACGTTGGCATCGTGCAATTTTGGACGAGCGCCCAACGATTCGCCCAGCGCGCGTTGGCCGGCGCCGAGGCGATGCTGCGTCGCAACTGGCGGCGCGCCCTCCAACTGCGCCAAAAGATCGAACTGCGCGAGGAGGCACTCCATCTGATGATGGCCGGCGTCGTGGGTTTCATCGGTGGAGTGGTCAATCTGCTGTTCTTCATCTCCGTCGAACACGTAAAGTGGTTCTTTCTCCGTAAACCAGGTGACCCGGTGGAAATCGCCGAGATGATCTCGCCTTGGGAAAGAGCGCTGATCCCGGCGTTGGGCGGTTTGATCGCCGGTTGGATTCTTCACTTCGGCTTGCGGTTGGTCAGGCAACAGGGACCGACAAACCTGCTCGAAGCCGTCGTGGCCGGCGATGGCAAGCTGCCCTTCCGCAGCGGTTTGATCCGTGCTGGCTCATCCCTGGTCAGCATTGGCACGGGCGCTTCGATCGGCCGCGAAGGTGGTATCACGCAACTGGCCGCCACGCTCGCGTCCAAATGGGGGCAGTTGCAAAACTGGCCGCCGTACCGCCTGCGCCTGCTCGTGGGCTGCGGCGCTGCGTCCGGTATCGCAGCGGCCTACAACGCGCCCATCGCCGGCGCCGTCTTTGCCGCCCTCGTGGTGCTCGGAAATTTCTCGATGAATCTCTTCGCGCCACTCGTCTTCTCCTCCGTTACCGCCGCGGTCGTGTCCCGCAGCTTCTTTGGCTTGAAGACTTGGTACACGTTGCCGCCTTACGAATTCACCAGCGTGCTGCAACTGCCTTGGTTCGTTCTGCTCGGCGCCGTGGCGGGCGTCGTGGGCGCAGTGTTTCTGAAAATGGTGCACCGTTTGGAATTACGTTTCCGGCAGGCGGGCTGGCCGGTTTATGTGCGGCTGGCCGTGGCCGGCTTGGTGGTCGGATTGATCGCAACGCAATTTCCCGGCGTGTGGGGCAACGGCTACGTTTCTGCGAACCGGATTTTGCAGGGACAATTCGGCCAACTGGGAGCGCCCTGGCTGCACGGCTGGCTGGGCAACAACGCGGAAATTGTCCTGCTCTTGGGCGGACTTTTTCTCGCCAAATTGTTGGCCACGGTCGCGACCGTGGGCTCGGGCACAGTGGGAGGCGTGTTCACGCCGACACTTTTTCTCGGGACCAGTCTCGGCGCCTTGTTCGGGACCGTGCTTCACCTGCTCGGATTTGCGGAACGACTCCCGACCAGCGCGTTCGCGTTGGTGGGCATGGCCGCGGTGCTGTCGGCAACAACTCGTTCGCCGTTGCTGGCGATGATCATGGTTTTTGAAATCTCACTCGACTATTCACTCATGCCCGCACTGATGTTGGGCAGCGTGGTTTCGATCCTGATCGCTCGCCAATTGCACGCGGAATCCATCTACACCGAACCGCTCCGGCAACGCGGTCTCGATCTTGGCCCGGAGCATGAGGCCCGCGCCATGCCCGAAGACCAGACCGTTGGCGACCTGATGCACGCCCCCGTGCCGCCGTTGCGCGAAAGCACGCCGTTGAAGGACATCGCAGATCGATTTCTCAAGAGCCCGAATAATTTTCTGCCGGTCGTGGACGCGGAGCAGCGCTTGATCGGCATCATCGCTCTGCATGACCTCAAGGAACACCTGGCGCAGAACAGCGGCTTGGGCGCGGTGATCGCTTACGATGTGATGCGACCACCGCCCAAATGCCTCACC
>CAYWCK010000146.1:0-11459 GCA_964456685.1 uncultured Bifidobacteriaceae bacterium | reverse complement strand
CTTCTGCTCCCAGCGCTGCAAATTGATTGATCTCGGCAAATGGTTGGGCGGCGAGCACGTGATTTCCGAACCGCTTCGAGGGGAACACCTGGAGCAATACGCGGAATTGCCCTCCAGCGAAAAACTCGACCAACCGGAACGGGGCGAGGATTCGAACCTGGCGTAAGGTTCCAGCGTCCAAACCGACAGATTACAATGAAGAAGTTTATCAGCCTTTTGTTGAGCGCGGCAGCGTTTGTTGCGGTGGCCGCTGATCCCATCAAGCCTATGACCAACGAAACCAACAAGACCGAACTCGCCACCTTGGGCGGCGGCTGCTTCTGGTGCATGGAGGCCGTTTTTGAGCGCTTGCCCGGTGTTAAATCCGTGACCAGCGGCTACGCGGGCGGCCACACCGAGTTTCCGACCTACGCGCAAGTCTGTTCCCATACCACCGGACATGCGGAGGTGATTCAAATCGCTTTCGAGCCGGCCAGGATAACCTTTGAGAAACTGTTGGATACCTTCTGGGAGGCCCACGACCCAACCACCTTCAACCGGCAGGGCGCCGATGTGGGCGACCAATATCGATCGATCATCCTCTATCACAGCGAGGCGCAAAAAGCGGCTGCGGAGAAATCCAAAGCCGCCGCGGCGAAGCACTTTTCCGATCCGATCGTGACGCAAATCGAGCCCCTGAAAAAATTCTACCCGGCGGAGGTTGATCATCAGGATTATTACCGCCTGAACCCCAACGCCGGCTATTGCCGCGTCGTCATCAAACCGAAACTCGACAAGCTCGAGCAGAAGTACGCCGCGCCCAAACCATAAGCGGTGGCGCGCCCGCTCCACCACCGGGGAAATTCGGGGATTGGTCAGCCGTACAAATCCACCTTGACTAATTCTGCCACTGCCAAGAGCTTGGTTTACTAATGAAGCTGGGGGCGGGAGATGAGGGCAAGGGCATGGAAATCGAAGCGTCTATTCGCGCTTTTGTAGCGCGGAATCTTTTATTCACCGAGGATGGTTATTCCTACCCCGACGAGAGTTCCTTTTTGCGCGAAGGCATCATTGATTCGCTGGGGGTGTTGGAACTGGTTGATTTTGCCGGCACAACTTTCGGCATCCGGGTGGACCCCACGGAAGTCACACCTGAGAACTTCGATTCCGTGACGCGGCTGGCGGCCTTCGTCCGACGCAAACAGGCCAGCGGACCAAGCGCCAGCGGGGAAAGGGCGTGTGTGGGTTCATGATTTTCTCGACAGCAGCGCGCACCGCCGGCCAGAGAAAACGGCATTGATCTGCGACGAACGTCGCTGGAGTTACGCGGAACTCGCGGACGCTTCGAATCGGTTTGCCGCTCTCTTGCACCAGCAGGGCATCCAGCCCGGTGATCGCGTGGTGATACATCTTCCCAACAGCGCCGAAGCCGTCATCAGCATTTTCGGAACATTGAAAGCGGGCGCGACCTTCGTTCCCGTGAATGCAACCACCAAGCCGGACAAGCTGGAATTCATTCTGCGGAACTGCCGGGCGACGGCCCTCGTCACGGAATCCCACGCGGCGCTGGCGATCCTCACGCCGTGGTTGCGCAGCGTCGTCTGCTGCGGCGCGGCGGACGGTCATGCGAGCGGCGTGGATTTTGCATCGCACGCGCAGTTCCCGGCGCAGCCTCCAACGCTGCCGCGTGGTCCGGAGGACCTCGCCTGTCTCATCTACACCTCCGGCAGCACGGGCGAACCCAAGGGCGTGATGTCCGAACAGCAGCAGGTCGTTTTCGCCTCCGGCTCAATCATCGAATACCTCGGCACCACCGAGCACGACGTCGTCCTCAGCGCGCTGCCGCTCTCGTTCGATTATGGGCTTTACCAGTTGCTCATGACTTTTCGCACCGGTGGCACTTTGGTGCTGGAACGCTCCTTCGCCTATCCGGCGACCGTGCTGCAACGGATCGCCGCCGAGCGGGTGACGGGATTTCCGGGCGTGCCCACGATGTTCGCGCTGCTGTTGCGGCTGGATCTCAATGCGTTTGATCTCTCCAGCCTGCGCTACCTCACCAACACCGCCGCCGCACTGCCGCCGAGCCAGGTGCTCGAGCTACACCGCCGCTTTCCCTCCGTGAAATTGTTTTCCATGTACGGCCTCACGGAGACCAAGCGCACCCTCTACCTGCCTCCGGATCAGATCGAAATCCGCCCCGGCTCCGTCGGCATCCCCATCCCCGGTACCGAGGCCTGGGTCGAGGACGAACAAGGCCGCCGTTGCGCCCCCGGTGAAACCGGCGAACTCGTCATCCGCGGGCCGCACGTGATGCGCGGTTACTGGGAAGCTCCCGAGGCCACCGCGCAACGCTTCCGGCCCGACCCACAAACCGGCGGCCGCCTGTGCTACAGTGGCGACCTCTTCCGGCAGGACGACGCCGGTTTCTTTTATTTCGTCGGCCGCAAGGATGACATCATCAAGAGCCGCGGCGAAAAAGTCGCGCCCAAGGAGGTGGAAACCGTCCTGGCGTCCCTCCCTGGCGTCGCCGAAGCCGCGGTGCTGGGCGCGCCCGATCCCGTTCTGGGCCAGGCGATCAAGGCTTTCGTCGTGCGGCGCGATGCCACGCTCACCGCCCGGCAGGTGCTGGCCTACTGTCGCGCGAACCTCGAAGATTTCATGGTGCCGCAGTCCGTCGAGTTCTGCGGCGAACTCCCCAAGAACAACTCCGGCAAAGTGGACAAGCGCGCCCTCCTCGCATGTGTGGCATCGCCGGCATCCTGAACCTGACCAGCGCCGAACCGGTGGCGGAGACATCCGTCCGGCAGATGCTCGCGCTGTTGCGCCACCGCGGGCCGGACCAGTTTGGCATTTTCCTCGATGATGGTCTCGGCCTCGGCAACGCGCGCGATTGCATCATTGATCTCGGCACCGGCCAGCAACCCATCAGCAATGAAGACGGGACGCTCTGGATCGTCTTTAACGGGGAAATTTTCAATTACGTCGAGCTGCGACCGGAACTCGTCGCCCGCGGTCACCGCTTCCGCACCGATTCCGACACGGAGGTCTTGCTCCATGCGTTTGAGGAATTCGGTCCGGATTGCCTCGCGCGCTGCAACGGACAGTTCGCGTTTGCCATCTGGGACACACGTGCGCGTTCTTTGTTTCTCGCGCGGGACCGGCTCGGCATCCGGCCGCTCTTTTACTCCCGCAGCAACGGTGCCCTGGTCTTCGGTTCGGAAGTGAAAGCGCTGTTGGGCAGCGGGCGGGTATCCGCCACCCTGGACCCCATCGCGCTCGATCAAGTGCTCACGTACTGGAGTCCCATTTCCCCGCGGACGATGTTCCAAAATATTGTCGAACTGCCGCCCGGCCACTGGTTGCGCGTGCAGGACGGCAAATGGGAAACCCAGGCCTACTGGCGGCTCGATTTCACCGCACCAGTCTCGTCCGTGCGCGATGAAAATCCGTACCGCGAAGAACTCAGCGAATTGTTGGGCGACGCCGCTTGCATCCGGCTCCGCGCCGACGTTCCGGTAGCGGCGTACTTGAGCGGCGGTCTGGATTCAGCCGTCATCGCCGCATTGGTAAAAAAATATGCCGGCCGGCGGTTGAACACCTTCTCGATCGCGTTCACCGATCCGGAATTCGACGAACGAAACTATCAGGAAAAGATGGCGGCGCATCTCGGCACGCCCCACGAAGTTGTCGAAGCCACCCAGGCGGACATCGGCCGGGTTTTTCCGAAGGTCATCTGGCACAGCGAAACGCCGATCCTGCGCACGGCCCCCGCGCCGATGTATCTGCTGGCCGAACGGCTGTTCCAACGCGGCTTCCGCGTCGCGCTCACTGGCGAGGGCGCGGACGAGGTGCTGGGGGGATACGACATTTTCAAGGAAGACAAAATTCGGCGCTTCTGGGCCCGGCAACCGGCTTCCCGCTGGCGGCCATTGTTGTTGCAACGGCTCTATCCGGAAATCGCGCGCCTCGCCGCCACCGGTCCGGGCTTTCTCAGCGCATTTTTTGCGGAAGGGCTGACGGACACGACTTCGCCGTTCTATTCGCATGCCATCCGCTGGCGCAACGGCGCGCGCTTGCGGCGCTTTCTTTCGGACGAGCTGCTCGACCACGTCGGCGCCGCGGCCCGCGATCCGTTCACCGACGTCCGGTTGCCGCACAATTTTTCCCACTGGGGTTCGCTCGAACGCGCACAATATCTCGAGATCGCCATCTTCCTCGCCAATTACCTGCTCTGTTCCCAGGGTGATCGCATGGGCATGGCGCACGCCATCGAAGGCCGCTTTCCCTTCCTGGATTATCGCGTGGTGGAATTCGGTGCGCGCCTGCCGGCCCGGCTGAAACTGCGCGGGCTGCGGGAAAAATATCTGCTGCGCCAACTGGCGGCGCCACTGTTGCCCGCGGAGATCGTTGGGCGGCGCAAACGCCCGTATCGCGCCCCGATTCAGCGCGCCTTCTTCCATCCGGCCAGCGGCGATTACGTGCGCGCACTGCTCACGCCGGAGGCGCTGCGAACGACCGGCTGCTTCCGCCCGGCCGCGGTCGCCCAACTGGTGGGCAAATTGTCCGCCGGCAAACCCGCCAGCGAACTGGATGAAATGGCGCTGGCCGGAATTCTTTCCACCCAACTCTGGCACCATCAGTTCATCACCAACTTCCAGATGCCACCGCCCTTGTCGGGCCGCGACGACGTCAAACGTTGCTTTGCCCGCGACCACGCCCCCGCTTGAATCCATGAAACTCCATCCCGACATCCTGAAACTGGACGCCGCCGCCGAAACGGAACGACTCGTCCTGTGGTTGCGCCAGACCGTGCGCGAGCAGTTGCACCGCCGCGGCGCGGTGGTGGGCATCAGCGGCGGCGTGGATTCGGCCACGGTATTCAAGCTGTGTTTGCAGGCGTTCGGTCCGCGCGGAGTCGTGGCCATCATGATGCCGGATTGCGATTCCTCGCCCGAGAGCGAGCGGCTCGCGCGGCTGCTGGCGCAAGGGAGCGGCGTCGAACCGTTGCTGGAGGACATCACGGCCGCCTTAAGTGGGCTGGGCTGCTACACGCGCCGCGACAACGCCATTCGCCGTGTGTTTCCCGGCTACGACGCCGCGGCCGGCTGGCGCGCCAAGATCGTGCTGCCCCCCAATCTGCTCGACGAGAATACGCTGAACGTCTTTCTGCTCACGATCGTGCAACCCGACGGCACGGAGGAAACCCGCCCGCTGCCCGCCGCGGAATTTCTGCAGATCGTCGCGGCGTCAAACTTCAAGCAACGCACCCGCATGGCGATGCTTTATCATCATGCCGAAGTGCGCCACTTTGCGGTGATCGGCACGGCCAACAAGAACGAGCGAGATCAGGGCTTCTTCGTGAAGCACGGCGATTCGGGCGTGGATTGCGACCTTCTCGCGCACCTCTACAAGACCCAGATCTATCAACTCGCTGAACACCTCGGCGTGCCGGAGGAAATTCGCCGGCGGACTCCGACCTCCGACACCTACAGCGCGCCGTGCAGCCAGGAGGAATTCTTTTTCCGCCTGCCATTCGCGACGATGGACCTCCTCTGGTTCGCGCAGGAAAACGGTTTCTCGATTCCGGAAACCGCGCAGGTGATGAACCTCTCGCCCATGCAAGTGCGGCGCGCGTTTGAAGATTTCGAGCGCAAGCATCGCACCACCGAGGCGTTGCGCCTGCCGCCCCTGCGGCTCCATGCGCCGCCGGCAAAATGAGAAAGCGAGGCCCGTGAACCAACCCGACGCCAACGAACTGCTCTTGGAGGAATTGCTCCACACGCTGGACTGCCAGTGGTCCCCGCTGCCGGATAAACCCGAGGAGACGGCGCACCACTCGCTGCGGGCGCTCTGGCACCGGGCCCGCGGGCACGCGCGATCCGTCGAACACGCAAAGCAGGCGGAACTGCCCGTGCTGGAACTGGAAGATTTCCAGCGGCTCCGCCACTTGATCGATCAACGCCATGCCGGCGTGCCGCTCGCGCATCTGACCGAACGGCAGCATTTTCTCGGGCTGGAACTGGAGGTCGGCCCCGCGGCCTTGGTGCCGCGCAAAGAAACGGAAATCCTTGCCGCCGCCGCCTTGCAACTGTTGCACCAACTCGTGCAGCAACGCGGCGCCGCCCTCGTGCTCGACGTGTGTGCGGGCAGCGGCAACCTCGCCACGGTTTTGGCCCACTACGAATCTCGCTGCCGCGTTTGTGTGGCGGATCTCTCGCCCGCCGCCGTCCAACTGGCCCGCCGCAATGCCCAACGTCACCAACTCGATGGCCGCATCCGCTTTTTCGAGGGCGATTTGTTCGGCCCGTTTGCACCGGAGGAATTCAGTCGCGCGTTCGACCTGATCATCTGCAACCCGCCCTACATTTCCTCGGGCAAAGTGGAGGCATTGCCACCGGAGACGGGCCGGCATGAACCGCGCCTGGCCTTCGATGGCGGCGCGTTTGGCCTGGATGTGATCAGCCGGCTGATCGCCGAAGCCCCGCGCCATTTGCGGCCGGATTCGTGGCTGTGTTTTGAACTCGGTAATGGGCAGGGTGATTATCTGGCGCGTCATCTCGGGAAAAATCCGGCATACACGGAGGTGCGCCGGCTGGTGGATCAACAAGGCCAGATCCGCGCGCTGGCGGCCCGCACGCGACCCGAATGAAGGAGTGAAAATGAACCAAGCGAGTTCCCCTCCGACCTCCGTGCCCGCCGGCACCGGCGCGGACGTCTGGAGCGCCACGGGTAATTTGCTGCGGCTGCGTTCCCAGTGGGCGCCGGTGATGCCCGGCCCCCGGCCGGCGGAACTGCCGGTGGCTTATGCCCAGGAACGTCTGTGGCACCTGGTGCAACTCGATCCGTCGTCACCGCTCTACAACATCCCGCTCGCCTGGCAGCTCAACGGTGTGCTCAACCTCCCGGCCCTCGAGCGCGCGCTGGACATTCTCTGGCGTCGTCATGAAGCGTGGCGGCTCACGTTTCACGAACGTGAGGGCCGGCCTTTCGCGCGCCTCGGCACCAGCCCCGCGCCGGGCTTGCGCGTGGAAGATGTGCGCTCGCAACCCGCCGCGCAACGGGAGGCCGAGGCCCGGCGAAGGGCGGCCGCGGAAATCTGTGCGCCGTTTGATTTGTCGGTCCGGCCGTTGCTCCGCGCCGTTTTGTATCAGTTGGACGAGGCGCGGCATTGGTTGATCGTGACGGTGCACCAAATCATTTTTGATGGCTGGTCCTTGCGGGTGTTGAGCCGGGAACTTGGGGCCGCGTACCGCGGGGCCGCCTTGCCGCCTTTGGCGGTGCAATACGTGGACTTCGCCCGCTGGCAGCGTGAGTGGCTGAACGACACCACGCTGGAAATCCCGCTCGGCTTCTGGCGCAAACTCCTGGCCGAACCGTGCCGTCCTTTTGCCCTGCCCTGGGACCGACCGGCAGCCCGCGCCGACTCCGGCACGGCGGATCGAATCGCTTTTCATCTGCCGCGCGCGCAATTGGTCGCCCTCAAGGAAATCTGTCGGGCGGATGGCACCACGCCGTTCATGCTGTTGCACGCCACCTGGACCGCGTTGCTGCATCGCTTTTCGGGCCAGGATGACATCCTGGTGTTCGCTTCCCTGGCAAGCCGGACGCAATCGGAACTCCAAGGCACGGTCGGGTTGCTGGCGAATGTGTTGCCGTTGCGCACGCGGCTGCCGGCGAATCCCAGCTTCCGGGACCTCTTACGCGCCAGCAGCGAGGTGGTGGCCGGCGGCCTGGCCAATCAAGCGGCGCCCTTCGAACGCATTCTCGAATGGTTGCGGTCCGCTGGCGGCGGCTCGTTGTTCCAAGCACTGATGATCTATCAAAACGCGCCGGCATCACCGCCGGAGGGTGGCGAGTTGCAATTCGAATGGCGAAGCGACATCGACAACGGCATGGCGAAGTTCGACCTGTTGCTGGACGTGGCCAACAGTCCCGAGGGCGTGCGCGGCACATTGAAGTTTCGCGCCGATCGTTTTGATCGCGCGACCATGGAAGCGCTGCTGGCAGATTGGGAGGCTTTGATCGAAGCCGTCATCGCCGCGCCGGATCAACCTCTCGCCTACTTTCCGCTCCCGCGACTGGGTCAACGACCGATTCAGGAGCTCCAGCCCGCCCCGGCGACGCCGGTTGAGGCGCTCGTGGATGATTATCGCGATGGGCTGGAACTGAAGCTCACGGCCATCTGGCAGAAGGTGCTGGGCGTAACACACGTCAGTCTTGTGGACAGTTTTTTTGATTTGGGCGGCCATTCGATGCGAGCAGTGCAGCTGTTCACCGAGATCGAGAAGCAGTTGCACCGGCGGCTGCCGATCGCGACGCTGTTTCGCGCGCCGACGCTCGGACAACTCGCGAACGTGTTGCGCGAAGAAGGTTGCGCCACCCAGTGGCCGGCGCTGGTGCCCATCCAACCGCACGGCACCAAGCCGCCTTTCATCTGGCTGCACACGCTCGGCGGCGGCGGCGGCGGTGGATTGCTGCGTTACCGGGCTTTGGCAAATCTGCTCGGTGAAGATCAGCCGTCCTTCGGCATCGAAGCGCCCCACGAACCGTTCACGAACATCAAGGCGATGGCAACGGCCTACATCGAGATGCTGAAGACGATGCAGCCGCACGGACCGTATTATCTCGGCGGCTATTGTTTCGCCGCGAATGTGGCGTTCGAGATGGCGTGTCAGCTAGAAGATCGCGGTGAAAAAGTCGCCATGCTGGCCGTGTTGGAATCCATGCCGCCGGAGGCCATGCATCGTCGCACACGGGTGACGCCAAAAAACTTCGGGGCCTTCGGACACAACCTCGCCTATTGGCTGCGCGATTTTTTTGTGCGTCCGCCGCGACTGGTCGGCGCGGACCTGCTGCGCTTGCTGGAGAAAATTCGGCCCCGGAAATCGGTCGGACCCAACTTCCGGGAACTGGGTGAAGTTTTGGATCTAAGCGAGTATCCCGCCGCCTTCCGTCACTACGCTGAAGTGCATTATCGCGCGATGCGACAATATCAACCCGGCGTGTACGGCGGACGCATCACTTTGTTCCGCAGCCGCACCCGGCCGTTGTTCAAGTTTGACCCGTGGCTGGGCTGGCGGCCACACGTGAAGGGTGGCATTGATTTGAAAATCGTCCGCGGCAAACACGAAAGCTTTCTGGAAGAACCGCTCGTGCGCGAACTGGCGGAGGAATTCTGCGAGGCGCTCCGCGAAGCTCAGGCCGAAAAGGCCTAGATTACGGCGGTTTACAGTAACTTTCTGCTGTGTCAAAGTAGGGTCTCCACCTGACTTGGTGATTTTCCGAGGCAGTGGTCATTGTTTGTGAACATACGATTGGTCTGCGGGATTAAACTTTCGACCCTCGCACTTTGGCTGCTGATCTCGACTGGTCACGCCCAGATTCTGATGAGCGCGGGCAGCTACACCCAGAATTTCGATAACCTCGGCAGCGTCAACGCGAATTGGACCAACAATGCCACTCTGCCGGGCTGGTATGCGGCCAAAGGAAATGGCGATGCAACAAACTTCCTCGCGAGCAGTGGCAGCAGTACTACGGGAGGGATTTACAGTTTCGGTGTCGCCGGGATCAGTAACAGCGCCGATCGCGCACTGGGTTCCATTGGCGCATCTTCGATCAACTACGCGTACGGTATTCGCCTTAAGAATGACACCAGCGCCGCGCAAACTAACGTGGTCATTTCCTACATTGGCGAAGAGTGGCGGAGCGGCACGGCCACCACACCGCAAGCGCTCACCTTCGCTTATCAGATCGGCGTCGGGCCGCTGACCAATGCCTACAGCGGCACCTGGACCACGGTCAGTGCCCTGAGTTTTGTTTCGCCCAACCTGAGCGCGGCGAGTTTGCCTTTGGACGGCAACGCTTCAACCAATCGACAGTTTTTCAACAGCATCGCACTAACGGGCGTCAGCGTTCCGGTCGGTCAGGAATTGTTTTTGCGGTGGCTGGACGTGGATGACACCGGCTTTGACAATGGACTGGCCATTGATGACTTCGCGGCAAGTTTTTCCAGCGCCTCGCCATCCCCGCCCTTCATCACCACTCAACCCATTAGTCAAAGCGTGACGCAGGGTGCGAATGTCACGCTCACGATCGTCGCTGGCGGCACGGCGCCTCTGAGTTATCAGTGGCAATTGGATGCCACCGATCTTGACGGCGCCATGAATTCCACGCTCGTATTGACCAATGTGAGTTTCACCGATGCTGGCGATTACACGGTCACAGTCACCAACCTGTTGGGCGCAACCAACAGCCAGATTGCCACACTCACGGTCGTGCCTCCGCCCGCGCCGCCCGTGCCCGGATTTTCCTTGCTGACCTACAACACGAAGGGCTTTGGCACCACCGACTGGAGCACCAACGCGCCACAGGTCAAAGCCATTGGCCGGCAATTGATGTATTTGCAACCGGACATCGTGACGTTACAGGAGATTCCCTACACCAACCGCTGGCAGATGGCCAACTGGGTGCTGGCGTTCTTGCCGGGCTACTACGTGGCGACCAATTCCGCCACGGACGGTCTGCTGTCGAGTGCGATTCTGAGCCGGTTCCCCATCACTCGTCAGAAGAGCTGGCTGCACAGCGCCGACCTGGATCCGTATGGTTACATCACCAACGACTTCACACGCGATCTCTACGAAGCACAAATCGCGGTGCCAGGCTTTGTGCAACCGTTGCATGTGTTCACGACACATTTGAAATCCGGCACGAGCGTATCGGAAGACGCCGTCAAGCGGGCGGCGGAAGCCAGTTGCATTTCCAATTTTCTCGTCACCGGCTTTCTCACGACGAATGGCCTGCATCCTTATGTGCTCACGGGCGATCTGAACGAAGACATCGCGCATCCGGCCACAGGAAGCCAACAACCGATCCAGCGCCTGACCAACGGCACCGGGTTGCGCCTGACGACTCCGCTGAATCCGTTCTCGGGTGGCGAACAGACCTTTTCCATTCAAGCGACCCTGAACCGCCGCTACGACTACATCCTGCCCAACGGACTGCTTTTCTCGAACACGATCAGCAGCCAGGTATTCCGTACCGATCTGCTGCCCGTGCCGCCACCACCGCTACTGGCCACCGACGACGAAACCGCATCGGATCATTTACCGGTGCTGATGAACTTTGCGAATCCTTACGACAAACCTTTCCGCCTTCTCAGTGTCAACCGCAGCAATTCCACGGTGACACTCAGTTGGGAAGCGGTCCCTGGTCAGAATTACCGCGTCGAGAATTCCTCAAACCTCACCCAGTGGACCGTTTTGGCAGCCAATCTCCTGGCGACGAATCAATTCTTCCTCTACCGCACGAATCTGCCGGAGATTGCGCTGCACTTCCGCGTCTATCGCTATCCCTAACATGTCGCGGCCCCCGCCACCTTAGCCACTCCGGCTTGGGGGGATGCCACCGTCGCCTTGACCGCAAGGCGAACGTGGCGGAATATGCTTTCGCCGTGATGGGGGCGTACTGGTTTCGACCATGTG
>CAYWCK010000145.1:0-11461 GCA_964456685.1 uncultured Bifidobacteriaceae bacterium | reverse complement strand
TCCGTGCGCACCAACGGTGCTGCCAGCTTCGTGCCGCTCAGCCCACGGCAACAAGTGACGCCGACGCCGTATGCCATCACGGCGGGCAGCGTCGTGAGTGGCGGACTGGCCGCGGGCAGTTATGGCAATGCCGTGACGTTGAACAACGCCGCGAATCAATTCACCGGCAGCTTTACCGGCAACGGCGCGAACGTGACGAACGTGAACGCAGCTTCGTTAGGCGGTTTTGCCGCTTCCAATTACTGGCGGCTCACGGGCAACAGTGTCGCCACGAATCAATTCCTCGGGAGCACGAACAATGTGGACGTCGAATTGCGCGCGAATAATGAGCCGGTCCTGCGCCTCAGTTATCGTTCGAACGCCCTCCACGGTATCGCGCCCACCGTGATCGGCGGACACAAGGCCAACAACGCCAGCGTGAGCTTTCAGGGCCAAGTCATTCCGGTTTACGTCGGGGTCACTATCGGCGGCGGCGGCAGTGCGAGTGCGCCCAATCTGGTGCAGGCGGACATGGCGACCGTTGCGGGCGGTTTCGGCAACCTGGCCATTGGCACGGCCTCGGTCATCAGTGGTGGCACCAACAACTACGCCGCCGGGAAAGCTGCGGCTGTGCTCGGGGGAGAAGACAATCAGGCAAAAGGCGCAGGTTCGGCGGTGCTGGGTGGCAGGAATAACGTCGCCGACAACGAGTACTCCCTCGCGGGCGGTAATGGCGCCCAAACCGCCGGCGCGGCGGCGTTCGCCTTGGGGAAAAATGTTTCCGCCGGCGGCAACTATGCGCGCGCGCTGGGAATCTACTGCACGGCGGCGGGCCACGCGGGCACGGCAATGGGGGATCTGTGCAACGCCACGGGAGAATACTCGATTGCGCTCGGTCATGAATCCAGCGCCACGGCGCTTTCCACCTGCGCGCTGGGACACAACGCGAACGCGATTCATAGCGGCGCTTTTGTCTGGGCCGACACCGACGGATTCGGCGGGCCGAATCTCGCGTTCAATTCTGCCGGCACGAATACATTCAACATTCGCGCGCGCGGCGGCGTGTGGCTGGATGACGGGACAAATTCAACGGATCTCTATTTCGGTTCAAACGCGCGGCAGATGATCAACTTGTTCAACCAGCAATACGCCATCGGTGTCCAGAGCAGCACCACCTACTTCCGCAGCAACGCGCGCTTCTCGTGGTTCAAGTTCGGCGTCCACAGCGACACGCAAAACGACCCCGGCGCGGGCGGCAGCGTGCTGATGACCCTCACATCGAGCGGCCTCACGGTCAACGGCACGTTCGTCAGCGCCAGCGACCGGAACGTGAAGGAAGATTTTCAGCCGGTGGATTCGCAAGCGGTGCTCGAGAAGGTCGTGGCGTTGCCGTTGAGCCAATGGCGTTACAAGAGTGACGAGGAACGCAGCCGGCATCTCGGCCCGATGGCGCAGGATTTCAAAGCGGCCTTCAACCTCGGCGCGGACGACAAACATATCGCCACCGTGGACGCCGACGGCGTGGCGCTGGCAGCGATTCAGGGTTTGAATCAGAAACTCGAACGTGAGAATGCGGAGTTGCGCACCCGTCTCGAGCGACTGGAGAAACTGATGGCGGAACGCCGGTGAAGGCCAGTTTTGCCAAGCCGCGCGCAACCAAATCAACCTTTACATGAAAACAAAACCAATCCTCGGCAGTTTCTTGATCCTGTTGGCGGCATACTACTCCAGCTTTGCCATTCCGAGCGTCACCAACTGCAACACCACGGTTTACACCAACGTCGCTGATCCGGTGAAACTGGTGTTCGCTCCGGATGGCACGCTGTTTGTCGGGCGCGACAATTCCGGCTCCGGCGGCTCGCCCTCGGATGCCGTCAAGATTCACAAGGTCGCCACCAACGCCACATCCAAGGTGGAGTTCGGGAACAGCGCCCTCGCTGATCCCGATGCCGTCGGCTATGACGCAGTGGGTTTGGTTTCGGGAACACCGGGCGCGGTGCTGGTCGGCGGCGCGGCCGGTGGTTCGGGTGCGACGATTTCCAAAATCACTCCCGCCGGAGTGGTTTCCACTCTCTTTGGCGGCGTCATCACCACCGCGAACAACCCCGGCGAATTTCTGTTCGATGCCGGCGGCCGGGTTTATATCAGCGACACGTCGTTGCATCGCGTGTTGACCACCGCCTCGAGCGCGGCGCCCACGGTGCTGTGCGTTTCCACCGGTGCGTATGCACTGGCGTTCGACGTGAGCAACCGCCTCGCCGTCGGATCATTCGATCTGCCGCGCATCCAGTTGTTCTCCACCAACGGCACGCTGCTGGTGACAAACTTCGCGACCATCCGCGCCGGTGCACCCGTCGTGGCCGGACGCGGCGACGCGTTCTGGGGACGCGACCTGTATTCCCTCAACAACCTCGGCCAGTTGCTCCGCATTGATCCGCTCGGCACGAATACCGTGATCGTCTCCTCCGGTTTTGCCAACCCGTGCCAGCTCGCGTTCGGCCCGGACCACAATCTTTACGTCAGCGAATTCGCCACGGACACGATCTACAAAATCTCCCCGATTCCGCGCGGCCCGACGCACTGGTGGCCGCTCGATGGAAATCTAATCGACGTAATAGGCGGCGAAAACGGCTTCGCTTCGAACGGCACGTTCTATGTTGCCGGCCAAGTCGGTCAGGCGTTTGATTTTTACGGGACGAATTACATCAACTTCGGCACGAACGCAGGTGTGGTCGGCATATCGGATTTTTCCGTGACGATGTGGGTGAAGATGTTCAGTTCGTTGACGAGTGGAGCAAAAATGCTATCGGGCGAAACAAACGCCTGCCCGGGTTCAACCTATTGGCGCGCCAGCTTGAGCGCGAACTCCACCACAACCAGCCGTCCGGCCTTTTCAATTCAGGGCGGAAACCTAACGCAGTTGAGCGCGATTCCAGGCAATCAGGCGACCAATAACATCGAGGACGGGGACTGGCATCACGTTGCTTTCGTCCGGCAAGGTGCGACTTGCGCCGTGTATCGCGACGGAGTGGTCATTTCCACTGATTCGGCGACCGCCGTGGCGAACATCACCGGAGACATTCGTCTCATCTGCGGCCATGACCTCTGCAACGCCGACGGCGGTGTCGCGCAGTATCGCGGCCAGATGGACGAGATCAAAATGTTTGGCGTGGCGCTGACGCCGGCGGAGATTGTTGCTGATATGTCGCCACCTACGTTGAACATCGCCGCGCTGCCCGGCGCGGTGCGGTTGACGTGGACTACCAACTCATCGGGTTATCTGCTCGAAACGAACGGTTCGTTGTCTTTGCCGAACGCCTGGGGCGTGCTGACCACCAACTACAGCGTCATCGAAACGAACTACGCGGTCACCAACGCCGTGGATAACCGCGCGCGCTACTTCCGGCTGCACAAACCCTGAACGGATGCGGGAGAGGTGGAGTCGAAGGTTTGTTGGCTCGATCCACTTGGCCGCGCCGCTTCAGTGGTTGATGTTGGCCCACGGATTGAGGTTGGTGATGGCGCCGGTGGCTGGATTAAAGGCGTTGTTGGTCGGCCCAAAGATGGTGAAGGCGTTGAAGACGAAATTAGCCGAACCCACCGCGCCGGAAGGTGGATTGCGCCCGGCCGTGTTCTGAATGACGACGTTGTTGGTGGCGCCCGCATCCACCAAAACGCCGGTGGTATTTCCGCTGACGATATTGCCCGCGATCCGGTTGCCGAACGAAGACGCGCGAATACCCGCACCGGTGCCAAAAAAACCGTTGTCCACGGAGTGGTTGTCGGTGGCCTGGCACTGGCGTAACAACACGATTCCGTCGCTCGTGTTGCCCACTGAACTGCATCGCGCCACGAGAGAGTCAGCGCCGGCGTAAATGCCCACGCCGGTGTTGCTGAATGACTCGCAATCCAAGACGGAAGCCCCGTTGGCGCTGATTCCCGGCCCGCTGTTGTTGCGGACCAGGCAGTGGCTGACCAAGGCGCCGCTGCCGGCGGAGATGCCCGGAGCGGAATTCAGATTCGCCATGGCGGTGCAGTCCACAATGGTTCCGCCACTGGTCACGATTCCCGATCCTCCGGCGTTCGCGGTGTTGTTCCGCGTGGCATTACAATGGCGGACGACGAAATTGGCCGCCCCACCGCTCAGGCAGAAAATTCCGCTGCGCCCGTTTTCGCTGGCGTCGATGTGTTCCACCGTAACGGCGTAGTCCGAGTTGACTTCGAGGCCGTGCATCGGCCAACCGCGGACCGTGCCATTGCGCACCGAGATGTTGGTGAGGCCTGTGTTCGGCACCTGCACGCCGCTTAAGGAACTGCCGATGCCCGTCAAAACAAAACCACTCAGGTCCACGCGGACGTCACTGACGGTGATGGTGATTCCGTTCGTGCCGCTAGTGCCGGTGAGATTGGTCGTAACGTAATAGCTGCCCGGGGTCGTGATGGTGAAAGGCAGGCTGCCGATCGGTGTACGCGGCTCAACTTGTGTCAATGTGCGCATGCCGGGCGCCGGTGCCCCGGCTGGCGCGAGGTTGCCCTGGGCGAAGAGCGTTGTTGCCTTCGTGGCAAACGTGGACAGCAAGGCAAAGCGAACCAGCGATCGCAGGAGCAGGGGTTTCATAACACAGAGCGTAGTGCAGGCGCGCAGTTGCGTTCAAGCCGGATCACCCCAGTGCGGATTCGAATTGCGATCGGTGTCACGGCGAACTGACGCGATAATATCTTTGAGGATGATTGGTTGCTTGCGCGTCCGAGAACTGAAACTGTCCGGGCGAAACTTGCGTTACGCCGCCCAGCGACACCCAATTGCTCGGCGGCAATGTCACATTGGTGGTGGCGAGCGCGGTGAAGGTTGCGCCGGGCCAGTTGGTGAAGCTGAGTTGCACCGAGCCGTTCGGCAGGCGCGACGGGCTTTTGAGCACAATCGTGGCGGGTGGCACTGAAGTGTCAATCAGGCTGAACGACTCTACGCGGTTGGTGATTATCCCGCCGGTCGCCAAACCGCCGGTGACCAATACTCGTCCGCTCGGCAGCAGGGTGGCGGTGTGCGCGTCGCGGCCGATGCTCAACGACACGGTGGTTGCCCACGCTCCCGTCGCGGGATCGAACAGCTCGGCATCGGGGATGGGATTGTTGAAGTTCGTGGTGTAGCCACCAGCGACCAACACCTGGCCGTTCGCCAACAAGTTCGCGGAGTGCATCTGCCGCGCCTTCGTCAAGGAGCCGGTGTTGGTCCAGACGCCGCCGACCGGTTCGTATAATTCGGCGGTCATCACGGTGCCCGCGGCGTTGTTGCCGGCGGCGGCAAGAACCTGGCCGTTGGCGAGGAGCGTGAGCGTGTGCAGATAGCGCCGGCTGTTCATTGGCCCGGTGTTGGACCAGGTGCCGCTGGCGGGATTGAACAACTCCGCTCCGTTGGTGATTCCGACCGGAGTGCCGCCGCCCGCCACCAGCACATTCCCGTTGGTCAGCAAGGTCGCCGCGGCGTAAACACGGGTCGCTTTCATGGAAGCGGTGTTGGACCACTGCCCGATCACGGAAACGTAAATCTCCGCACTCGCGAGCGTGCCCGTGCCGTTTTGGCCGCCGGTCACGAGCACGTTGCCGTTGGGCAGCAGGACGGCATTGTGATCAATGCGGTCGGTGCTCATCGCGCCCGTGGGCAGCCAGACGCCGGTGGCAGGATCGAACAACTCCGCGCTCGCGAGGTAAAACGGAAACGCGCTGCTGAGTCCGCCCGTGACCAGGACTTTTCCGTTGGGTAGCAAAGTCGCGGTGTGTCGGGTGCGCCCATTGGTCAACGAGCCGGTGGCCGCCCATGAGCCATTGGCGGGATCGAAGAGTTCCGCGCGATTTGTTCCGCCGATGCCGTTGTCCACGTACCCGCCGGCGATGAGCACCTTGCCGTTCGGCAGGAGTGTGGCGGTGTGTCCCTGGCGCGCGTTCAGAAGCGGGCTGTTGGTGAGCCAGGTCGCTGCCGGCATCGGCTGGACAACGAGCATGCCTAACCCGAGCGCGAGCGAATTCCGGAGGACGGTGAACCAGCGAGCGTACAGGTCGCGGGCAAAGGAATCTGGTAGCTTCATAAGTGGTGGCCGCAGACTCTGGCGATCACGACCATCACTCGCAATTGAACGAAAGGTCCACTTCTCCTGTTTGCCCCAGCTGACGAAGCTGCTGTCGGATGAACGGAGATTTGCCGGTTTGGCTCTCCGATCAGCGGGCCGCGCCCGCGCAAATAACCAGCTTCAGTTCCAAATGCCCACGTGGAGTACCGGTGGTCCAAACGATCCCGGTTCGTTTTGTTTGAAATAAATCTCCACACCCGCATGATGCCAGGCATGCGTGCGTACCTGCACCTGCGAATCCGGACCGCCACCTTCAATTACGCGCTGTGGTTATTGCTGGCCATTGCGCTGTGCGTGGCAGTTAGAACACCGGCGGCGTCCGCCAAACAGAACGTCCTCTTCATCGCGCTGGACGATCTGAATCATTGGGTTGGTTACACGGGCCGAAATCCACAGACCAGGACGCCGAACATTGATCGACTGTCGAAAATGGGCGTGTCGTTCCGCTATGCCGATTGTGCCGCGCCGCTCTGTAATCCGTCGCGCGCGGCCCTGATGAGCGGCCAGCGCCCCAGCAGCACCGGCTGCTATCAGAACGGGCAGAACTGGAAGAAGTTCATTCCCGAAGGCCGCGGGCTTACGGCCACTTTCAAACAGGCGGGATACTTCGTCGCAGGCGCGGGAAAAATTTATCACAGCAGCACTTTCTATCGTAGCGAGTGGGATGACTACTTCACAAACGCTGACGCCGACGAGGACGAACACGGCAAGGGCGTGGAAAAAATGGAAGGCTTTACCGAACCGTTGAAACATGACCTGAAAGATCAGGACCTGGCTGACTGGCACATCACGGATTACTGCATCAAGCAACTCGAGAAGAAACACGATCAACCGTTCTTCCTCGCGTGCGGTCTGCACAAGCCGCATCTGCCCTGGGCGGTGCCGCGCAAGTATTACGAGCTGTTCCCGGTCGAGAAGATCGAACTGCCGCCGCATCGCGAAGACGATTTGTCCGACGTTCCGCCGGCGGGCGTACGCATGGCCAAGCCCGGCGGGGATCATAAGGAGATTTTGGAGAGCGGACGCTGGAAAGCGGCCATTCAATCCTACCTGGCAACGATTGCCTACGCGGACATGAACGTCGGGAGGTTGCTGGACGCGCTGGAGAAGAGTGCGTATCGGGAGAACACCATCATCGTGTTCTGGGGCGATCACGGCTGGCATCTGGGTGAGAAAAGCCATTGGCGCAAGTTTGCTTTGTGGGAGGAGGCCGTGCGGGCGCCGTTCATCTGGGTGGTGCCGGGCGTGACGAAAGCGGGAACGATCTGCGACCGGCCGGTGGATTTCATGAGCATCTACCCGACGCTCTGTGAGCTGGCGGGCATTGCTGTGCCGAAGCACGTTGAAGGCGCAAGCATCAAGCCGCTATTGGCGGACGCAAACGCGTCGTGGAACACGCCCACGCTGTGCACGTTTGGTTACCAGAATCACAGCGTTCGGAACGCGCAATGGCGCTACATCCGCTACGCGGACGGGAGCGAGGAGCTGTACGATCATACAAAAGATCCGTACGAATGGACGAACCTCGCCTCCCGGGTTGAGTTCAAGAACGTGCGGACGGAACTCGCCGCCTGGCTGCCAAAGACCAATGTGCGCGAAACGCAAACCGCCACCAGCGGCGAAGCCCCAGCCGGCAAGCGGTCCCGCTAGCGCGCGAACAAATTGAAAACTCCGTCATGAAACCACCATCAACTCCGTTCCATGCTTTGGTTTTCGCTGCGCTGCTGGTGATTGCTTTGCGCATTCAGGCCGCACCGCCGAACATCGTCATCTTCCTGGCCGACGATCAGGGCTGGGGCGACCTGAGCGCGACCGGCAACCAGAATATCCGCACGCCGAACATTGATTCACTGGCCCGCGACGGCGCGACGTTTGACCGGTTTTTCGTCTGCCCGGTTTGCGCGCCGACGCGCGCGGAATTTCTTACCGGCCGCTATCACTTGCGCGGCGGCGTGCGCGGCGTTTCCACGGGACAGGAGCGGTTGAATCTCGACGAGAAAACGCTCGCGGATGCGTTCAAGGCCGCCGGCTACGCGACCGGTGCGTTCGGCAAATGGCACAACGGCAGCCAATGGCCGTATCATCCGAATGCGCGCGGCTTTGACGAATACTACGGTTTCACTTCCGGTCATTGGGGCGAATACTTCGACGCGCCGCTCGAGCACAACGGCCAGCCCGTGCGTGGCCACGGTTACGTTGCTGACGATTTCACCGATCACGCGCTGGCCTTCATCGAGCAAAACAAGGATCGGCCCTTTCTCTGTTACCTGCCGCTCAACACGCCACACTCGCCGTGGGCCGTGCCGGAAAAATACTGGCAGCGCTTCAAAGACAAACCCATCACGCAACGCGGCTTGGATGGCGCCGACGAGACGGTGGATGTCACGCGCTGTGTGCTGGCGATGACAGAAAATCTCGACGCAAACGTCGGGCGGGTTTTGCAGCGCTTGGATGAACTCAAGCTCAGCGCGAATACGATCGTCATCTACTTTTCCGACAACGGCCCGAATAGTTCCCGTTGGAACGGGGGCATGAAAGGGCGCAAAGGCTCGGTGGATGAAGGGGGCGTGCGGGCGCCGTTCTTCATTCGGTGGCCAGGCAAGATCAAGCCCGGCGCAAACGTGCGCGAGATCGCCGGCGCCATCGACTTGTTGCCGACCTTGACGAAGCTGGCTGGCGTCGCGCGCGTGGGCGACAAGCCGCTCGATGGCCGGGATCTTTCGCCGCTGCTGTTGGGTGCATCGCGCGACTGGCCCGACCGGTTGATTTTTTCCCATCAGAACGGAAAGGTTAGCGCGCGGACACAGAAGTACCGGCTCGATGAGGTCGGGGCGCTGTTCGATATGGCAGCTGACCCTGGTCAGACAAAAAACATCGCCGCCGCAAACCCCGATATCTCCGCCAAGCTATCGCAAGCAGTTGCGGATTGGCGAAAAGAAGTCGCCCAAACCGAAGCCGGGCGGACAGGGAACAGTCGGGCCCTCATTGCGGCGGATGAACGGCCTTATCCGGTTGGTTACCGGGAATTCCCGGTGACGCCGTTACCGGCGCGCGACGGCGTGCCCCATGGCGGCGTGCGGCGCAGCGGCAGTGCGCCGAACTGCTCTTACTTTGTAAATTGGGCGAGCACCAACGATTCGATGACTTGGGACGTGGAGGTGAACCAGACGGGCGAATACGCCGTGACGATTAATTACACCGCCCCCGAAGCCGGCGCGCTCATCGAACTCAGCTTGAATGGCAGCAAGCTCACGGGAACGGTCTCCCCGGCTTGGAATCCGCCGCTTTATTCCAATCAAGACACACTTCCACGCCCGCCCGCCGAGTCGCGGATGAAGGAATTTCGCCCGTTGAACCTCGGCAGGCTGCAACTGCAAAAAGGGCGTGGACGTTTGACGCTGCGCGCGCTGGAAATTCCCGGCCAATCAGTCATGGATGTGCGTCGCATTACGCTGACGCTCCTCCGGTGAAACTGAAGCGGAGCAATGGCAGCAATTACACGGCGAGCTTGGCTGCCCCCGGCTTGGTCATGCTGAGCGGTGCCACCGGTGGCGGCGGCGGTGGCGGGGCCATGGGTTCGGGCGGCGTCTCCACCGATTTCATCTTGAGTGCGATGCCGCTGGGCGAGGAATCACGACGCTTGTTGATCGCGTCAATGCGCTGACGCATCAGATTGCGATTGGTGCAGTAAAGCAAGGCCGTCTCTTCGGTGATCAGATTACCGGAGTAGGCCGTCGTCAGCGATTGCTCAAAGCTGTGCCACCCGGCAGTGTTGCCGGCTTCGATGATGTCAATGAGCCGGCGATTTTCGTTTTCCCCGAGGGCGATGGCTTCGCGCGAGCGCATGCTGCTGCCCATCAACTCGGAGATGAGCAGACGCCCGCCGCCGACCTTGGGCGCGAGCCGCTGGCTGATGACGTAGCGCAACGTTTCCGCCAGCCGTTCCCGCACCTGCTTTTCCTCTTCCTGCGTGAACATGCCGAGCACCCGGTTGACGGTTTGCGCGGCGCTGATCGTGTGCAATGTGCTGTAAACCACGTGCCCGGTTTCCGCCGCGGTCAACGCGATCTCCATCGTGTCGCGGTCGCGGATTTCACCAACCAAAATGATCTTGGGCGCCTGCCGCAAGGCGGCGCGCAGGCCGTCCGGAAAGGCGAAGAAGTCCCGCCCCAACTCCCGCTGGCTGAACGTCGCCTTCACATGGGGATGAAGAAACTCAATCGGATCTTCGAGCGTGACGATGTGAACTTCGTTGTGGTGATTGATCTCGTTCAGCAAGGCGGCGAGCGTCGTGGTCTTGCCGCTGCCGGTACCGCCGGTGACAAAGATGATGCCGGTCTTTTCCTTGATGACCTCGCGAAAAACCGGCGCCATGTTCAGTTTTTCCAGCGAGGGAATTTGCGATTGCAAACGGCGGAGCACCATCGCGTGGTTGCCGTTCTGGCGGTAGATGTTCACGCGAAAGCGGCAGACCCCCGGCAGGGAGTAACTGCAATCGCATGAACCCGTTTCGGCGAGGTCCTTGGTCAGCCGGGCGTTGCCGTTCATGATGGCGCGGGCCAGCCCTTCGATGCGGGTGGTTTCGAGCGCGGTTTGGGCCCCGTCGAGCGTCACCGCTTGCAGTTTGCCATGCGCCTCGACTTGGGGTGGCTTGCCCGCCACGAAAAGCAGATCGGAAACGCCTTCGTGGCTCTGCAACATCGTCGTCAGCACCTGATCGAGGGCGGCGTTGGAGTTCGTGTCCATTTTTTAAGTATCGTTTGGCCGGCAACGTCCGGTTGCTGAGCAGAATCTTTGCTTCTGCATTACTTACGTGAATCTGGTCGTTGAGTGAGCAACGGTTGGGCCAACCAGCCGGGCCGCCCCGCCATGACCCCAGCGGCGGATCCGCCGAACCGCCTTAACGCCATCTTTCTCGGCGGCAAGCCGCCCGCCCTGAAGCCAAATCTCCTCCATCCTGTAATTTACCCTCAACGTTTTCCGTGCTAATCTGTCCACGAATAAAGCCGGACGTTGGTCGTCAGAACGAAAGGCGGAAAATGAAAAAGCTCCTGCTAACAATCTCGCTGCTGGCTGCGTTGCTGCCGGCACGGGCGCAACTTTTCAGCCCCAGTTCGCTGGGCGGCGCGTTGTGGGGCGGTTTGATCGGCGGCATCGTCGGTGGCGATTGCCGGCATGGATTTTCCGGAGAAGCGGCGGCCATCGGCGCCGGCGTCGGTTTGGTGGCTGGTGCGATTGCGGGCGAAGCAAACCGAAATCGTTACGGCAGCGCGAGCGGCTACTATTATGCCCCGGCAACGACTGTTAGCGTCGGTTACGGTTACGGGCATGGTGGCAGTTCCGCCTACGTCTATTAC
>CAYWCK010000144.1:0-11469 GCA_964456685.1 uncultured Bifidobacteriaceae bacterium | reverse complement strand
AGCTCGATTTCCAGCCCGACTTCAAACAGGAGCAGCAGAAAGCCCACCTGCCCGGCCTGGCGCAACATCGTGTAAACCTCCTCGTTTACAACCGGCCCCAGCAAAAGGCCAAACACCACGAAGACCGCAAACACGAGCGCGGGCCGGCCGAGCTTGCGGCAGAAATCCGGCACCGCCATGAAGAGCAGGATCAGGCAAATGATGACTTCAATATTGTTCACGCGTTGGAGCTGACAGTGTGAACCAGAGAGCCCGGCACAGGCAACGCCCGACCTCGGCTGATCGCAGAAAAGGCGGGGCCGATACTTTCGCGCGAGGTGAAGCTGGCGTAGTTTGCCGCGCATGCACTCGCTCCGACCGGTTGCCGGCTCTGATTCGGCAATGGCCGCCCGGCTCCTCCAACTGTATGGCGAATCCGGTGCTGCTGACATCTGTGACGCGCTGCAGGCACTGCTGGCCCGCCACCGTTCGGCCGCCCAGATTGCACTGGTCGCCGGCAAATTGTCCGAGCGCGACGCGTTGTTGATTACCTACGCCGACCAGGTGCGAGAACCGGGCGTCGCACCGTTGCAGGCACTCGCCGCCTTTTGCCAAAAATATCTCGCGGACGTCATCAGCGGAATTCATTTGTTGCCGTTCTATCCATGGACTTCGGACGACGGCTTCTCGGTGAAGGACTATTTCGCCGTCGCGCCGGAATACGGGACGTGGGAGGACATTGCCGCGTTGCGTCCGCGCTTCGACCTGATGTTTGATGCCGTGTTCAACCATGTGTCCGCGCAGGGGGATTGGTTTCAGCGTTTTCTCCGCGACGAACCGGCGTTTCGCAATTTTTTCGTCACGGTTGAAGGCAACCCCGCTCTTGCCACGGTTGTCCGTCCGCGTGCGCTGCCGTTACTCACAGAATTCGCGACCGCGCGCGGACCGGAAAAAGTTTGGACCACGTTCAGCGCCGATCAGGTGGATGTGAACGTGAAGAACCCGCGCGTGCTGCTGGCGTTGCTGGAAGCGCTGCTCTTTTACGTCGGCCGCGGTGCGCGCTTCATCCGCCTGGACGCCATCGCATATCTCTGGAAGGAAATCGGCACGACCTGCATCCATCTGCCGCAGACCCACGCGGTTATCCAATTCATGCGCGCCGTCCTGGACGAAGTCGCGCCGCACGTCCAGCTCATCACCGAAACGAACGTCCCGCACGCCGACAACATCTCCTATTTCGGCGACGGCGCGAACGAGGCGCAACTTGTCTATAACTTCGCCCTGCCGCCGCTCGTGTTGCACGCATTGCTGCGCGGCGACGCGAGCCATCTCACCCGCTGGGCCGCCACGCTCCAGGCGCCCTCCGACCGCACCACGTTCTTCAACTTCCTCGCCTCGCACGACGGCATCGGACTAAACCCGGCGCGCGGGATTCTGCCTCCGGCGGAAATTGATTTCCTCGTCGCGCGTTGTCAGGCGCACGGTGGGTTCATCAACTACAAGCACAATGCCGACGGCTCGCGCAGTCCTTATGAAATGAACATCGTCTATTTCGACGCGATGAACGACCCGGCGGCGAGCGTCTCGCTGGAAACGCAGGTGAACCGTTTCGTGGTGGCGCAGGCTATCATGCTGTCGCTCGCGGGCGTGCCGGGGATTTACTTCCACTCGCTGTTCGGTTCGCGCAACGACCGCGCCGGCGCGCTGCACAGTGGCCTCAACCGCCGCATCAACCGGCAGAAGCTGGCGTTCGCTGAAATGGAAGCGGAACTTGCGAACCCGAGTTCTTTACGTGCCCGGGTGTTTGGCCGTTTCCGCGAACTGCTCGCATTCCGGCGGGTGCATCCCGCCTTTGCGCCGCATGCACCGCAGCAGGTGTTGGAAGTTGATTCCCAGATTTTCGTCCTGCTGCGCGAAACTGCCGATGCCACAGACCGGGTGCTCTGCCTGCACAACTTGACCGGCGCACCAGTCCGCCTTCCCGAGCTCGGAGGCGCGACCGGCCTCGCGCCATTGTCGCCATTCGAAGTGAGATGGATTCCGCTCCCACCAGTGCAGTGAAGCGAGCCGTTGCTTCGGTCGCTTCGGACCAAAATGTCCGCTTGGGTGGTACGCCTGAGTTGCGTTAACTTGCGCGCATGTATTTCACATTGAAAATTCTCCTATCCATCGGGACTGGCTTCGTGATGTGGGCGTTGCTATGAGGCGTTTCAGCTACTTGCGCGATACCCTGTTCCTGCTGGCGGCGGCGAGCTACGCGGTCAATCGCTGGCTGCTCCAACGGATTTCCGGCTCGACCTTTTTGCACGGATACTTCGATGACTTGCTGTTGATACCGGCCGCGCTTCCGGTCGTCTTATGGCTGCAGCGCCGCCTTGGCCTGCGCCGACATGATGGCGTGCCGAGTTGGTCGGAAATGCTGCTGCATCTCGCGGTGTGGTCGGTGATCTGCGAATTCGTCGGCCCGCGCTGGCTGCATCATGGCACGGCCGACGTCTGGGATGTGGTGGCCTACGCAACCGGCGGCGTCGCGGCCTGCCTGTGGTGGAATCGCTCCGCCTGTTGGAATCCACGGCACGCGTCATGAGCTTCGACACGCTCGCGCCGTATTATCGAACCATGGAGTTCGTGCTTGCGGGCGGCATCCTGCAACGCTGCCGGACCAGTTTTCTATCCGAAACCAGGAATGCCCGACGGGCGTTGTTGCTCGGCGAAGGGCCTGGCCGATTTCTCGTGCGATTATTGCAGACGAATCCGCGCGTCGAAATCACCTGCCTCGAACGCAGCGCGCGCATGATTGCCCAAGCCCGGAGCCAGATTGCGCCCTGCGACGCCGCCCGTGTTCGATTCGAGCAGGCCGATGCGTTGCGGTGGCAACCGCCGCGCAACGAGTTCGATCTCGTCGTCGCGAACTTCTTTCTCGATTGTTTCCGGCCGGAAGAACTGGCGGCGTTGATTCCAAAAATCGCCGCCGGCACCACCCCGAACGCCCGCTGGCTGGTGGCCGATTTCCGCGAGCCGGACGCCGGCTGGCGGCGCTGGCGCGCCTGCGCGGTGCTCGCCTTGATGTATGGATTCTTTCGTGCGGCGACCGGCTTGTCCGCGACGCGACTGACGCCGCCGGAGTCGTTTCTCGAAGCGAGTGGATTCCGGCGCGCCGCGCGGCGGCTGGCGAATTGCGGTCTGGCTTATGCCGATCTTTGGGAAAATCGCGCTCCGTGAATGGCGTTCACCGATTCGACTGCAACCACGTCAACAGATCGCGCCAGTTGCCCGCGCCGACACCGCGACCGATGGTGAGTTGCCAGGTCTGCCAGCCAAACGAGCGCGCGGGCGCGATGTCGTTGTCGAGCCGGTCGCCGACCATCAGGATTTCGGCGGGAGTAATTCCGCGTGCTTCCAGTCGCGCGGACAGAATGCGGAAGACGTGGGGATCGGGTTTGCTGAAACCATGCTCGAAGGACCAGAAGCGCACTTCAGGATCAAACACGGAGAGATTCAGTCCTGCGCTCTGGAGCGCCGCTCCGAGTTCGCTCAGGGTGTAGGCCTGTGAATTCGACGCGATGCCCAGCAAAAATTGCTTCGTATTCAACCAGAGCAAGCAATCCGCTGCTCCCTCCGCCAGCCGCAGCGCGCGGCCGATTTGCATCTGGCGAAAAAGAAAGTCTTCGCGCTGGTTCGCCCGCAGGCGCGCGAGTGCGGGGAGAACTTCCAGAACAACGCCGGGCCATTGAATCTCCGGCCACGGAATGCCGCGGGCGCGCGCGTCCGCGTGCCGACGGGCGACGGCTTGGGCCGTGGCGACGGCGAATTGCGCGCGGGTCAGTGGCGGGGGTGTGCCGAGTGTATCGATGAAGAGGTTCTGCCACAATTCCTCCGCGTTCGGCGGCGGCGGGCCGACCTGGAGAATCGTCGAATAGACGTCAAAGATGACGGCGCGGATGTTCATGCGTGCTGATTCCATAAAAGCGGAAACAGATTTTGCGCGTCGAGCTTTCCAGCGATGAAGTCCGCTTGAACGCGCGCCGGCGAGAATGCGATCGGCTGGCGTTTCGCGCGTTCTCCCAGCGCTCGGAACAACGACTCCGCGTAAGCTTCACCGCCCAACCACCGCTTGGCGCGGCGCGGCCACGGGGTCACGCGCAACTGGCCGGCGGCGGCGCGCTTGCGCCACGTTATCAGAAACGGATTCAGTGGCGCGCAAACTTCCCAGGTTTCGCGCGCGGGTCGGGCGAGGATTTCCAATTGCGCTGTCAAGGTCAGGCGGCTGAATGGTACGGGTCGCGGGATTTTCGCGGTGAGCAGGATCGGCCAGGGGATTCGCGCCCGGATTCGCGCAGGCATCCCTGCGCGCCATGCGTTGAACCGCTTTCGTTGCCGTGCGCGCTCGGCGGCCCAGTCGAACAATTCTGGCGCGATTAGGATTTCGTCATAGGCCTGCGGGAAACGGAAGCCGAAGCGAGCGAGGTCGGGCGCGATGTTCGGCAATTGGCGCGCAATCAGCGGACGACGAGCAGCCGCGGCTTCGAGGTACGGCAAACCGAAACCCTCTTGGATCGAGGTGAGCAACACGGCTTCGCTGGCGGCGAGCAGTTCGGCAACGGTGGGCTTGCGCGATTCATCGCCGGCCAGAATTCCCAGCCGCAGTCGCCAGTGATGTTGGTGAGCCGCTTGTTCCAGAGCCTGGAAATAGGGTCGCTCCTCCGCCGAACTCGCGGCCCCGGTCACGACGAGCCACGCTTCGGGGCGAAGCCAGCGCGTGAGCAGCAAAGCCTCGGCGATATTTTTGCGGCGCAGAGTGCGGCACGGCAGCAGCCAGACGGGCGCATGGTCGTGCGCCAACTTGCCGCCAAGCCAGCGCCGAGCAGCGCGCACGCGGGCAGCGGTCGGCGGTGGCGCCGGCTCGGTGAGATTGGGCAACCAAAGCGCGCGTTGGCCGAAATGACGCGTGAGCATGGCGGCATCCGCGTGATTGATGGCGACGTGAAGTGCGTTAGCTTCGGTTGGAAAAACCGCGTGGGCTGCGGCCGCCAAAGTGGGAAATCCGGCCCGGCGCATCTCCGGCCAGCGCGCCCAGCGGTTATCGAACCACCAATCGTGATGATGCGCGAGGAGGGGAAGACCGCGCATGGCGCAAATGGCGGCGAGTTCGCGGGACAATATCAAGTTGCGGCCGACGCCCAGATTGTGGGCCCAGACGAGACAATCGTTTTCCGTCGCGGCAAAAAGTTCTGCCAGTGCACGCTGAATCTGGGCGGAGACGCGCGCGGGTGCGCCGCGTTGTTCGGAAAGATAGTTGAACGCCGGGTTGCTGAAAATTTGCAGGCGTACACCACCGAGTGTCCGCGCGAATTGATTGTGCCACGCAGCGTCCGCCTGTTGACCGGTGGCCAGTATGACCTGCGTCACCCGGCGCGGGGCACGGCGCACCAGCTGCGGCGTCGCCAGCTCGATGATGCGGCGAATTCCGCCCGGGCGCAGGTGATAATGAAAAACGACCAGGGTCACAGAAATTCAGTTTCGCCATCAAAGTGCCCGGGTCAATCGCGCGCCGTTATTTTTTCGAAAGTTTTTTGAGCTGTGACTTGCGCCCGCCCGGAGGCGAAGCGTATTGTGGCCGCACAACACAAAGGGTCTGGGGAAGCGTTTTCCCGGAGGTAAACCGGATCGGTCGGGCCGCCATCCGCAAAGACTTCGCGCGGGGGGTCATCCCGGCGAAATCGCAACCAATAGCTATCAAGCAGACCTATGCCTGACTTCTTTCAAACCGGCGCCGTGGCCACGTTGCATCGGCTCGGGGACTTCGATGTCGCCCGTCTCGAGCGCGACCTCATGCAATTCTCGGAAGAAACG
This sequence comes from uncultured Bifidobacteriaceae bacterium, assembly GCA_964456685.1. Lineage (GTDB taxonomy): Bacteria > Verrucomicrobiota > Verrucomicrobiia > Limisphaerales > JADLHS01 > CAYWCK01. Next base: position 5,637 of record CAYWCK010000144.1, on the reverse strand, counting down.
CCGATTGCTTTGGTGCTGCCGTGTCACATTCGCGAGCTGGGCACGCCGGCGTTGCGCAGCATCGTCCGGGAATTGAAAAATGTTCGCTACCTCAAGCAGATCGTCATCGGAATTGACGGCGCGAACGGGCGCGAGTGGCGCAAAGCGCGGCGATTTTTTTCGCAACTGCCGCAGAAACCCATGTTGCTTTGGAACGACGGTCCGCGAATGCAACAATTGCTGCAGAAGCTGGAGGAGGCGGAGTTGAACGCCGGGCCGAAGGGCAAGGGCCGCAACGTCTGGTTGTGCTTCGGCTATGTCCTCGCCAGCGAGCAGGCACGGATGGTGGCGGTGCATGATTGCGACATTCTCACTTACAACCGCGAGTTGCTGGCGCGCTTGTGCTACCCGGTCGCGCATCCGGCGTTCGGGTTCGACTTCTGCAAAGGTTACTACGCGCGCGTCACCAGCAAGCTCAACGGTCGCGTCATGCGGTTGCTGGTCACGCCAGCGTTGCGGGCGCTCAAGAGCATCATTGGGCCGCATCCCTTTTTGGTTTATCTCGACACGTTCCGATACGCGCTGTCGGGCGAGGTGGCGATGGACGTGGACCTCGTCCGCCGCAATCGCATTCCCTACGATTGGGGCTTGGAAATCGGGATGCTGGCCGAGGTGTTTCGAAACTCTGCGCCGCGAGCGATCTGCCAGGCGGAATTGTGTGAAAACTACGACCACAAGCACCAGGAACTTTCCGTACGGGATGCGGAGAAAGGCTTGAACCGCATGGCGGTGGACATCATGCGTTCAATCTTCCGCCGCATGGCGAGCGAGGGAATCAAGCTCGACGAAGGTTTGTTCCAAACGTTGCAGTTCGCCTATACCCGGCAGGCCGAGGACACGCTGCGCGCTTACGGCGCCGACGCGATGTTGAACGGATTGACCTTCCCGCGTCACGAGGAGGAAACCGCCGTGGCGATGTTCGGCCGCTGTATTCGCGAGGCGTCCAAAGCCTACGTCGAGGATCCGATGTTCTGGCCGTTGATTCCGAACTGGAATCGCGTGGAGTCCGCCTTGCCGGAATTTCTCACCGCGCTGAACGTGGCGGTCTTGGAGGACAACGCGCCCGCCTGACCCAACGGCCGGGTCACCGTTTTTCGCCGAAGCAATAAACGCTGCCGTCGTCGCAGCCGATGACGATCTTGCCGCTGGCCACCGCCGGGGAGCTGTCGATGGCTTGGCCCAGTTCGTAAGACCAAAGCTCCTTGCCGTCGTTCAGCGACACGAGGTACAGGCGGCCATCGTCCGAGCCGACCACCACCTTGTCGCCGCCCACGACCGGCGAACTATCCACCTTGCCGCGCGTCGCGAAACTCCAGATGGGTTTGCCGTCGTCGCGATTCACACAATGCAGCTTCTTGTCGCGCCCGCCGAAGAGCACGCGGTCCGCTGTCAGTGCAGGCGACGAAAAATAGGGAAAGTCGCGATCGCGAAACGTCCACGCCTTTGATCCGCCTTTAAGATCGGCACAAACGAACTGGTTGTCGTAGTGGCCGAAGTAGGCGCGTCCGCCGGCCAGCGCCGCCGACGCCGCGATGGGCGCGCCAATTTCATTGCTGCTGACGAGTGTGCCATTCGTCAACGCGACCACGTGCAGAATCCCATCGCAACCGCCGAAAGCCGTCACGCCGTCGGCGACGCCGGGCGCGCCGTTGATGTAGTTGCCGGTTTCGTAAACCCAGTTGCTCTTGCCCGTGAGCGCATCCAGGCCGTAGAGCTTGAAGTCGTAACTGCCGACGAGGATGTTGGTGCGCCCGCCGGACACGAACCAATTCGGTCCGCCCAGAATCTTGTCGCCGGTGGCGAAACTCCAGAGTTGTTTTCCCGACACCGCGTCCAGGGCGTAAAGATTGCCATCGGTGGAGCCGACGAACACGCGGCCGTTCAATACCAGGGGCGACGATTCAATGGCCTCGCGGTTGGTGAAGGCCCAGAGTTTATTCCCGGTCGCGAAATCCAGCGCGTACAAGTTGCGGTCGTTCGAGCCGATGAAGACCCGGCCGTCCACGATCGCGGCGGATGATTTTACCTGGCCGCCGGTTTTGAAAGACCAGAGCAGGGCAGGGCGGGGCGGCAGGCTGCCGGCGGCGACGCCGTTCAGTGATGGCCCGCCGCGATACATCGGCCAGGCGCTTGTGTCTTGCCGAGCGTCGGCGGCCGGCGCGGAGGCGGCTTTTTCGGCTGGGGCGGCTTCGCGACCGCAGCCCGTGCCGAGCGCGGCAAACAAGATCAAATGCGATAAAACGCGTTTCATCGGGAGCAGCAGTTTCAATTTGGTGGCGCCACGTTCCCTCAAAAACCGGGGCTTGGCAAATCACCAGTCGCCGCTTGAATGCGTGCTTTACACGGGTGGGGAGGTTGCTATCGTCTCGCGCCTGTTATGGATAAATTTTGGAGCATTTTCACGATGCCAATCGGTGTGGCGCTTTGTTTTGGTCCGGCCATGGTGATTTGGTGGCTGACGAAGGATAAAGAGCCCGCGCCCGGCGACAAATCGAAGCACGACTAAGGCATTCGCTTGGCGGTGGCGGTTGGGTTACTCAACGAGCGACAGCCCAATCGAGTCAGGAAAGTTCGCGCGGTCGCTCAACCCTCTTCCGTTTCGCTTCCCCTCCAGCGTGCACGTTCCTTCGGGATGGATGCGGAGCTTCGCAGGCCAGCCCTATTTTAAATGGCTTCCCCAAAGTGAAAACAGCGCTTTCCCGGGGGGTTCGCCTTGCAAACCAAAGGTATGACCTCAGCCGTTGAAGCACTGTCGCGTGAGCGTGTCGCCGCGCGCCCGATTAACGCAACAATGCTCCAGCGGCTCAGGTCTTGCGTTTGAACAGTCCGCTCGTGTCGGCGAGGTTGAGTTCGGAGAGATCAAAGCCGCCGGCGGGATCGCGTTGTTGGGCGATCTGCATCTGGCTGGCGATGCGTTCGCGGATGACGCCGGCCCAGTATTTCACCATGCCAACGCCGACTTGCGCGCGGAAAATGGCGAGCAGCAGGCAGTTTTCATCCACGTTCGTGACCAGCATGCTGTAGTTCTCGCCCTGCTGATAGACGCTGTCGAAATTGGTTTCCTGAACCAGATTGGCAATGGTCTGGTTCGCCAGATAAGCGCCCGACGCGAGCGCGCTGATCGTCGTGAGATCGAACTCCGACGCGTTACCCTGGTGGGTGATCAGGAAGCCGCCTTTGTCCAGAATCAACGCGGTGGTCGCGTCGCTCCGGACCAGGAACTCGCGCAGAACCTTGTCGAGCGCCTGGATGTCTTCCTCGATGAGTTGGGGCAAAGTGGCCATGTCATGCGTACTGCGGCTGGCTCTTATTGATGAACTTGTTGAGCAGGAGGCGCGTAATCATGTTCAAAGTCTCGAAAACCCCCTCGCACCGATGCGCTGACGCACTGAAGGACGGCACCTGCAGCTCGCGATTGTTCAATAGAAATTCCATATATTCCGCGGGCGCGGCGTTGGGCAGATCGCGCTTGTTGTACTGGAGCACATAGGGAATGTCGTCCAGGTCCAGCTTCAAGCTGCGCAAATTATCCTGTAGATTTTGGAAGCTCTCCACGTTTTCCGTCATCTTCTCGTATTGCGAATCGGCGACGAACACAATGCCGTCCACCCCGCGCAGCACGAGTTGGCGGGTGGTGTTGTAGATCACCTGGCCGGGCACGGTGTAGAGCTGGAACTTCGTCTTGAAGCCTTTGATGGACATGGCTTCGATGGGGAGGAAGTCGAAGAACAACGTGCGGTCCGAGCTCGTGGCGAGCGAAACCAGTTTGCCTTTGTTGCCGGCGGCGGTTTGGACGTGGTCATGCACCTGCACGAGGTTGGTCGTCTTCCCGCACATGCCGGGACCGTAATAGACGATCTTGACCTGCAGTTCTTTGGTGGCTTGATTGATGATGGCCATAGTTGGATTCCTTTTAGCGACGGCGGTCGAGTTCCGCCGCCAGGGCGACGAGTTCGGCGGTGGGCATCTGCTCGCCCGCCCGACCGAAGGCGGCGAAGAAGATGGCGTTCACGCGGAAAATCTTCCACGGCACGTTCCCCACGGTGAAGTTGAGGTTGTTGAGATCACCCATGCGCAGTTCTTTGGTGCACTGGCTGACTTTGGAGAAAATTTGCGGCAGAAAGGCGGCGAGCGTTTCCCCGTTGTATTCCGCGGGGATTCGGCTGGCGACCATCAATCCGTCTGGCAGCGCGACCAGGGCGCCGGCGACGTTATCCAATGCCGCTGCGCGCGAAACGATCTCGTTCGGCGTGGCATACTTGGCCACAAAATCAGTGCCGCCCGTAGCCTTGCGTTTGAATTCGGTATCGTCCACGTGGGCCCGGTCCGACGTATCGCCCCAGGTGTAGTAATTGGTATCCGCCGGCTTGGGCGTTTGGGCCGGTTCAGGTTTGGGCAGACCGAAGAAGAGGTTGGGAATGGTCTCATCCACCGCCACCCGCTGGGACTTCGCATGTTTCTGTTGGCGCGCCACGAAAAGCGGGGCGAGCACGGCCAGAGGCATTTCCAATTCCGCAGCGTCATGAGGCGACAACCGGGCCGGCGCGGCCGGGCGCAACCAGGTGCGGACCTGCTTCCATGGGAAAGTGACGCGGCCACGCTTCAGCGCGGCTTCGACCAGCTCCACGGGCAAAGCGAGGCGCGCATCCACCAGATTTAACTGGACGACTTCCTGGCGGACCGCTTCGGGCCAGCTTTCGGCCAGGGCCGTCAAAGGCGCCAATATGGTATCGGAGTCGGCGGGAGCGGCTGGAGCAGCGGCGGGCCCCGTTGGTTTGGCCGGTTCCGCCATTCGCACAACTGGAGCCGCGGCCACCGGTTCCGGGATGCTCGGAGCGATCCTCACTGTTGGCGTCACGGTCGGGGCGGGTGATGATTGAACCGTCGGCGACTTGCGTACGAACATGGGTTGCTCGTTCGGCAGTTCGGGCGCGGCTGGAGCCGCCGGAGTCGGCGCTGGCGTTACCGGGGTCGGCTTGCGGAATGAAATCGGAGCTTCGATGGTCGGCGCCGCCGGAGCGGCGGGTACGGCGGGAGCCACGGGCGCTGGTGCCGCTTCCGCTGTTGCGGGCTGGGCGGGCTTGCGCGCAAAAATGGGTTCGCTGGCTGGCGCGGTCTGCGTCGGAGCGCCCGGAATGGGAATACTCCGGCGGAAGAGGGAGGTATCCCGGGTGGGCGTGGAACCGTTGGTGGCTGGCACCAACGCCGGGCGCACGCGCGGTGCTGCTGGCACCGGCGCGGGCCCGACGGGATTCGGCGCTGTGGGCGCCGGATTGGTGTTCCCCACCGAAAGACTGAGGCCGGCCCCGTGCCCGGCAAATGGACTGGTGATTTCGTCCGGGACGACCACGTGTTTCTGGGCCGGGCGGCGGACCAGCATGGCCGGGTTGATCCGCGAGAGGATTTCATTCAGCGGCAGGGCGACCTCCACGCCATCGCTCTCCACGCCGGGGGCGAAGATTTCAGGCGCGGCGCGGCGGAGTTCGCCGTATTTGACTTTGACTGTGCCGGTGATGAGTTGGGGCAACACTTTGTCGAAAGCAGCCGTAAAGGTGCGCTCGCCGGGATCGGCCTGGCGAATCTTCGGCCGCAGTTCCA
>CAYWCK010000143.1:0-11528 GCA_964456685.1 uncultured Bifidobacteriaceae bacterium | reverse complement strand
GATCCCCTCTCAACTGCTCGGGCGCGCAGAGGCGTACTTGCGCCTCGCGCTCGTGGATGCGCGCGTCGCCGCCTTCTACGGCACCGGCCCGGATAGCTGGACGCAGGTTGGCGAAGTCTTCACGGCGAATGAAATGACCGCCGACGTGACCGGTGGGATGGAGCTTTACACGGACTCCAGCACACGCATGACAACGTCGGTGACCTTTGAGGCATTCGACCAGCAAGCCATCACGGCTTTGCCGGGGCAGCCCACGCCCCCGCCGCCGGTAGCGGCCGCGCGCACGCCCCCGGTGCCGACCGTCAATCCGCCGCCGACGCAATCCGCGCCCGCGCCGCGTCCCTACGTGCCGACCTATACGGCGGCGCAACGCTCATCGGGCTTTTCGCTCGGCGGGCTCCTGTGCTTCGGTTCGGTGATCCTCGCCATCGTTGTGGTTTTTCTCATCAAACCGTTTAACCGCCTCGTTTACCTCCGCAACCGCGTGAGCAAGGCGTGGGCACAGATTGATGTCCAACTCAAGCGCCGCCACGATCTGATCGGGAATTACGTCGAAGCCGTCAAAGGTTACGCCAAGCACGAAAGCGGCACGCTCGAAGGCGTGGCCAGGGCGCGCTCCGCCGCCGTGAGCGCCACGGACGTGGGCAGCAAAGCCAAGGCCGAAGCGGCGTTGAATGCTTCGATGCGTTCGCTTTACGCAGTTGTGGAGTCGAACCCGGATTTGAAGGCGAACCAGAATTTTCTCTCGCTTCAAGGCGAGTTGCGCCAGACCGAGGACAAACTGGCCGGCGCCCGCAACGAATACAACGAGGACGTCCTCACCTACAACACGCAGGTGCAATCGTTCCCCACGAACCTCATAGCGCTCGTCTTCCGCTTCAAAGCGCGCGATTTCTTCGAGCTGAAAGAGGCCGACCAACGCGAAGCGCCCAAGGCAGCGGTATGATTTGCCTTTCGTCGGAGGGACAATTACCGCGCGGCCTAAAGTCCGACTGAGGTAAAAACAGGCTCACAGCGCTTGCCCATCTGACGACGAAATTGAACCACGGAGACGCGAACCCCAAGAGCGACACTCCAAGACAGTTTGTGGCAGTAGCCTCAACGGCGGTTAAGTCACCGCCACAAGGCTGGCACTGGTTCGCAGAAAATCGTTCTTCCGTCCGCCGGCACTTCACCTATCCTTTCCGCTGGAATTGGGGACAATCAACACCAACTGACTTATGGAAGCCAAAGCTGACCTCGCACTCATCGGTCTGGCCGTGATGGGCCAGAACTTGATTTTGAACATGAACGACCACGGTTTCACCATCGTGGCCTACAATCGCACCACCGAGAAGGTGGACGCGTTTCTCAACAACGAAGCCAAGGGCACGAAGGTGCTCGGCGCGCATTCCATCGCTGAGATGGTGGCTCAACTCAAGAAGCCCCGCCGCGTGATGATGCTCGTCAAAGCCGGCAAGCCGGTGGACGAATTCATCGAGCAGATCATTCCGCATCTCGAAGCGGGCGACATCATCATTGACGGCGGCAACTCGCTGTTCGAAGACACGAACCGCCGCACGAAATATGTCGAGAGCAAGGGTTTGCTTTACATTGGCACGGGCGTGAGCGGCGGCGAAGAGGGCGCGCGTCGCGGGCCGAGCATCATGCCCGGTGGTTCGCCCGCTGCGTGGCCGCACGTGAAGGATATTTTCCAAGGCGTCTCGGCGAAAGTTGAAGGCGGCGCGCCGTGCTGCGATTGGGTCGGCGAAAACGGCGCCGGCCATTACGTGAAGATGGTTCACAATGGCATCGAGTACGGCGACATGCAGTTGATCTGCGAGGCTTACAACATCATGAAGAACGGCCTCGGCATGTCGGCGCAGGAAATGCACGAAGTGTTCGCCGAGTGGAACAAGGGCGATCTGGACAGTTATCTGATCGAAATCACCCGCGACATTCTCGGGAAAAACGATGACGACGGCACGCCGCTCGTGGACAAGATTCTGGACACGGCCGGCCAGAAGGGCACGGGCAAGTGGACGGTCATCAATTCGCAGGATCTCGGCATCCCGATCACGTTGATGGCGGAGGCGGTTTATTCGCGCTGCGTTTCCGCGTTGAAAGACGAACGCGTGAAAGCGGCGCGCAAGTTGAAAGGTCCGCGGCCCGCGCTCGGGAGCATCGCTTCCAACCCGGAAAAGAAAAAGGCGTTCATCGAAGACATCCGGCTGGCGCTTTACGCGTCGAAGATCGTCAGCTACGCGCAGGGCTACATGCTCATGCGCGCGGCGGCGAAGGAATACGGCTGGAACTTGAACTACGGCGGCATCGCGCTGATGTGGCGGGGCGGCTGCATCATCCGCTCGCGCTTCCTCGGCAAGATCAAAGAAGCCTACGACAACAATCCGAAGCTATCGAATCTGATGCTCGACGATTATTTCCGCGGCGAGATCAAGCAGGCGCAGAAGGGCTGGCGCAACATCGTGGCGACGGCAGCCAAACGCGGCATTCCGGTGCCGGCGTTCAGCACGGCGCTGGCCTTCTACGACCAATATCGTTCAGCGGTGCTGCCGGCAAATCTGCTGCAGGCGCAACGCGATTACTTCGGCGCGCACACCTACGAACGAGTGGACAAACCCCGCGGCGAGTTCTTCCACACCAACTGGACGGGTCGCGGCGGCACGACCGCAAGCAGCACCTACAACGTTTGATCCCGACGCGCTCGGGGAAAAATTGAAACCGCACCGTGCAGGGCGTGGATTTTGGTCCGCGCCCTGCCTGTTTTAAGAACCGCGCCGTCGTTGCTTCAGGGCAGAAGCTTCAAGCGAATGCGGCGATATTCCATCAGCCCGCGGTCGCCCTCCAAACCAATCGGGCCGGAGTCGGGCACTTTCAGCGCGGACTCCAGCACTTCCCCGTTGCAGGTGCAGTGCGCAATTCCGTTTGTGACCACGACCACGATTTCATTCCAATCCTGCGGTTTGTATTGCTTGAGCGATTTGTATTTGTCCGGTCCGGCAACGAGATAATCCCGGCATTGCAATTGGGGTTTGCGGATGAAGATGCCGCTATCGGCGTTGACACCAGCACGAAATTCCAGCTTGAGGACAAAATCATTGGTGAACTCACGCGTGGTCCAGATGGCCTGCACCAGGCGCGGTTCGCGTGGATGGACGGCGAGGATGCCGTTGGTGCCGGAGTAGCGACCGTCCTGGCTGATGAGCTGGCCGTCGAAATTATTCGTCCGGTAACCCCACCCAGTAAGGTCACGGCCGTTGAACAAATTGAGATAACCGGGTTCGGCTTGGAATTCAGCGGCCGCAACGGCGACGAGAGATAATGCGCCGAGGCAAAGACCGCTCAGGCGGCGTGGCATCGAATGAAAAGTAAGCATGGCAATTGGCGTTGAGCGGAGTTGATCTTGTTTTCGGAGTATTGGCCCGGCAAGGAGGAAAGTCAGTGCAGAATTTGGAACAAGCTTGCGAAGTCGTCCGTCCAAAGCGGAATCGGCACAGCGTTGGTTTCGGGTTTGCGAACACCGTCCTGCAGAGCGGGCGAAGCGATCATGGCCTCGTCACGTGAAAGCAACACCCAGGTTGAACCGTAAATCCACCACGAATCTTCGTCCTCGACGTCGGAACTTCCGTCTTCCTGATCCACCACGACCACCTGGTAATGAAATTCCTTGGCCAGATTGGCGACGACCGGTTCGAGGTCGAGGTACTGATTGGAAATGTGCACCGCGATAATTCCGCCGGGGTTGAGGTGTCGCTGGTAAACCGCAAACGCTTCCTTGGTCAACAGGTGGACCGGGATGGCGTCGCTGCTGAAGGCATCGAGCGTCAGCAAATCAAACGCCTGGGGCGGCTCTTTCTCCAGCGAAAGGCGCGCATCACCCAGAATCACTTCGACTTTGCCCAGGCAATTGCTGAGATAGGAAAAGGGAGAAGTGGCTACCTGCAGGACGTCGGGATTGATTTCGTAAATCCGCACGCGATCACCCGAGCGGGCGAAGGCGGCCAGCGTGCCCGTCCCGAGACCTACGACACCGATGTGACGCGCGCGTTCCGGCAAAGCTCGCACGGCCCGCGCAATGCCGCTGTCCCGCGTGTAGTAACTCGTAGCCAGCGTAACCTTGTCCGGTGAAGTGAACTGAAATCCATGCGTAATCCGGCCGTGCTCCAGCAGATAGTAATGTTGCTCTGGATCATCCCGTCGATACTCGCACACCTTCAAAGTGCCGTAAAAATTTCGGGCACGGACAATGATGCTGGTCCGCTCGACTTTCGCCTGGACCCACAACGCGCCGACGAGAGCAAGTTCCCCGGCCAGGAGCCAGATGCAGGCGAACCAACGCCAATGTCGGAATTTGGCGAAGTTTCCCCGCGCCAACCAGAGCAACACCAGCGAGCCCAGCCCGCCCCACATGCCAATGCGCAGGCCAAGCAAATAGCCAGCCACGGTCACGTGCCCTTTGGCAAAGCCGGCAAACCAGCGATCCAACCCGGCGAAGGTTCCGAACATCAGCGCCAGCGCAAGCCAGCGCCAAATCGGAGCGGTCGAAGATTCCGCATCGCGCAAGCAAGCGATGATGAACAGCAACCCGCACAGAACGATCCCCCAATGCAGTTCATAGTAATCCCGGAACACCAGCGGCGCGATCACGGCCACGAACACGCCTCCCAGCGCACCGCCCGCCGAGATCAGCAAATAGAACTGCGTGAGCCGCGCGGCGGGAGGTCGCAGCCGGAACAACTCCCCATGGCAAACCATGCAACAGACAAACAGCCCGCCACCATAAATGCTTAACTGCCGGACCAACGGCCAGTCGGCACCGCGAAACATGGCCCAGCACATGCCCGCCAGCGAAACCACCAAGGCGAGTGCAAAGGGCAGGCGGGCGTACCAACGCGGATGATCGAACGCGATGACAAAGCTCAACAAATAGATCGCCAGCGGCAGCACCCAGAGAAACGGAATGACGGCGACGTCCTGGCAAATCTTGTTCGTCGTCGCCAACAGCAGCATTGAGCCGCAAGCGGGGAGCAGCACCCAAAGCAAGCGCGCAAACGCCGAGGGCTGGGTGGGTGAGGTTGAAGCGGAGGCAGCTTCCGCAGTGGCCGTGGCGCTCGGTGACTGGGTGCGCCAGACCTTCTTCGCGCAAAAAGCGCAGCTAACGGCAAACGCGGCCAGTCCCGCTGCCCACAATCGCGCTTGGGACACGCGGGTGAAGTGTGGTTCGAAGTAAAACGGGTAGCTCAGCAGCGCGAGCAACGACCCGGCATTTGAAAGGGCATAGAGGCGATACGGAGAAACGCCCGGATGGCAGTAACTGAACCAGTGTTGCATCAATGGCCCCGTCGCCGAGAGTACGAGGTACGGCAAACCAAGACAGGCCGTGAGCAGCCAGAGAATTTGCGGCGTGGGGTTACCCGAGCCGTTGGGTTTCCAACCTTCGCCGGGCGTAATGGGCATGAGCGCCAGCGCGGCCACGAGCAAAGCCAGGTGCAGCACGACCTGCTGCCGCGGTTTCAGGCAGCGCGCCGTCCAATGGGCGTAGGCGTAGCCACCAAGCAACGCCACTTGAAAGAACATCAGGCACGTGGTCCACACTCCCGGCCCGCCGCCGAACCAGGGCAAAATATATTTTCCGATCAGCGGCTGGACTTGAAAGAGCAGGAAAGCTCCCAGGAAAATGGTCAGCGCGTAAACCGGCATCGAGCGATTCTGCAAATCTCTCCTCGCAACACCAGCCCAATGCGAAGCCAGCTCACCGCGCTTTGAAAAAACGCAGCGTGGGCGCTTACGGTTTCAGGAGCCGGAAGAATTGATTGCCTGGCGGGAGCGGCAGGAGAACTTGTTGCTGCCCGTCGAGTAAAGTAATCGGATTGGAAAGCAGGTACCAGGGAACGGCAGGCGTCAATGAAGGCGTGCTTTCCAGCGTGTAACTGGCCGCCGAGGTCGGCCATCGCAGATACAGCGTGGTGCCGGTCAGCGTCAGGTTCAAACTCGGCGTCTCCAGCTTGGGTGCGACGAGCCGGAAAAACGCCTGCCCGATGGACGCATCGGCGACGGCGGTGAATTGATCATTGCTGGCCGAGATCAGATTGGTCGCCGCCTGCCAGGATGCGGCGGCGGCGAGCGCGGGGGTGGTCTGCAGAACGTATCCCACCGCCTGGGTCGGCCACTGAAGGAAAAGCGACGGGCCGCTTCGGGAAACCCTGAGACGGGGCGATGGCGGATTCGTGCCCACCAGCCGATAGAAACGGTTGCCGTTGAGAATGTCTGCCGAGGCTCCGCACCACGCGTCACCGCGAGTGACAACATTCGTGGCTGGCGACCATTGCACGGATGGCTCCAGCGTGTGCGTGGCCTGCACGACATAGCCGGTGGAAATTGCGGGCCAGCTTAAAACCAGTTCATTTCCCGCACGCGCCAGACGCAACTCCGGCGGCGCGTTATCGGCGATGAAACTGGCCGTAAAGGTCATGTTCGATTCCGGCGTGATGATCCCGTGAGTCGAGGCACCACCATCGGACCATTTCAGGAAACCGTAGTTCGTGCCAGCAGCGGCCTGCGGGGAAACCACCCCGAGCGAGCGTGCCAAACCAACCACGCCGGTAAATGTCAAGGGCGTGACCACCGGCTGACCTCCCAACGTGACGCGCAATCCGGGAGGCAAGGTGACGAGTGTCACCGTGGAGGTGATCGGCGTCACATCCACGCTTGTGCTGTGGGACATTCCTTCCGCATTGGTCACCGTGAGGTGCACCCGGTAAAAGACGTCGCTGGCGGTTTCACCTGAGGTGGGAATGATGAAAGTCCCGTTGGTCACACCAACAATGGGGCCGTAAAAAGGATGGGTGTGTTGCGCGTGATGAAACACCACGGTCCACATGCAGGCCTCAACTGCCAAAGGCTCGCCGCCTCCACTCAAGCCCAAGCCCGCGAAATGAATCGTGTCGCCGGCGCGATAGCGCGCACCCGTCGCTGGGAGGTTGATGACAGCGGCGGGTGGCGGGTTAGTGCTGATCAACAACATGGCCGGGCTACTGGTCACGCTACCGTAACCATTGGCGACGACCACGGAGAACAAATCGCCGTGAGCTGCCGGACTCACTGTCGGAAGGTTGAATAACGCGTTGGTCGCGGCCGGGACGTTCGTGCCATTGCATTGCCATTGATACACGAGCGGCTCGGCGCCAGACGCCGCGACCGAAAAAGCGGCGGCAGCTCCCGGCGGGACAATTTGGTTGCCCGGCGGCACCACGATTCCCGGACTGCTGGAGGCTTGAATCTTGAACAGCTTTCCGCCACTGCGGGAAAGGAAGTACAGCGCGCCATCGGGTCCGACCTCCAGACCGACTGGCGCCGCAACGCCATGGGCGAAATCCTCCACGACTTCCGGGTCTTCAGGATCGATCACATGAATCCAGCCACCACAGAAATCGGCGAAGAAGTATTTGCCGACATAGGCGGAGGGGAATTGCGGTGTGGCCGGATTGTAAAAAGTGCCGCCCGTAATGGCACAGCCCTCATCTTCCCCTACGCCATGGCCATAAGCCAGCAACGGGTTGTCACTGGTACCTGTGTTGTCCCGGCCCTCGAAATCCGGCCAGCCAAAATTCGCCCCTGGCATGCCCTCGTTGATTTCCTCCCAGGAAATCTCGCCGACATCATTGATGAACATTCGACCGGTGCCCGGCTGAACGGCGAACGTAAAGGGATTCCGCAAACCGATGGCCCAAATCGCACGGTTCACGCCGGCAGCCGTTCCATAGTAGGGATTGTCCGCCGGTATCGTCCCATCGGGATTGATCCGCAGCATCTTCCCCAACAGGTTGTCCAGGGCTTGGGCCTTGAAACTGCGCGCGTTGTCGCCGACCGCTATGTAGAGCTTGCCATCCGTGCCGAAGCGCAGTGCTCCGCCGTTGTGATTGGCGGAAGTCACACTCAATTCATCAAGGTCCAAGACGACAAGTTCGCTGCCCGGCGCTGCGAAATCGCCCGCCGCGGTAAATCGGCTCACCCGGTTGTGCGGCGGCGAGGAGGGAACCGTGTAATAGACATACACGAATCCGTTGGTGGTAAAACCCGGATCAAAGGCCACGCCCAACAAACCACGCTCGCCAGTTGGGTCCGTTGGCACGCTAAGAAAAGGCAGCGAAAGCAAGGCACCGTCCTTGACCACGCGAAGTTGACCATTTTGTTGGCACACGAACAAGCGGCCATCCGGAGCGAACGCCATGGCCGTTGGCGACTCGATATCCGAAGCCACCAGGACCTCATTGAATCCGGCCGGCAAGTCAATCGTACCGGCTGTGCTGCCCGCCGGGAACAACGCCGAACCAACCGCCAACCAAAAGCAGAACCACATCAGCCGGGGAAGTTTATCCACGCGGTGATGGCGATTACCGGGCTTGGCAGCGGGCACGTGTATCTTTTTACAGCTCAAATTTATGGGCAAAGTCGCCCAGTTTTATGCCCGTTGGGAGGGAAGAAAACAAACGGAGGAACTACGGAAATCGTTGGTAGAAACACCGGGGGGCTCTATCCGCAATCTAACCAACAGGCAGAAGAAGTGAAAGCGGGAGGCAGTTATCCCCTGCCCCACGAATTTTGCGACGGCTACGAGCCAGTTATTTCAGCACGGTGACACTCACTTTCGCCAGCCCGGGCGCAATCATTTGCAATTCGCGCGCGGCCGCCAATGAAACATCAATGATTCTCCCATCAACAAATGGACCACGATCGTTCACTCTAACTATAACCGAACGACCATCGTCCAGCTTGGTGACTTTGACTTTGGTGCCGAAAGGCAACGTCCGGTGCGCCGCAGTCATTTTTTCCATGTCAAAAATTTCCCCGCTCGCAGTCGGACGGCCGTGGTAACGGGCGGCATAGTACGAAGCCTGCCCCGTTTCGACAGCCGAGGCCACGACCGGCGCCACGGCTGGACTTGCCGTAACCGGTTTGCTGGAAGCCGTTGTTGTTGTAATACCTTCCGGACCTCGCACGGCCCCCAACACCAGCGCGCATGCCAGTCCCAGCCCAAGCCCAACTATCACACGACCGCGGGACAATCGCTTTTCCGGCATGAACAATTTCTCGAATTCGCCACTCACGCCATGTTCCAAGCAGGCCGCAGTCCAACGCGCTTGAAACTTGCCGCTGAGGACAAACTTTCTTAGTGATTAACCCGTTATGGCTGCCACCCCGAAGATCGTTCCCAAACCGGTCATTGTATCTTTCTTTCTGCTGGGCTTGCTCTCCTCGGTGGCGTTCCGCGCCATCATCCTGTTGCAGAAATTCAGCCCGGCCTGGGTGCGGCCCGTCTGGTACTTCGGCGTGATCGGCTACATGTTCTTCTTCATGTACCGCTACTACATCTCCCTCCGCCGCAAGCGCGCCATCGCCCAATCCGACATCATCGAAAAAATCCGGGCCGGCACGATGCTGGATGCCGACGACCGGGAGGCCGCATTGTATCTGCTCAATTCCGTCCGCAAGTCGCAGGAGGATTGGAACTACCTCGCCATCTTTGTCCTTTCGATCGTCGCCATCGCACTGGACGTGTTGTTGCCCGGGAAATAAACTCTGGCTGACACCATGAGCAACGCCCAAGCCGCCTCATCTTCAGCGAATGCGCAACCGGACCTCTGCGACCGCAAGCATCGTCTCGGGCCACCGCCTTCGTTTTGGGGCCGAATTGCGCTGGGCCTGCAAGATGCGCTGGAATCTTGGGTCGCCCGGGTTTCCATCAACGGGGATCCACACATCTACGAGGCAAAATGTTTTCCGTGGGTGAAGGAGTTGGAGGCTGATTGGAAAAACATCCGGGCCGAACTTGATCAAGTCATGGTCTATCGCGACCAGATGCCAAGTTTTCAGGACATTCTCAAGGAAGTGTCCACCATCCAGACGGACAATGATTGGAAAACATTTTTCCTGGCCGGCATCGGGATGGATTGCCGCGAGAACGCCCGGCGTTGTCCGGAAACCATGCGCCTGCTGGGCAGGATTCCCGGGATGAAGACGGCGTTCTTTTCGATACTTTCTCCCCACAAGCATATTCCCGCTCACCGCGGCGCCTACAACGGACTGCTCCGCTTTCACCTCGGCCTGCTCGTGCCCGAACCCCGGGAGCGGGTGCGCATCCGCATTGGCAACGACATCTGCCACTGGAGCGAAGGGAAGGCGCTGCTGTTCGACGACACCTTTAATCACGAAGTCTGGAACGACACCGACGGCTATCGCGTGGTGCTGTTCGTGGATTTCGCCCGCCCGTTGAAACAGCCATGGCACTGGCTGAACGAACGTTTTCTGAACATCGGCGCCTTCGCACCGTTTCTGCGGGAAGCCGGAAAAAAACAAACCGCCTGGCAAAAGAAGTTCTACCAAAAATGAAAAACTCCCTGAAATGCGTCGCCCTCTGGCTGACGCTCACACTCACCTGTCTCGCCGCCCACGGACAAATCGTTTTCGAAGGCCAGCACGGCCCCGGCAAAGGCAAGCACATCGTGCTGCTTGCCGGCGACGAGGAATATCGATCCGAGGAAGCCCTGCCCATGTTGGCTAAAATCCTGTCCACCCACCACGGGTTCAAATGCACGGTCCTGTTTCCGATCAACCCGACGGATGGCACTATTGACCCAAACAACCAGACCAACATTCCGGGCATGGCCCTGCTGGATTCCGCCGACGCGTGTGTCATGGGCTGGCGCTTTCGCGAGTTGTCCGATGCGGACATGAAGCACTTCGCGGATTATTACAAACGTGGCAAGCCGTTCATCGCCCTGCGCACCAGCACGCACGCTTTTTCCTACGAACGCAACAAGCAGAGTCCGTACGCGAAATTCGACTGGCGCAGCAAGGACTGGCCGGGCGGTTTCGGCCAGCAGGTACTCGGTGAAACCTGGGTGAACCACCATGGCGTTCACGGCAAGGAAAGCACGCGCGGCGTGATCAACGAGACGGCGAAAGCTTCGCCCCTGCTTAATGCCGTGAAGGATGTCTGGGGGCCGACCGATGTCTATGGCGTTACTCACCTCCCGAAGGACGCCCAGGTGCTCCTGTGGGGCCAGGTGCTCAAAGGCATGAAACCCACAGACGAACCAGTGGACGGCCCGAAGAACAATCCCATGATGCCGCTGGCTTGGACCCGGGAAATCAAAGCCGAAAGCGGCGTCACTCAACGAATCTTCACGACCACGATGGGAGCAGCCGTGGACTTCGAGAGCGAAGGCTTGCGGCGATTGATCGTCAATGCGTGCTTCTGGGCAAGTGGCGTGACGATTCCGAAGGAGGCCAAAGTCGATCTCGTCGGCGAATTCAAACCCACCATGTTCGGCTTCGGAAAATTCAAGCCCAACGTGAAACCCGCCGATGTGCAGGATCAAAGGAGTCAGCGGTGAGGGCCAGAAAAGGAAAGTGCGAGCCGAAGCTCGCACTTTCTTTGTGAGACTAGAGAGATCCCTGGCTCAGGCTTTGTATTCCTTGTCCGTCACGATGCCCGGCTGCGGCACGGGATAGCGGCCGTTTTTATC
>CAYWCK010000142.1:0-11554 GCA_964456685.1 uncultured Bifidobacteriaceae bacterium | reverse complement strand
GCACCAGGCGGCGGTGATCTCGCTCGGGTGCACGCCCCAGAGGCGCGTGTTGTAGGGCACCATGAAATGTTTGCAGATGCCTTCACCGAACAACCGCTCCACGGATTCGCGAAAATTGCGCGGCGGCGCGGCCGGCGCAGGGAGGCCAAAGTCCTCCGGATGCCGGGCCTTGAGCAGGCCGAGCAGGCACTCCATCACGACTTCGCGCGGCAGGCCGTAGGTGTTGGCTTGAAAGGGATACGGGGTGAACTTACCGCAAAGGTGGATGACCGCCTTGCGTTCGTATTCGACGAGTTGGCCCGCCAGCACACGGTTCACCAGCTCTTTCATGCCAGCGTTGCGCAAGTGCAGCCAGTGCCCGGTGCCGTCGCATTGAAAACCACCGTGCCGCACCCGTGTGCGCACCATGCCGCCGGGTTCACTTTCCTTTTCGACAAGCAAGTAATCGTCGCGCAAATGATGGGCGCACGACAGGCCGGTGAGGCCCGCGCCGATGATGAGGGTGGAAACGTCTTGCATCCGATCAATTCCTTCCGGCCAGCTTGAACATCAAGTTGCGCAACCGCTCGTAAGCGCGCGATGGAATCAACGCCTTCATCGCCTGTTTGCCCACATAAAGGTAGCGCGTCTGCCGGAACTCCAGAATATTCCGGAACTTCGCGTCGTCCGTATGGCGGTTGATGGGGATGGTTTCGAGCGCGGTCAAATCAATCGTCTGGTTGTAGCCCCACCGCATGGTGCGGATGGCTTCCACGCCAAAACCCAGCGCCACCTCGCGCACGTGTTCGCTCATAAACCCGCCCGGCGGCGCAAACAACCACGGCTTGGCGCCCAGCAAATCGCCCAGCAGCTGTTGCGAGCAACCGATCTGTTCGCGCATCTGATCATCCGTCGCCAGATCCAGCCGGCGATGCTCGTGGCTGTGGAAACCGACCGTGTGCCCGGCGGCCGCGAGTTCCTGAATCTGGCGATTATTCACATAGCCCGGCTTGTTGACTTTCGCCGTCGGCACAAAAAACGTCGCGGTCCAGCCGAATTCTTTCAGCAAGGGCAGCACGACCTCATAGTGATCGAGCGTGCCATCGTCAAAACTGAGCACGAATTGATTACCCTCCGCGATCGCCGGTTCGCGCAGCCGGGCGGCGCTGAGGCATCGCCGGCCGGTAGCGGCGAGGGCGTGAAAATGCCGGGCCAGCTGTTCGCGGGAAACGGTGTAAAACTCCCGCAGCCCGCTCTCCGGGCCGGCGGACACCTTGTGATAAGTGAAAAACAGGATCATGCCACCGCTCGCCCGATGGCTGATTGGTTGCCCCAAGTTGGCTGTTGGTCCACCGGCATAGGTTCAAGTGCGGCGCAAACTCTAGCAGCCGAGGCGGTCGATGAAAGTTTTTTTGCCGCGGCGGCGGATTGACCCGATTTCGCTTTGCCCGGGCGGGTGAAGTCATTACGGTTCCGCCGCTCTATGCTGCGTCTTGTTGGCGACCACGGTTTGGGGACGGCGTTTCGGCGGTTGCTCCATGTGGTGCGAACCGCTGGGTTGTTTCAAACTTTGGTGATTCTCTTCTCGGCCCTGGACGACAAGTACCTCAAGTGTTTCGACCGGCGCTACCGGATCAAGACCAGCGGTTTCATCCGGCTGCACAACACCTCGTTTGACCGCGCGCGGCTTGCCGATGCCACGCAATACGGACCCGTCAATGGCTGGGGTCTCCGCCGCCTGTTCCGTGATCTGCAACTGCCAAAGCACCTGCACTTCGTGGACTTTGGTTGCGGGTTGGGTCGGGCCTGCATCCTCGCCGCCGAGTATGGCTTCGCGAAAGTTACCGGCGTCGAACTCGCGCCCGAACTCTGCGCCGGCGCACGGGCCAATCTGCAAAGCTGCCGCGCGCCGGGCGGCAATCTCTCGCCGATCACCATTTTGGAAATGGACGTGCTCGATTACTGCCAGCGCACCGAGGACGATGTGTTCTTCATGTACCGGCCGTTCTCTGGAGATTTTTTCCGCCGCGTGCTGGACTTGATCGCGACCCGCGCGCAAGCCTTGGGCAAGCCGATGACCGTAATTTATTCCGAGCGCATGGCCGTGCCGGGCAGTTTTCGCGAAACCCTCGATCAACATCCGGCATTCCGGAAGACGCACGAAACCGGAATCTGGGGGCAGGCATTTTACCTGTATCAATGCGGTCGCGTGGCGGGTCCGACCACAAGCCAGGGCGGCGCATGATCCCCTTGCATCGTCCACCCTTCGGTCTCGCGCCGGTGCTCGCCGCAGCGATATCCAGCGCGGCACGATCCCAGTTGGCGCGGGTTGAGGCGGCGTATGCGGAATTTGCCGGCCTCCATGCCATCTGGTTGCCCAGCGCGCGCGCGGGGATTGATTGGGCGTTGCGGGCGGCGACCACACCGGAAACCCAGGTTCTCGCTCCTGCCTTCACCTGCTCCGTCGTTCACGAACTCTTGATTGCTGCGGGGCATCGGGTGCGCTGGTTCGAACCGGATACGGACGAGTTGCTTGTGAGCACTGCCACGTTGGCACCGCAGCAAACCAGCCCACACGCGCTGCTTCTCTGCGAACTCTACGGCCACACCTGCGACCTGGCCCAACTGACGCGGCAGTCGGTTTCCCCGCCAGTTATCCGCATCGTGGATATGGCCATGGCGGTGCCGCACGCGTCGCTGTTTGAGCGATTGGAGGAGCGCGATTTCGCCGTCATCAGCTTTGGCGCCGGCAAGAACATGTACGCCGGCTGGGGTGCCATGGGCTTTGCGCGCAATACGGCGCTCGCAGCGGAAGTGAGAAAGATCCGGGACGCGAGTCTCGCCCCACAAGCGGGCCAACTCGCAGCGCGCCGTGCGCTGGATGCCGCCGCTCGGGTGGTGGGGAACAAACCGTTGATTCATGCGGTGGCCAGAAAACTGCGCGACCGCTTCCCGCGACGGCCATCAAGCCAGGCGCCAGCCGAAGGCGCGGCCAGCGTCGGGCGACCGGATTTGGCACGCACGCCGGAATGGACGCAGCCCTCGACCAAGGTGGATCGCGCGCTGGCGTTGTGGAATCTCCGACACGCCGCGGAAGCCCGTGCGGCAAGGGTTAATCTGGCTGCGCGCTACCAACAGCGCCTCGGCAACGCTTCAGGCATCCGCTGTCCGCAGGTGACGGGCGATGCGCTCAGCCATTTTACCGTGCGCATCGGGGCGGGAATTCGCAATCGCGTGAAGGAACGGCTATACGCCAAGGGAATCAATACCGTGACACTGTGGGCTTTCTCCGCCCGGCTGAATGCGGTGGATTTTCCCCGTACAAGCCGCACTTGCAATGAAGTGTTGAACCTGCCGCTTGCGCCGTGGATGACGACGAACCAAGTGGACTTTGTCTGTGAATCTCTGGTGCGCTGCGTGGCGGAAGCTGGCCAAGATTCTATTGCGACTTGAAAGCGTCTCGGCGCGGCGCGGGATTCAATCTTCCGCCGGAGGATTCTCAGCCGGCGCGGCCGGGGCGGCGGGTTTGCGGCCCAATGACTTCACCTTCCAGATGCCGTGCAACGCGGATCGCGCGAGCCTGGGCGCGACCGTGCGGCCGTACGCCAGCCAGCGATACTTGGAGCGCACCAACATGGGCACTTCGGTTTGTCGGCCACCGAACTTCTGTTTGAAATCCATCGTGCCCACCATGTTGTAGGCCGTGATGCCGCGTTGTTTCCAATATCGGATCGCATGCCACTGCAACAATTCGTTCGGATACAGCTTTTGGTGCCGGCGCCAGCTTGCGCCGCCCCAGTAGAACGCCGTGCGATTGCACGCCGGAAACAAGCCCGTGGCGAGACATTCACCGGCAGCGTTGCGCGCGCGCAACAGCAGCAGGTGATCGGTCGGAAGCAGATGCTTCAGCAAGGCGCGGGTGCGTTCGCGGTCAATGTGCGGGACGGAACTTTGCTTGGCGAACACGTCCGTGAGTTGATTGAAGTAGTCGTCGGCAAATGCCGGGTCGCTTGCAGGCTCGATGATGACGCCGTTCTTCTCGGCTTTGCGCACCGTCCAACGGCAGGATTTGGTCATGCCCGCGAACAATTCATCCTCGGTTTGCGTGAGGTCAATCTCCATCGTCGCACAAGGCTGCGGCGCGAAGCCGAGGCCGGCGATCTCATCGTGCTGCAAATGGGCGTCCACCACTTCGAGATGCAGACAGCCGAGTTCCTGGAAAGCAAAGTCCGCGATCGCCGCTGCCGCCAGTCGCCGCGACACGCCTTCGCGCAGGTTGAATCCCATGTACGGCGTGGACCACGCGCGAAACGGGCTGCCGAGAATTTTCAGCCCAAATTTTCGCACCACCACCCCGGAGAAGTAGCCGAGTGTTTCGCCTCCTTCCTTGAGCGCAGCCTGGACGATTTCCCCGCGCTGCGTTTCCGCCACGAAAGCCAGCCATGCGGGAGTCTGGAAGACAATGCGATCGGCGAAGCCGTTTAGCGTCTTTTCCCAGGTGCCGGGATCGAATTGAATTCGCTCGAATTTCGCCATCCAGAAATGAATTTAAGTCACTGAGGGCGCGAGGATAGGCCGCCGCCGGAACGCTCACAAGCAATCTTGCCCGCCGAAAGTGCGCTTGCCACGAGACGTCGCCGAAATTACTCTGTCTGCCGGGTCGGTGGTCGTAGCTCAATGGTAGAGTCCAAGCTTGTGGAGCTTGTTGTTGCGGGTTCGAATCCCGTCGGCCACCCCACCCTCCTCCCGTCAGCGAAATCTCCCGTTTTGATCAGTCGTTTGCCTTGTGATGCGGCCGAAATTTCGGGAATCTCCGTTTCGCTTGGGTTTGCACATGGCCGCGTTACTCCAACTCAACTCCGTCACGAAATCCTTCGGCGCCGTCCGGGCGCTCAAGGGCGTGTCGTTTGATTTACGGGCGGGCGAAGTCCACGCTCTCCTCGGCGAAAACGGCGCGGGCAAATCCACCCTTATCAAGGTCATCACCGGCGCCCACCAACCGGACGGCGGCACAATGACGATCAACGGGCAGCCCGTCGCGCACCTGACCCCGGCCGCGGCACACCAACTCGGCATCGCATGCATCTATCAACAACCTGCGTTGTTCCCCGACCTCACCGTCGCGGAAAACATCGGTCTGCGGCTCGAATCGAACTCCGTCTGGCACAAGGTGGATTGGCGGACGCGCCAGATGCGGGCGGCAGAGTTGCTCCAGCGCATCGGCGCGGACATCGCCCCGGACGCCGAAGTGCGCTCGCTGTCGATGCCCGAACAGCAGCTCGTCGAAATTGCCTGCGCCCTCGGCGCGGGTGCGCGGATTGTGATCATGGACGAGCCCACCGCGTCGCTCACACAAAAGGAGCAACACCTCCTCTTCGCCGTCGTGAAGGATTTGCGGACCAGCGGCGTGGGCGTGATCTACATTTCGCACCGGCTGGAGGAAATCTTTCAGCTCGCGGATCGGGTGACTGTGCTGCGCGACGGTGAAAGCGTCGGCACGCGGCAGATTCGCGCTACGGTTCTTCCTCACCCCAACCCTCTCCCGCTGGGAGAGAGAGAACCGCATGCCGACTCACAACTATCCGAACGCGCCAGTTTTGACGAGCGGCGGCGGACAAGTCCCCCTCTCCCTCAGGGAGAGGGCCGGGGTGAGGGGGAAGCGCCGCAAACCTCGGCGTTGACCGAATCAGAGTTGATCAAACTTATGGTCGGCCGCGAAGTTTCTCACATTTACCCACCCGCCGAAGGCGAACCGGGCAGCCGCGTGCTGGCGGTGAAGAATCTCAACTGCGCGGCTGGCGGCATCCACGATGTGACGCTTGAAGTGCGCGCGGGTGAAGTCGTCGGTTTGGCGGGACTCGTCGGCGCTGGCCGCACGGAATTGGCCCGTGTGCTTTTCGGTCTCACGCCGGCGGATAGCGGTGAAATTTTGCTGAACGGTGCGCCGATCCGAATTGGTTCACCGCAGGAAGCCGTGGCCCACGGCATCGCGTACGTGCCGGAAGACCGGCGGCGGCACGGCGTGATTCTCGATCTGCCCATCGCGCACAACATGACGATGGCGATTCATCCGCGAATCTTTCCGGGCGCCTGGCTGCGCTTCGGCGCGGAGCAACAGCTGGCGCTGGATTTCATCCGCGATCTCGGGGTGAAAGCGTACGGTCCGGAAGCGCCGGGCGGTTCGTTGAGCGGGGGCAACCAGCAGAAAGTTTCCCTGGCGCGCTGGCTCGCAACGAAGCCAAAGCTGCTCATCCTCGACGAGCCGACACAAGGCGTGGACGTGGGCGCAAAAAGTGAAATTCACAAAATCATCCGCCGGCTTGCACGCGAAGGCCTGGGCGTGCTGATGATCTCCAGCGACCTGCCGGAAATTCTCGGCATGAGCGATCGCATCGTGGTGATGCGTGGCGGCACCATAGCGGCAAGCCTGCCCGGTAAAAGCGACGCACATGCCGTGATGGCCGCGGCGCTCGGGCAAACAGAGGTCGCACGATGAAGCGAAACTTCCGCGAACTGTCCGTCGCCATCGCGCTCGCGGTCTTGTTGCTCGCCTTGGCAATTTTCGCCCCGGCCTTTTTCCAGCCACAGCCCTTGCTCTCGTGGCTCACGCGGGAAGCGCCGATTTTGGTCGTCGCTTGCGGCATGGCACTGGTCATCATCAGCCGGCAGATTGACATCTCGGTCGGATCGCAGTTCGCGATTTGCAGCGTGGGTGCCGGATTGCTGGCCGCAGCGAAATGGCCGCTCGCGCTGGTGCTTGCGGCTTCGATTGGACTCGGCGCCGTCATGGGCGCGCTCAACGGTTTGCTGGTGGCGGGGCTGCGGTTGCCCTCCATCGTCGTGACGCTCGCCACCATGGTCACGCTGCGAAAAGGACTCGATTGGTTTCGCCAGGGAGAATTTGTGAACCTCCCGGACGGCGCGCAATGGTTTGGGCTGAGCCAGGTGGCGGGCCAATGGACTTTGATTGGCGTCGCGTTGATCCTGCTCGTGACGCTGGCGACCGCCATGAAACATCTCGCGGCTGGCCGCTTTGTTTACGCCGTCGGCACGGACGCGGAAGCCGCGCGACTCGCGGGCATTCGTCCCCAAGTCACCACCTTTTGGGTGTTTGTTTTCATCGGTGCGCTGACCGGCCTCGCGGCGATGATGAACGTCGTGCAATCGCCGCAGGTCGATCCGAAATCCGGCACGGGTCTCGAATTGAAAACCATCGCGGCCGTGGTGGTGGGCGGCGTGGCGATTTCCGGCGGACGCGGCAAACTCTGGGGCGTGTTCGCTGGTCTGTTGCTGTTGGCGTGCGTGAGTCCGGCGCTGACGCATCTGCACGTGCAGGCCTATTGGGAAAAGGCGATTCAAGGCGCAATCATCCTGCTCGCAGTTGTCGCGGATGGTCTGCGCACTCGGAAAGGAAAGAATTAGCCACGGATGAACACGGATAAACACGGATTGAAGAACCTTTTGCTGCGGCACGAGACGATCCTGTTGCTGGTAGTCGCGCTGGAATGGCTCTACTTCAATTCCGTGGGCGCCCGCTTTGGCTCGCTCGACAACACGTTCGATATCCTGCGGCACTCCGTCGAGATCGGATTGCTGGCGCTCGTGATGACGCCGATCATTCTCACGGGTGGAATTGATTTGTCGGTGGGTTCGTTGCTCGGATTGTGTGCGATTCTCTTCGGCAAATTTTGGCGCGATGTCGGCATGCCGATTCCACTCGCGGCAGCCTGCACGCTTGGCGTTGGCGCAATGGCGGGCGGATTGAACGCTGCGCTCATCACTTGGCTGCGGCTGCCTCCGTTGATCGTCACGCTCGGAACGTTTTCATTGTTTCGCGGCCTGGGCGAAGCCATCACGCGCGGCGTGGACACGTTCACCAATTTTCCCGCCTCGTTCTTGTTCCTTGGTCAGGAACGCTGGCTCGGGCTGCCGGCCCAAGCGCCGATCTTTATCTTCGTTGCTTTGGGAATCTGGTTGCTCGTGCATCGCACAACCTTTGGCCGTTCCTTCCGCGCAATCGGTTTTGCTCCCGAGGGCGCACGCTATGCGGGAATTCCCGTGGAACGACGCATCGCGATGGCTTACATCCTGGCAGGTTTCGTCGCGGCATTGGCGGCGATCATTTACACCGCGCGTCTCGGTCAGGCGAAGGCGGACGCGGGCACGGGTTACGAACTTTTCGCCATCACCGCCGTGGTGCTCGGCGGCACGAGCATTTTCGGGGGCATTGGTTCGGCGCACGGCACGTTGCTCGGAGTTGCTGCCATTGCCGTGCTGAACAACGGCTTGGTCCATGCCGGTCAACCGCGCGAAGCCGCGGGCATGTTGACCGGCCTGCTTCTGATCCTGGCCCTTTCCAGTTCCGTGATTCCGAAAATGCTCGCCTCGCTGCGGGCGCGACGGCAAATTTCCCACGCAAAGACTCAGTGAAAGCATTCGCCATGAAAAAAATATTTCCAGTGCTCGCGCTCGCTGCGCTGCTGGCCGGCTGCGGCAAATCGTCGGATTCCAACGGTGGCACTCCGGCGGGCGGCGGCAAGAAGCTCACCATCGCCCTCATGCCCAAGTCCAAGGGCAACGCGTATTTCATCTCCTGCCGCAAAGGCGCGGATAAAGCCGCGAAGGATCTCGGCGTTGACCTGCGCTTCGACGGCCCGACGGATCCCGATCCGGCGAAGCAGAATGAAATCGTCGAGAACTGGATCACCATGGGCGTGGACGCGATTGCCGCCGCTTGCGAAAACAAGGAAGGCATTTCGACGGCCCTGCGCAAAGCCAAGGCCAAAGGCATCAAAGTCATCACTTACGACGCGGATGCACTGGCCGACGCGCGGGAGTTTTTCGTGAATCAAGCCACCCCGGAGGGCATCGGCTCGACGTTGATGGACGAAGCAGCGCGGTTGTGCGGCAACGAAGGCGAATTCGGCATCATCACCGCGAGCCTCACCGCGGCAAACATGATCGAGTGGCAGAAATACATCGAGCAACGCCGCGCGGGGCAGTATCCCAAAATGAAGATGGTGGCCCTGCGTCCGTGCGATGATCTCAAGGACAAGGCGCAGAGCGAGGCGACGGCGTTGTTGAGTGCGAATCCCAACTTGAAACTCATCATGGCCATTTGTTCGCCCGCCGTGCCTGGCGCCGCCGAGGCCGTGAAGCAGGCGGGCAAAACCGGCAAGGTGAAGGTCATTGGCCTCGGGCTTCCCAACGAAAACAAGCGCTACGTGCACGACGGCGTGACCGACAGCGTCATTCTCTGGAACACGGAGGAACTGGGGGCATTGACGGTTCAAGCCGCCGTAGCGCTGGCGAAAGGCGAACTGAAAGCCGGCGCCAAATCCTTCAAAGCCGGCGGCAAGGAATACGAGATCCAAGGCGACAGCATTCTGCTCGGAAAGCCGTTCATCTTCAACAAAGCGAACATTGACCAGTTTGATTTTTGAAGCGCAGAGGTTGCTTTAAGGAATCGGCACCACGCGAAAGTAGCGGCAGTTTCCGCCAAGTGTATTTGTCCACGCGTAGTTGAACCAGGGTGCGGCGTTCAGATTTGTGACGACGCCACTCCAGGTCGCCAAATCTACCGAGCTCTCGAGGACAAACCCTTTGGTCGTGATGCCCATTAATTCGAGGCGTAAAGTGCTGCAGGCCGGCTCAGTCGGATTCAGCACGATGATGTCTGGACCAGCGAGCGCTTGAACAATTCGCGTTTCGGGCGAGCTGATTCCCGAATTGACCAGCCTGGATTTCGGAGCAACTTGGATTTCCCTTGGATAGCAGGTTGCATCAAAGACTGCGCTGCCACCGCCCGCGGAGACGACCGGCACCTGCGTAGCAACCCACGTTCCGTCCGCTTCAACCCGCGCCTCTACTCCGTTGACCCAGACTCTCCGGCTCGGTGGCTGCACAGTGCCAGCCACCCGCGTCCTCAAGGCCCAGAGTTGATCAGATGGAATCGCGCCCGTATTCACCGTCAGTGTGTTTGCATCACGCAGGATGAGAATATTGGTTGAGGCAAGATTCGCCGACGCGTCCAGCACATTGATGCGCAGTAGATTCTGCCCGGGACCGAGCGGAAGATTCTCCAGCCAGAAATACCCATTCCGCTCGACCAATCCCTCCACCACATTGGTTTTGCCTGCAAAGCTGATAGTGCCGGTAATCAACGCAGTGAAGTCATCGAGTTTTCCGCGCGCGGTGAAATAATCGCAGGATAGCGTCTGGCCGTGGCGTGGGTATTCCAAGGTAATCTTCGGTGGCGTTCGATCCTGGCTCGTGGTGAACACATACGTGTAAGTGTTCGTCCCCCAGTTCCCCGCGTAGTCCTGGCACCGCAGCACAATTTGATTGGTGCCGGGCGCGAGGTTCAAATCATAGCAGGTAAAAAAATTGGTCGAATAATGGGAAACGGTCCTCAGGTCCATCACGCTGTCGTTGACAAGACCTTCTCCGCTATGACGTTGGCCGCGGGCGTTGACGAGTTCGTAGCGGATTTGTTCCACGGGCTGGATGCTGTAACCCTGCAGCTGAATCATGGGTTGCGATACGCTGCTGCTGCGAGGATTGGTGATGATAATGATGGGAGGCGAAGTCACGACCTCCACGTGCGTCCCGCTTCCATGTTGCTCGTACGCCGCGCCTTCACCCCAGCGACCATAAAGCCAGATCGTCCGTTGACCATCACCGGGACCAAGGTCGATGGGCAGCATGTTGGTGAAGGGTCTCCATTGGAGTTGTCCGCGATCCGGCCACTTCGGCTTGGCCGCTGATCCCATTAGCGCACGAATCTTCGCATGATCGGGGTTGGGTTCGGCGAGAAGTCTGTTGATTTGTTGGTGCGGATCTTCGCCTTCCGAATCCATGCGTTCCACCTTGAGGGCGATCTGCTCAGGCACTTGCTTCCCGGTCTCGATCTGGCCAACCACAAAATTTGTGCGCAAGTGGAAGGTCTCCAGTTGGAGATTGAGCTGTTTCTCGCCGGGCAGTGTGCCGGGCGGTGGCCCGCTCTTGGGAGTCGCTGGTTGTGCGCTGACGGTGGAGAGGAATAGTCCTCCAGCCAGGAGGAGAAGTGGAAGCAGTTTTGTTCGCATATCCCGGCGTGAAGCCATTGCCTAACCGATCCGCAGTTTTGATACCAATCGGAATCATTGGTGTCCAATCGGAACTAGGAGGAATGACCGGCGGCCGGGGCGTGCGCCGGCGGTGAACATCGCCGCCTTGCGTGCGCTTCCCATCGCGGGGTAACTTGTCGCCATGTCGCACGCTGACTTCGTTCACCTGCATCTGCACACCGAGTATTCGCTGCTCGATGGCGCATGCCGTCTGGACAAGTTGTGCGAGAAGGCGCGCGAATTGAAGTTGCCGGCGCTCGCCATCACGGATCACGGGGCGATGCATGGTGCGGTGGATTTTTGGAAGGAAGCCCGCGACAAGGGAATCAAGCCGATCATCGGTTGCGAGGTTTACGTCGCGCCGGGGTCGCGTCTGGAGAAAAAGTCCTCCACGGGCGGCAAGGATGTTTACAACCACCTCGTCCTGCTCGCGAAGAACGCGGTCGGCTGGAAGAACCTGACCTACC
>CAYWCK010000141.1:0-11678 GCA_964456685.1 uncultured Bifidobacteriaceae bacterium | reverse complement strand
GCCGGCGGAAGACCGCCATCGCCCGTGTTCGCCTCGCCACCGGCACCGGCAAGATCACGGTGAACGGTCGCGCCTTTGAAACCTATTTCCCGGTGGATACCCTGCGCGGTGTGGCCTCGCAGCCGTTGACTGTCACCGGCACGGCGGACAAGCTGGACGCGAAGATCAATGTCACCGGCGGCGGCCCGAACGGCCAGGCCGGCGCGGTGCGTCACGGCATTGCCCGGGCATTGCTTCAATTCGACGCCAACCTGCGTCCCGCCCTCAAGGCGGAGGGCCTTCTCACCCGCGATCCCCGCGCACGCGAGCGCAAGAAGTACGGCCAGCCCGGCGCGCGCAAGCGTTACCAGTTCAGCAAACGTTAATCGAACTGGCGAATCTCAAGCCCCGCTGGCGCAAGCTCGCGGGGCTTTTTCTTTATGCACAACGAATGGAAGCGAGATCAGCTGTTGGTGTCCACCGACCCGGCCCGATTGGATGTGGACGCCGTGCATGCTTTTCTGTCCCGGGCCTATTGGTGCATCGGCATCCCGCGCGCCACGGTCGAGCGCGCTCTGCAACACTCAATTTGCTTCGGGCTTTACGATGACCAGGCGCAGGTGGGCCTCGCGCGGGTCGTAACCGACCGCGCCACGTTCGCTTATCTCTGCGATGTTTACGTGCTGGAGAGCCATCGCGGACGGGGACTGGGCAAGTGGCTCATCGAATGCGTCATGGCGCACACCGCCACCTTGAGCCTGCGCCGATTCAACCTCGCCACCCAGGACGCGCACACGCTCTACGCGCGCCACAGCTTCAAGCCGATCGCGCATCCGGAAGTCTGGATGGAGTTGCACAAACCTGATATTTACAAAAGCGCCGCTGCCGGTGGAAACTCACCCGCGCGGTAGTGGAAGACAGGGACTGATAACCACCGATCCAATCTATGAAGAAAGTTGCCATCGTCGGCGCGTCCGGTTACTCCGGCGAAGAACTCGTGCGGCTGTTGCTGAATCATCCGCAGGCTGAACTCGTCGCCGTCACCTCGCGCCAATACGCCGGGCAGACGCTCGCGCAAATCTTTCCGCGCTTCGCGAATCATCCGCAGACAAAGGCGCTCCGTTTCACCGAGCCGAACGCCGAACTGCTGGCCAAGCAGGCGGACATCGTCTTTCTCGCGCTGCCGCATGGCGTCGCGGCCGAATACGCCGTGCCGCTGCTCAACGGCGGTTGCACCGTGATTGATCTGAGCGCCGACTTCCGGCTTCGCAGCGCGGCGATCTACAAGGAATTTTACGCGCACGACCATCCCGCGCCGGATCTGCTCGCCAAAGCCATCTACGGTTTGCCGGAGGTGTACCGCGACGAAATCAAGAAGTCCCAGCTCATTGCTTCGCCCGGCTGCTACCCGACCAGCATCCTGCTGCCGACGATTCCATTGCTAAAGGCAAAGCTCATCAAACCGACTGGTATCATCGCCGATTCGTTGAGCGGCGTGAGCGGCGCGGGTCGGAAAGCGGAACTCGATTATCTCTTCTGCGAGTGCAACGAGAGCGTGCGCCCTTACGGTGTGCCGAAACACCGGCATTTGTCCGAGATCGAAGAACAACTTTCCTTCGCGGCGGGTGCGGCGGTCACGATCCAATTCACACCGCATCTCATCCCGGTGAATCGCGGCATTTTGACCACGCTTTACCTCGCGCCCGCGGAACATTTTTCCGACGCCGCCGGCGCTGCTGCGTTCGGCGAGAAAGTCGCCGCGTGCTATCGCGCCGCGTATGCGAACGAACCGTTTGTCCGCCTGCTCGAAGGCAAAGCGCTGCCGGACACGAAAAATGTGGTCGGCACCAACGTCTGCGAGTTTGCTTGGCGGCTCGATCCGCGCACCGGGCGGCTCATCGTGATGAGCGCCGAGGACAATCTCGTGAAAGGCGCCAGCGGCCAGGCGGTGCAAAGCATGAACATCCTCTGCGGCTGGCCGGAAACGGCAGGCTTGATTTGACCGCGCCCGCCGCCAGTGTGGTCTGGAATCCCCGCGATTACGCCGCCAACTCCACGGCGCAACTCGCGTGGGCGCGCGAACTCCTCGCCATAGTGCGACTGCAGGGGCACGAGCACGTTCTCGATGTGGGCTGCGGTGACGGCAAGATCACGGCAGAAATCGCCCGCGCCTTGCCGCGGGGACAGATCACCGGCGTGGACAGCTCGGCGGAGATGATCCAATTCGCGCAAGCCACTTTCCCGGCGGCGGAATTTCCCAATCTTGATTTTCAGCAAATGGACGCGCGCGCGCTGCGCTTCCCGGAGCCGTTCGATATTCTCTTTTCCAACGCCGCGTTGCATTGGGTGGACGATCACCCCGCGTTCTTGGAAGGCGCAGCCCGCAGTCTGAAGCCCGGCGGGCGGTTGATCATCTCTTGCGGTGGCCGCGGCAACGCGCAGGAAGTCTTCAAGTCACTCTGCGCCACCCTGCGGCTGAAGCGCTGGCGATCGTTCTTTCGCAGGCTCACCGTGCCGTATTTTTTTCACGGCCCGGAGGCGTATGAAAACTGGCTGGGCCACTATGGCTTCACCGCGAGCTGCGTGCGGTTGGCAGACAAAGACGCGGCCTTCCCCGGAACGGCAGGTCTGGCGGCGTGGCTCCGAACGACCTGGTTGCCATACACCCAACGCGTACCTGCCGAGCTGCGGGAGCAGTTCATCGCGGAAGTGGTGGCGCATTACGCGGCGAAACATCCGGCCAACCCTGCCGGTCAGCTCATCGTCCGCATGGTGCGACTGGAAATTGACGCGGTGAAGCGTTGAGCCACCGCGCTCAGCTTTGCTTCACGTAAACCGTTTGCGTCGGGAAGGCGAACTCGATTCGCTCGGCATCAAACCGATCCTTGACCTTCAAATTGAGTTCCTGCATCGCCGCAAAATGTTCCTTCACATCCGTGCCGCTCCAGACATGAACGACAAAAATGTTGAGGGCGGAATCGTTGAATTTGTTGAAGCTGATGAGTAAATCAGCCGTCTTGGGGTGCGCGCGGAAAATCTCCCCGAGGAGCGCGGTGGCACGTTGCACCCGGTCGGCGGGCGTGTCGTAGGTGAGGCCAAAGTTCATCTCCGTCCGGATCGTGATCCGGCGCGTGATGTTCGTGATGATCGCATTGCCCATCGTCTTGTTGGGAATGGTCACGAGGTGGCCTTCCACATTGCGCACCCGGGTGCTGCGCAGGCCGATGTTCTCCACCGTCCCCTGCAGGCCTTCGAGTTTGATCACGTCGCCGATGCGGAAAGGTTTGTCCATGTACACCGCGACCGCGCCGAAAAGATTCGCCAGTGTGTCCTGCGCCGCGAGGCCGAGCGCGAGACCACCGATGGACAACGACGCGATCACACCCGTGATGTTGATGCCGAGATTTTGCGATGTGACCAATACCGCGATGACCACCACGAACAGCTTCACGCTCTTACGGACGATCGGATAAAGTTGCTCATCGAAAGATTTGTCCGTCCCCACCGAAGTCCGCTCGCGCCAGACGCCCATCAGCAAGTCCACAATCTTCAAGACCACGTAGGTGATCGAAAACGCCATGATGACGATCAGCCCGTTTGACAGGAACTTCTGCACCTTCTCCGGCCAGCGAAACACGCTTAACCCGACGTGCAGGAAGATGACGAAGGCAATCACCTTCACCGGCCCGCGCAAGGCCTCCAGCAACAAATCGTCGAGTTTGGATTCCGTCCGCTCCGCCCAGCGCTTGAGCCAGACGCCGGTCAGATAATCCAAAAATTTGGAAATGTAGAACGCGAGAAAGATGTAAACCAGCGAGGCGATGTATTTCCACAGGGGCTGGCCGAAAAGCGGCTTTTGCAGTGCGCCCACCTTGTCGAGGTGGAAGATCAAATCGTGTTCTTCCAGCTGCTTGTCCAGGTTGCCCAGCTTGTTCACCAATGAACCGACTTCGTTGGTGGCACCGCCGGTGCCGACCGCGCTGACAGCATCATTGGTTTGCGCCGAGGCCAAGACCGCCCAAAACGCACCCACGACGCAAACCGCCAGACCGAGTCGGTAAAGCCACTGGAATCGCCATTTCATAGAGCGGAGAAAATATCCTGACCGAGCGGCGCGGAACAAGCCTAGAGCGGGGTGGGGAACCTAGCCGCCGGCGACAATCTTGACGATCTCCAGCCGGTCGCCCGCATGCAATTGCCGTTGGGCAAACTCCGAAGGCGCGACCGCCTCACCGTTATGCTCCACCACGACACTGCGAGGCAAAAGATTCTGCGTCACGAGAAACTCCTCGATCGTGCAAGGCAGCTTGGCGCTGATGGGTTGGCCGTTGGCGCTGATTTGATTCATGCCCCAATTATTTACTGTTTGCATTGCCGGCAGAGCGAAGTGCGATGTCATCGGCATCACCTGCAATTCGATTCTTTCCTGCCGAACGAATCAAGTAGCTCGTATTCGCAATGATTTGAATTTGGTAAGGAGAATTCCATGGATCGAGGAGTTCTCCAAGTTGATTGGTTATTCCCGGCTCGAGGAAAGCAATTGCCTTTGGATTCGTTCCCATCAGCGAGCGAAAGATGTCGCCGTTGCTACCAGTTGGAAATCCACCAAACGTGGTTTCATACATGTTCAAAGCCATTGCGATCGAATTAAGTTCCATTCGGGACCTGCCGATAGTGTGCCCGTCACCAATGTCTCCTGCTTGATTCGCCCGTCGCCAAAAAGCCGCGAGGGCAAATCCCACTACCAAAATCAACACGATGCCAAAACTCCGCTTCATTGAGATGATTGCGTCATCAACGCCGCATCCCAATCCTTCCACACCGGCTCGTAGCCGAGACGCTGGATCAACCTGGCCACTTCCTCCGCCGAGCGCTCGTCGGCGATGTTGAATTGACCCGTCGCATTCGTCGCGTGGCCGTTCGTCGGCGTCGCCCATTCGCTCGCACCGGTTTCCACGATACGACCGCGCACAGTCTGGTGAATCTTCTCCTTGCCCGCGCCGGTGTAACCGCCCGGTTCAGTGTGGCTGCCGGCACTGATCAGCGTAATGCCGAGCGGAAAAAGTCCGTCGCGCAATTTCGCTGGCTCGCGCGTCGAGAGCACCAGACCCACATCGGGAAACATGAGCCGAAACGCGCAGACGAGTTGGACCAGTTCACGGTCAGTCATGTGCGTGAGCGGCGCGAATTCACCGGCGCACGGACGCAGCCGCGGCAGGGAAATCGTCAGGTAAGCTTTCCAACAGTTGCGCAGCAGGTATTCCGCATGCGCCGCCAAGCACAGGGCTTCGTAACGCCAATCGGCCAGCCCATACAGCGCACCGATACCGATGCGTCGGAAGCCCGCCTCGTAAGCGCGCTCCGGCGTTTCCAGCCGCCAGTTGAAGTTCTTCTTCGGCCCGGCCGTGTGCATGTCGTCGTAGATGGCGCGATCGTAGGTCTCCTGATAAACGACGAGCCCATCCGCGCCCGCCGCGACGAGCGGCCGGTATTCCACGGTTTCCATCGGTCCGACTTCGAGCGACACGCTGGGAATTTCCGCGTGCAACGCCGCCACGCACTCCGCGAGATAGCCGTTCGAGACGAACTTCGGATGCTCGCCGGCGACGAGCAGGATGTTGCGGAATCCTTGCGCCGCCAGCGCGCCGGCTTCGCGGCGCACGTCGTCCACGGCCAGAGTGACGCGCAGGATCGGGTTGTCCCGGGAAAAACCGCAATACTTGCAGTTGTTGATGCACTCGTTGGAAAGATAAAGCGGCGCGAAGAGGCGGATGACCTTGCCGAAGCGTTGCTGGGTGAGTTGCTGGGAGCGGCGGCCCATCGTTTCGAGATGCTCGCCGGCTGCGGGCGAAATCAGCGCGGCGAAATCAGCCAGCGACGACGACGCCTTGGCGATGCTTTCGCGGGCGCCGGCGGAACTGGTGGCCATGGAGCGCTGCACCAGCGACGCCAACGGCAGGGAATCAAATTCAGCGACAAAACTCACCGGACCAACTTATCAAACCCGCGCGCGAAGTCGAGACGGTCAAAACTGGGCATGCGGCGGCTTGGGATTGTTCGCCTTCATGCGCTCCAATTCGAGCGTCTCCATGGCGGTGGATTGCCGTTGGACCTCCCGCTTCAGGCGTTCCAGCAATTTCCCCTGCTCGATGACGACTTCGTTCAACTGTTCGACCTGATGTTCGAGATGCGCCTGCGTGGTCTCCAGGCGATCCAGTCGTTGGCGGGCCTCTTCATTCATGGGCTTGGTCCAGAGCGCGTAATGGCCAAAGTTTGGCGGGTGTTCGCTGCGCGGCGCCCAGCGCCATAAGTTTACGGACGATGTCCGGGTGCTTCGCTGCCAGGTCGGTGGTCTCCTGCGGATCATTGGCCAGATCAAACAGCTCGGTGGTGGGCGACTCCTTCGCCTTGGGGCCGGCGGCAAGATTGCGCCGGACCAACTTCCAATCGCCCTGCCGCACGCATTGCTGCCCGCCATATCCGGGCGTTTCGCGATACAGGAACAGCCGCGGCGACTGCTGCTGGCCAAGCAAGGTTGGCGCGAAGCTGATGCCGTCAAGGCCAGCAGGGGTGCGCTCCTTCTCGCCAATCAATTCCAGCAACGTCGGCAGCCAGTCTTCAAAACCCGTCACGCGATCACTGGTGCCGCCGGCCGCAATCTTTCCTTTCCAACGCACCACGCACGGCTCCCGAAAGCCACCTTCGTAAAATGATCCTTTGCGGCCACGGAAACCTGCGGCGCTGTTGAAGAACTCCTCGTCCGTACCGCCCAACTGGTCGTAGAGCGGACCGTTGTCGCTGGTGAAAATGAAAATCGTTCTTTCCTCCAGCCCCAGATCTTTCACGAGCGAAATCACGCGCCCAACCTCGCGATCCATGCGCGTGATCATCGCCGCATAAGCAGCGCGGGGCGTGCGATGCGGCAGATACCCGCGTCCACCGGGGTATGGCGTCTCGGGAAATTTTCCCTCGAACTCCTGCAACGAATCCGCGGGCACCTGCAACGCCAGGTGCGGCACGGTCGTCGGGTAGTAGAGGAAAAACGGCCGGTCCTTGTTCGCGCGTACGAACTTCAGCGCCTGTTCGCCAATCACGTCGGGCGCGTAGTCCTTCGCCGTGAACCGCGCGTACGTGGCGGGGGAATTCAAGTCCGCGGCGGCGGGCAATTTCTGGCGCGGCGAGAAAGCCGGGTTCTGCAAGGTCACGCGGGTCGCATTCGCCCACAGCGACGTCGGATAATAATTGTGCGCCACCGCCTGGCAGTTGTAGCCGAAGAACTGGTCGAAGCCTTGCGCATTGGGATCGCCGCTGCTGCCAACTGGACCCAGCCCCCATTTACCGAACGCGCCCAGCGCATAGCTCAGTTTTTTCAAAGTGAGGGGCAGCGCGAGTTCACCCGCCGGCACGGGCTCCTGCCCTTCTCGCCCCTCGCCAATCCCGCCGCGATTGTCGCGGATATAGGCGTGACCGGGATGCTTGCCGCTCATCAAAACGCAGCGCGAGGGCGCACAAACATTGTTCCCGGCATAATGCGCCGTGAGTTTCATACCCTCGGCAGCCAGGCGATCAATGTTCGGCGTCGCGAACTTCTTCTGGCCGTAACAACTCACGTCGCCGTATCCGAGATCATCCGCGAGAATGAAAACGATGTTGGGCTTCGGTGCGGCTTCCAGGGCAAGCCCTCCGGCAATCAGGAAAAGCAGGGCGAGCTTTTTCATTTCAAAACAAATTCGCGGTGCTTGGCGAAGACGCCGCGCAGCGATTGCGACAAATCATCCTGCAACGCCTGCAGTTCACGATACGTGGCCACCGCCTTCGTATTGGGCGTGGCGGTCTCGGTCGTGTTTAGGGTCACAAACTGTTCGGTGAGATCTTCAATCCGAACCTTTTCGCCCTGCTGCAAGCGCCAGCACCAGAGCGCCTGCAAGGCCGCACCGTAGGCCGCGCCTTCGCCAACCTTTAGGGTCACAACTTCGGCGTCGAACACATCGGCCATGATTTGTCGCCACAATTTCGATTTCGCCCCGCCGCCCGTCGCCCGGATTTGTTTCGCTTTCACGCCGAGTTCGGCCAGCCGCCGCAAACCATAATTCATTCCCAGCGTCACACCCTCCATCGCGGCGCGGCAGTAATTGCTCGCGCGAAAAGTCTTCCCGTTGATGCCGATCATGACGCCCGTGCCGTCGGGCACGTTCGGCGTGCGTTCGCCCTCGAGATACGGCAGCAGCAACAGCCCGCCCGCGCCCGGCGGCACCTGGCCGGCCTTGCTCTCGAATTGCTCGTGCGAATAGCCAAAATCCAACCGCATCATTTCGGTGGCCACCGTGACGTTCATCGTGCAGAGCAACGGCAGCCAGCGATTGGTGGAATCGCAGAACGCGGCAATTTCGCCTTCGGGATCCACGACGGGTTTATCCGCGCAGGCGTAGAT
Organism: uncultured Bifidobacteriaceae bacterium; assembly: GCA_964456685.1. Lineage (GTDB taxonomy): Bacteria > Verrucomicrobiota > Verrucomicrobiia > Limisphaerales > JADLHS01 > CAYWCK01. The sequence goes on along the minus strand of CAYWCK010000141.1, from coordinate 3,268 downwards.
CGTCCCGCTCGTGCCGAAACTGGCGGTCACGATGCCGGGCCGCGTGTTGCCCGTGCCGATCGCGCCCATCATGTTATCGCCGCCCCCCGCGCTCACGAGCACGCCGGGATTCAGTCCCAAAGCGTGCGCCGTGGCGGGCTGCAAATTTCCCGCCGGTTGATCGCTGGAAACAAGCTTTGGTAATTTGTCCGCCAGGTCGGAATCAATCGCCGCCAGGGCCGCGGCGGACCATTTGCGTTTGCGCACATCGAGCAGGGCGGTGCCGCTCGCGTCGCCGAATTCCATCACCCGCTGCCCCGTGAGCCAGAAGTTGAGGTAGTCATGCGGCAAGAGCACGGTGGCGAGCTTCGCGAAATTCTTCGGCTCATGCTTTTTCAGCCAGAGAATCTTGGAGGCGGTGAAGCCCGGCAGCACGGCGTTGCCCAGCGCCTTGATGGTCTTCTTCGCGCCGCCGAGCGCAGCGGTGATCTCCTCGCACTCCGCCGCCGTCGCGGTATCGCACCAAAGTTTCGCTGGGCGGATGACTTCGCCGTTCTTGTCGAGCGGGACGAAGCCGTGCTGTTGCCCGCTCACGCCAATGGCTTTGACGTCGCTCGGGCCGGCCTTGGCATTGCGCATGGCCTGACGGATCGCTGCGGCCGTGGCCTCCCGCCACGTGTGCGGATGCTGCTCCTTCGCACCGGCCGGGAGATCGGGGATCAAATCGTAAGCCTGCGAGCCGGCGCCGAGGACGCGTCCGTCCTTCGCATCCACCACGAGGGCTTTGGTGGATTGCGTGCCGCTATCAATGCCAAGGAGAAGTGTGCGCATGGAAATGGTTTAACCACGAACCGGAAGAAAGACACGAAAAAAGGCCGCCCGCTTCAGGCCATTGCCGGTTGCGCCACAGCGAGACCGATCAGGGCCCGCGTTTCGCCGGGGGAGGCAATCGCGCGACCGGATTCCTGCGCCAGTTTCGCCACGCGTTCGACCAGCCGCGGATTCGTGGCCGGGTCAGTGCGTTGCTCGTCGAACCAGAGATTATCCTCCAAGCCCACGCGGACATGGCCGCCTTCCTCGATGGCGAGGCGGTTGACGAAAAGTTGAAAACGCCCGATGCCAGCGCCAGACCAGGTTGTGCCGGGCGGCAAGGCACGAACAAGCAGGCGGAGGTTTTCCAGCGTCGCGGACATGGTGCCCAGCGAACCGAGGAGGAGGTTGGCGTAAAAGGGCGACCTGAGCATGCTCTTGTTAATTAGATAACGCGTGTACTCCGCCATCCCCAGCTCGAAGATTTCCAGTTCCGGCACAATGCCCCGTTCCTTCATCTTCAACGCGAGGCTTTGAATCATCTTCGGTTCGTTCACCGAAGCCTGCGTCGCGAAATTCATCGAGCCCAAGGTCAACGAGGCCAAATCCGGCTTAAGTTCGCCTTCCAACTCAAGCACCTGCGACCGCTGCTCAAATTCCTTGTAGGTACGGCCGCTGGTCGTGCCGGAAATCAACACGCCCGGACAGGCGGCGCGCACGCCGGCGAAAATTTCGGCGCACACTTCCTTGCGATAAGTCGGTTGGCCATCCTCCGCCCGCGCGTGCAAGTGGACGATGCTCGCGCCGGCGTCATAACAGCGCTTCGCATCGGCGATGATCTCGGCAACCGTAATGGGCACGTGCGGGTTGTCTCGCTTCATCGGCACCATGCCGGTGAGCGCCGCATTGATGATGAGTTTATCCCCTTTCACTCGGTCCGCTGCTACTTGCCCTCAATATCCCGCTTCACAATCTTCGCGGGCACACCGACCACGAGCACGCGCTCCGGCACTTCCGCCGTGACGACCGCCCCGGCGCCCACGACCGAGCGGGCGCCGATCTTGATATGATCAATGATCGTGGCGCCGATACCCACATACACCGCGCTGCCGATGTGACAACTTCCGGCGAGATTCACGCCGGGGCCAATCGTCACGAAGTCATCGAGCCGCGTGTGATGGCCGATGGTGGCCCCGCGGTTCACGCAGACGTGCGCTCCCAAGATTGTGTGCGAGGCAATGATGACCCCAACGTTGAGAATCGTGCCCGGGCCGAGCGAACTCGTCGCCGGCACGCGGGCGCTGGGATGAACCAGCGTGGCAAATTCACCGCCCCGCGATGCGATTTGATCGGTAAACCGCCCGCGATGCGTCGTGCCCAGACCACACACGAAGCGATGTGTCTGCAGCTGTTCATTCAAATCATCGATCCAATGCACCGGCTTGCCATCAAGCGGTTGCGCGCACTTCTGGCGGTCCATGTTCTCGACAAAGCCAGCCACGGTGACCCCGGGGATTTCTGTGGCGAGATCGGCGATTTCAACGGCGAACAAGCCGGTGCCGAGAATTAAGAGCGGTTTGTCGTTAGGTAACATGGTTCAGCGCGGACCCTCAATGCCTGCCAGCCGCAACATCCTGTGCAGAACCCGGGGCAGGGTCAATTCTTCGGTGGCGAACCGATGGCCTTCCGCCGCGATGGTGCGTCGCTCCAGCTCGTGGTCCAGGTAATGTTCCACGACCGACGGGATGTCCCGGAGGGGCGCGGTGACATAATGCTTTCCCGGCACGAACTCGCCGGCGTCGGCACAGGCCTCGGACACCACGAGGGCGCCGCCGGCCAGGCCAATCATCACCCGCATCCCAGCTTCATCGTGCGGCACCCGCAACAGACTCAACATGATTTTGGTACGACTGAGCAGTTCTTCGCGCGCTTCGCCAAAAGCGCGCTGCACCCACGTCAGCGGACGCCCGCGGCGTTGCAGTTCCGCCTGCAACCAGTTGACGTTGGTTTCGCGTGGCCCGTGCCCCAAGCGGCCGAGAAAGAGCACATCAATGTCCCGCGCCATCTGCCGGTCGCGCCCCCACTTCGGATGATAGCCAAAGGGAATCAACTCGGCCGGGACACCACGGCTGCGCAGGAACTGCACCCGCGTCTGCACCGTGGCGAAACAATGATCCAGCCAGCCCGCCGCGCGCGCGGATTTGATCCACTCCCATTCCGCCATCGCGGCAAAATGATTTTCCGGATAATACTCCCGCCAACCTTGGTGATCCGGGGAGCGGAGAACTTCTGCGGCATAGGCACGAGCCAGCCACCGGTGCACGCCGCGCAGCAATTTGGTGCGAAACGGAATGAAGGGTTGTAACAAACGACGGCGCGTGCGGGGCAGGCCGGCCCAATCCCACTTCGCCATGCGTGCGCCCACCGCCTCGCCCTGCGCGCTCATCCCAGGCGGAGGCAGCGGTTCCAGCTGCCACAG
>CAYWCK010000140.1:0-11737 GCA_964456685.1 uncultured Bifidobacteriaceae bacterium | reverse complement strand
CGTTGGCCTTCACGAAGTTCTGCAGCAGATAGCCGTCATTGCTGGCAACTTCGACGACGAGGCTTTGGCTGTTCAGTCCGAATTCCTTCAGATAGCCGTCGCAGGCTTCGCGCGAGTGGCGCAGCATCAAATCCGAGAACGACGAGAAATAGAGGTAGTCGGAAAACAAATCCACCGGCGGCACGAGATCGGTGATCTGGAGCATCCAGCAGGATTTGCAGACCGCGAGACGCAGCGGAAATTTCGGCTCCGGTTTCGCGAGGTCGGCGGGCGTGAGTAGATTGTTCGCCAGCGGTTGCACGCCGAGATCGAGGATGTGCGCAGCGTCGGTGCTGCCGCAGGAACGGCATTTCAAACTAAAGCTCATGCGGGTTTGGTCCAGGAAAGATTCTTCTCGCGTGCGGCGGCGGTGTAGTCGTCGATCTGCGCGCTGCTGAATTTCTGCATGTCCGGATTTTTTCGCGCATGCGCCTCGTGATACCAGACAATCGTGCGCTTCACAGCCTCCTCGAAGTTCCACGCCGGATACCACTGCAACCACGCACCGGCTTTCTCGATCGAGAGCGAGAGCAAGGTGGCTTCGTGAACGCTGCCGGGTTTGGAGCCGTCCGTCCATTGGCCGGGCCAGTGGCGCAACACTTCCTCGACCAAACGGCGCACCGGTTGCCGCGCACTGGGTTCGGGCCCGAAATTGAACGGCGACGCGATGCGGGAAGTTTTTCCTTCCTTTGCCAGCCGCGCACCGAGCCAGAGATAACCGCTCAAACATTCGAGCACGTGCTGCCACGGACGCACGGCCACCGGGTTGCGAACCAAAATAGATTGGCCCGCCTGCAAAGCGCGGATGCTGTCTGGCACGATACGATCCGCCGCGTAATCACCGCCGCCAATGACGTTCCCCGCGCGCACCGTCACGACCGGTCCGAGCGCGGGATTCGGCAGGAAGAAGGAACGATTCCAAGCCGCGACGACAAGCTCCGCCGCGCCTTTACTCATCGAGTAGATGTCGTGCCCGCCCATCGGGTCGTTTTCGCGATAGGCAAATTCCCACTCGCGATTTTCGTAGCACTTGTCGCTCGTCACGCAAACCGTCACGCAGTTGATGCCCGCGAGCCGGACAGCTTCGAGCAAATGCGCCGTGCCGTTGACGTTTGTGTCGAGCGTGGAGAGGGGCTCCGTGTAGGAGAGGCGAACGATTGGTTGGGCGGCCAGGTGGAAAACAATTTCCGGCTGAACTTCCTTCACGGCCGCCGCGAGCGCCTTGGCGTCGCGAATGTCGAGCGTGATCTCGCGCACGAACGTGCCGGGTTGAATGGTCGCGTGGAGATTGGGATTCGTCGGCGCGGGCAGGGAAAGGCCGGTGACTTTGGCGCCGAGTTTCGCAAGCCACAGCGAAAGCCACGCGCCCTTGAAGCCGGTGTGGCCGGTGACCAGGACGCGGCGGTTGGTATAGTAGCCCGCGAACATCACCAGACCTTCCACGGCGCCTTGCCGTTGTTCCACATCCCGGTCAGCAATTGCTGTTCGCGATACGTGTCCATGCACTGCCAGAAACCCGTGTGCTGATAAGCGGAAATCTGTCCTTCCGCCGCGAGCGTGTTCATCGGCTCGTTCTCGAACACGCAGCCGTCCGCTTCGCCGAGATATTTTTTGATGCCCGGCTCAACGACGAAAAAGCCGCCGTTGATGAAGCCGGTCTGCCGCTCGGGCTTTTCCTTGAACGCCGTCACTTTGCCGTCGTTGATTTCCAAATCGCCGAATCGTCCGGGCGGCTGCACGGCGGTCATCGTCAGAATCTTCTTCTGCTTCTTGTGAAACTTGATCGAAGCGTTGATGTCGCTGTCCGTGACGCCGTCGCCGTAGGTGAGCAGGAAAGTTTCGTTCTTAAGATACGGCAACACGCGGCGGAGGCGGCCACCGGTCATCGTGTTCAGGCCGGTGTCAATCATCGTCACCGTCCAATCCTCCTCCGAGTGCTTGCTGTGATATTTGATCTGCGGCTTGGCGCCGAGACGGAGCGTGACGTCGCTGGTGTTCCAGTGGTAGTTGCGGAAGTAATCCTTGATCGCCTCCCCCTTGTAGCCGAGGCACAGGATGAACTCCTTGTGCCCGTAATGGGCGTAGGTCTTCATGATGTGCCAGAGAATCGGCCGTTCGCCCACCGGCACCATCGGCTTGGGACGAAACTCCGTTTCCTCGCGCAAGCGCGTCCCCAAACCGCCACAGAAAATGACCACTTTCATTGTTAGCCTAGATCTTTCCGAATTAGTGCGCCAAATCGTAGATGCCGGCAGGCAACAATCAATCTGAAACTCGGCCGCCGGTTTCAATTTGCCGCTTTCCGCGACCCCAGCAACTTCGCTACCTCGCCATGCGCCAGCACCACATCCGGGTCGCGCTGCAAGGCATCGTCGTAGTGCTTGGCGAAGCCTTCGCCCGTTTGCGAGGCTACCAAGAGAGTCCGGGCCTGCTGGACCAGCGCGTCTGCAACGGGCGGAGTCAGCGGCTCCCGGGCGTCCAGCGTTTCATCGATGGTCACGACGAGCTCAGACAGCGGATGCAGCCACGCGAACCACGGATCGGTTGTGAGCAGTTGCAAGAAATGGTTCGGCGACGTGATCGGGCCGAGGGTCTGCTCGTAGGTGACGCGCTCGGAATCAACGAGCGCCTTGTGCAACTTCAACAACGCCTCGCGAAGTTCAGGCAAACGATGACTCATGAAGAATGATGGGCCTTGGTTAGGGCACGTTCGATGCGGCGGTCCGGCACCAACCAGAGCAAGGCAACGAAAACATAAAGGCCACCGGCAATCCAGGCGTTAACAAACGCAAGCGGCACCGCGGCCGCATAGCATACCGGTGAAAGTTTGCCCTTCCAATCGCCGCCGATTGCCGCCGCAAGCACCGAATCCCGCCCCTGACTGGCGATGATCGCGCGTTGCAGGATGTAATAAGCAATCGCCGCCATCAGCAGCACGAAGCCATAAAGCGCGGTTGGCAATGGCGCCGCGTGATTCTCGCCCATCCAGCCCGTGGTGACCGGAAAGAGCGACAGCCAGAACAGCAGATGCAGATTTGCCCAGAGGATTCCCCCGCTCACGCGCTTGGTGGAATGCAGCATGTGATGATGGTTGTTCCAGTAGATGCCCACGTAAATGAAGCTCAAGACGTAGCTCAGAAACACCGGCAGCAACGGCTTGATGGCCGCGAAGTCATGGCCATGCGGCACTTTCAGTTCCAGCACCATGATGGTGATGATGATGGCAATCACACCGTCGCTGAACGCTTCGAGGCGGTTCTTTTCCATGGAGGCGAAGATTCAAACCCATTCGTCGCGCGGGTCAAAGCAGAATTCCGGCGATTGTCGCCGTCAGATAACTCGCCAGTAAACCACCGATCATGGCGCGCAGGCCAAGCCGGGCCAAATCGCCGCGACGCGGCGGCACCAGGGAACCAATCCCGCCGATCTGGATCGCGATGCTGGAAAAGTTGGCAAAACCACACAGCGCATAACTGGCGAGCGTGAAGCTCCGCGGGTCGAGCTGCGCGGTTTGTTTGCTCAGGCTCAGGTAACCGATGAATTCGTTGAGCACGATGCGTTCGCCGAGCACACCGCCAATGGCCACACAATCCCGGCCGGGCACACCCATCAGCCAGGCGAACGGCGCGTTGATCCAGCCGAAAAACGTCTGTAACGGCGCGGCGGCGTGGATGCCGAATGGCCGCAGCCCAAGGCTCAACAGGTAATTGGCCAGCGCCACGACGGCCACGAACGCGATGAGCATGGCCATGACATTGATCGCGAGCATCATCCCGTCGCTCGCGCCGCGACAGAGTGCGTCCAGTCCGTTGGTGGTTTCCCGCGGGACCTTCGCGGACGCACCGGCGGCGGTTTCGCTGGCTTCCGTTTCCGGCAACATCACCTTCGCAATCAACAAGGCCGCGGGCGCGCTCATCACCGAAGCCGTCAACAAATGCCCCGCTGAAATGCCGAACGAGACGTACGCCGCGAGGACCCCGCCCGCGATGGTGGCCATGCCGCCGGTCATGAGGGCCAGGATTTCGCTTTGCGTCATGCGCACCAGATAGGGTTTGATCACGAGCGGCGCTTCGGTCTGGCCCATGAAAATATTTGCCGCCGCGGCCAGACTTTCGCTGCCGCTGGTGCGCATGAGGCGCTGCATCACCCAGGCGGTACCGCGCACGACGAGTTGCAGCGCGCCGTAGTGGTAGAGCAAAGATGAGAGGGCCGCGACCAGGATGATCGTGGCGGTGACGGTGATGACGAAAATGAAGCCATTGCCCGGCCCCAACTTTTCGGAAAGGAGGGCGGTATTCGCCAGCGGACCAAACACCATCTTGGAGCCGTCCTCGGCAAAGCCGATGAGTTTGGTGACGCCGCGCTGGAAGAAATCGAAAACTGCCTCGCCCGGCCCGGTCTTCAGGATCAGCCAACCGAAAATAAACTGCAAAGCCAGCCCCCAGGAAACCGCGCGCCAGGGAAAACGCTGCCGGTTGGCGGAGATTGCCCAAGCCAGGCCGATGAACACGATAAGCCCGAGCAGGCTGACCAGCTTCAGTTGCATGAGGTGGCACGGTATCGGTTCGGGCGGGACCGTTCAAGCATGGCGGCGACCGGGACTGGAATTTGATTCAATATCCGGTCAAGCTTGTGCGTCGGGATTATGGGTTATGAAAAACTTGAACTTGTGGATAACGGGTGTGCTGGGTTTGTGTCTGGCGGGTTGCGCCACCGGCGGGAAACAGAACGCAACCGACCACTTGCCTTCGCTGCCCGCGGATCGGCGGTGGCAACTGGTTTGGGCCGATGAATTCGACGGACCAGAACTGGATCCTGCCAAGTGGGAAATCCTCGGCGACTCCCCACGGCGCGACGGTTACTGGACCCGGAGCGAATCGTATCTCGATGGCAAGGGCAACCTGGTGCTCCGCACCCGAAAGGATGGGGAGCGCTTCGTTTGCGGTGCGATCCGTACCAAAGGCCGGTTCGAGCATCGCTACGGGTATTGGATGGCGCGCTGCAAGTTGCCGACCCAGCCTGGCCATTGGCCGGCGTTCTGGCTGATGGGCGATGGCGTCGGGAGCATCGGTAATGACGGCCGGGACGGAACCGAAATTGATATCGCCGAGTTCCCGTGGCGCGACGGGCGGACGACGATGAACCTGCACTGGGACGGTTACGGGAAGGAGCACAAGTCCGCCGGCACGAAGGTCACAATCCCCGCGATCACGAATGGCTTTCACACCTTCGCACTGAACTGGACGCCGACGAATTACACATTCTTCGTGGACGGCCAAGTGGTCTGGCAGTCAGCCGCAGGCGGCGTTTCTCAAGTTCCGGAGTTCATCAAGCTGACCGAAGAAATTGGCGAATGGGCGGGCAAAATCCGCGAAGCGAAGCTGCCGGATTATTTCCTGGTGGATTACGTCCGCGTCTATGACGCCGTCGCACGCTGAAAAATTCTCCCTCGCGCGAATGATCACCGCAGTTGCCGCCTGACCGAATCAAGGTTTGACGAGCCGATAGAACCGGTTGCCGGTGGGCGGGCTGATCAAAAAGATTCGCCGCTGGCCGTCGTCCTGGATCCCGATGGTCACGTTGCTCCAATGGATCGCATCAAGGCCACTCGTGTTTTGCTGCAAGGTCCAGCCCGCCGATGGTGAGGGCCAGGTGACGGCAAGGGAGTTGGTGGGGGTCCGGTAGAGGGCAAGCAACGGCGCGCCTTCGCTCGGCACCACCGACAGCAAACTCCAGAATCCGCCGGTGAGCGAAAAATTGCCGCCGCTCATCGCGCCCGTGTCCGGTTGACCAATGGTGCCGTGCACGGTAAAGACGCCGCCGGTACTCGCCCCACCACCGCCGTCCACGGTGGCCCAATTCAGCTTGAATTCTCCCCACGCCAGCCAAGTCGTCAGCGGCAGCATCACGAGCAAGGTGACGCGGAACATTCGTGCGGAAATATGCGTACGCATTGCCTTCATGGCGTTCCAATCAAAACCGAACCACCCTCCGCACGGAGTTCGAGCTTCTTGCCCGTGTAGAGCGCGTTGTTGTACGTGCCCGCGCGAATGTGCAGGACGGAACCGGGAGGCGTGTTGGTCACGCCGCGTCCGACCGATTGATACGGCCCCACGATCGAGGTGCAAGTTTCCACGCCCGCCTCAACCACACAGGTGGAATTCACATCCACCCACGCATCGCTCGTTGCACCCGCAATCTCCACCGCCGTGCAGGCGCGAAGCAGATTGTTTTGATCCGCGTCGCTCCAGTGCAGGTTGATGGCAGCTTGCATCAAGGCGTTGAACAAGTCCGTCCAGTCGGCCGACGAAGTCAGCAGATCGGTTTGCGCCTCGTAGTAAAGTTTCACCACCTGCGTGATCCCCATGCTGGTGACGGTTTGGCCATTGAACGTGTCGCCATCGGTGAGCAGGTAACAAAGCTTGTTGTTCACGCCGCTGTTACGGTGCACGCCACCATTATCGTTGGTCACCGCCGCCGATTGATACAGCGGACTATTCAACCGGTCCGGATCGTTGAAGAGGGTCGGATCTTTCATGTTGCGAATTGCCCCCCCGGGCAGATCCTCGCCCAACTGCCACCGGACCGCAGCGGTATCCGTGGCGCGGCCGTTGACCAGATCAATCAACTCACCCCAAACGTCGGAGAGGGACTCGTTGATGGCGCCCGAGGCGTTCGTGTAGATCAAGGCGGATTCAAAGGCCGTGATTTTGTGGGTGTATTCATGCGCCACGACGTCGTCAATCGCATAGAAATCACCGAAAGCGATGGCCGAACTATTTGCCACCATCAAGGCGAAGGCATTCGCCATGGGACAACGGCCGCGCCAATCACAATAGCGCAACGTGAACGTGATCGGCCCGCCGGCATCGTCGTAACTGTCACGCCCATGAACGCCGAGATAGAAATTGTAGACGTCAGCTGCGTAGAGATAGGCGTTATCGAACTGGGCCACGCCCGTGGCTGCCCCGCCTTCAACACGAACCGTGACCGGCGCGTTGCTGGTATTTTGCTTGTCCTGAATGGTCCGGTTGAGCGCCGTGCAGCGCAATTCAAACGCCGCGGCGATTTCGCCGCTCGCCGCATCCACCAACACTTGTTGGTTCAGATGGAACGGGTCGGCGGCCGCCACGTCCATTTTCCAAACCAACCGCACAGGGCCGGGAATCTGCACCAAGGCCGGCGCAAAAATCTGCAGTTCCACCGGCCCGACGTTGACCGCCGCGCCGGCCCGGGCGGCAAAATGACTTTGCGCCAGAGCGGCTGCTTCGCTCGCCGAGATCCGCGGCGTGACGGTAACGCTTCCGCTGTCGAGCAATTGCACGTCGCGTTGCAGACGGCTCAACACCGATTCGATGCCGCCGTGCGGATTCAATTGGACCACGGCCTCGCCGCCGAAAACGGGAACCCCGGCATAGGTTTGCTGCAGGCGGACGTTGTGGCGCGTGCCTCGATCCCGGGTGCGCTTCGGGACGAAATCCACGGCGTCGCTTGCCACGCCGAACACCGTCCGGTTCGCCTGCAAGAACCCGCGAGCCGTCGCCGCGGGATTGCCCGCCACGAGCGCGGCATCCGCCGCAAACGCGTAGCCCTCGGGTGCACTGATCCAACGGACGTGACCTTCGGGTGCGCGGCTGAAGCGCGCGAGCCCGACTGGTGCAACCGCACCCCGGCCCTGATTGTTGGTGACGGGCTGCAGGCGCGCTAACAATTCGGCAAGCTCCACTTTTCGGTTTTGCGCAGACGCCGGTCTCAGCGGGACCCAAAATACGACGGCGAAACAAATTGCCAGCGCAGCTTTCCTCAATGTGAAGTTCATGGCCATGGCGTCGGCGGTTATTGCAGTGACACGAGCACGAGCACCAGTCCCCTGCCCTTGGGCAACGATGTCATCGCCTTGCCGATGATCGCGCCTTGCGCCCGCGGATGATCGGTGACTTTCATCGCATGGCCGGGCGTCGCCGAAGTAGTGAGCAAATCGCCAGGTTGAACCGCCCCGTTGGCAGCATCCACCAGGCAATAAACTCGCCCAGTCAGTGCGACAGGATGTTTGCCGTCTGCGGCCGTGCCGCGCTGGCCCATCAACATGCCGGGTTTCACGCCGCCTGCACCACTGATGACGCCCGCCACGGTTCGGTCATACGCCTTCGAGCTGGGAAGCAACTGACCGGGATTCGCCGGATCAATGCACACCACCATGCCGGGCTGTGGTGGCGCGGCAACCGCGCTGATGTCGAACTGCTCGGAAAGATCGCTGCCGCCGGTGATTTGAAGTTCCTGGGTGGTGATGCGGCCATCGCCATTCAAGTTGGCCTGCATCGTGATCGTCGCCGTGCCGTCGCCCTTGTAAAGACGGAGATAGCCGCCACCGGTCCCGCCAACGTCGCCGTCGAGCTGGATCGTGGTGGTGCCGTCAGCATCGCGTAGCGTAATCTGCCCGCCTTCCGTACCGCTTTCCGCGCCGATGATTTCCACCGTCTCCGTACCGTCGGTGTCATAGACCGAGATTTCGCCACCGCCCGCCGTGCTGTAGCCGTCGAGCACCACGCGCTGGACGCTGTTGGTATTGCGCACGCTCACGTAGCCGGCGCCGCCGAAATCGCCGTCGAGAAACAAACCCGAGCTGCCGTCCGCGGCATAAAGCGAGATTGCCCCGGCATTGTCGCCGTAGTCGGCATCCATTTCGGCGCGCAGATTGCCATCACGGTTGTAGAGCAAGAGGCGGCTGCCGTAGCCGCTGGATTCTTCCGCTTCCAACGAAACGCTCAGGGTGCCGTCGGTTCGCTTCAGTTGCAAACGACCTCCGGTCGAGCCGCTGGCTTGACTGGTAAGTTCCATGGTGTTGGTGCCAAGACGGGTGTTCAGCACCAACTCGCCGCTCCCCGCAGTCGGGCCGTGGCCATAGAGCGAAGCCGAGGTCACGGTGTTGGTGTTGCGGAGCGCGACCAAGCCGGCCCCGCTGGATTCGCCATCCACGATCGCACCCAAATCGCCATCTGCTTGATAGAGGTAAAGGTAACCACCGGCATTATGTCCGGCGAGATAGGCGCGGGGTGAAGCATTGGAGTTATTGAGCGACAGGTAGCCACCGGTCGTTCCATTAGCGGAGAGCAAAGCAGCGAGTTGATTGGCCGGGCTGCTGTCATATAGACTCAGGTAGCCGTACGTCTGGCCGGCCAGCCGCGTTTGCTCCAGACCATCGCTTCCGTACGTGCTGATCTGGCTGGTGGCGCCATAAAGCGCAATGGACGGCGTGTTTGCTGCCGTGCGGTAAACCTGCAATGTGCCACTGACCGCGGTGCTGCCGAGGTCGATGCTATCGGCCAATTGCGCCGAACCGATTGCGTTGTCCCCAACATCCGCACCGAGGATGGAGCCATCGAGAATCCTGCTGGAGTTCACAGCGCCGACGGCCAGGTCCGCGACACCGAGGCTGCCGTCCACAATCTTCGCCGCGGTAACGGAGTTGTCCGCGAGCACGCTGGCGGTGACCGCGCCGCTGGCAAAATCAATCGTGGCGAGACTGCCATCCGCAACCTTCGCGCTGGTGATCGAACCGTCAGTGATGCCGGCAGCGAAGGCGTACGAAGCATAAGGTGTCGGATGAAGCGGCTGCCGGGGAGCGAGCGTGGTGAACGCACCACCGCCGTTCGTGCGCACGGAAATTTCCAGCCAGTAGCTCGCGCCGTTGAACACCGACCCGCCAAAATCCAGCGTCGTGGTGAACAGACCGTCGGCGAGCGGCACATTCAGGTTGGTGATGGTGATCGAGGCCGAACTGCCACTGCTGGCGGTGAACAGGCCGAAGCGGAGATCATAGTTCCCGTTCGCGGGCCCGCTGGTGTCATCCAACCGGCCTTGATAGGTGAAAGGCGCAGCCGGCAAGCGGGGCGCCAGCAAACAACCGGCGAAAAGGAGCGGGAGAAGTTTCTTTTTCATGGCAAGCATCGCGAACGCGCGGAGTCCGCCGGCCAGCTGATGGAGGCAGCCGCGAGGCTGCGGCACGCGGAATCCACGGACGTTCTTCCGCCTCATCGGCGCGGGGCGGCGGAACTTGAGGCAAAAATGGGCTTGCTTCAAACGCGCAGGAATGTTGCGGTGTCACTGTCCCAACGCACTTGAACGGCCAGACAACATGATTTTCCGACGCGCGACCAAATTCCCGCAACACGGCAACCCGACCAGACCGTGTTCGCCCGAGCGACGAAAGAAATCATTCGTGCGCGGGCGCGGGATCGCATTCTGGTTTGTTCTCGTGTGGCTGAGCGCCAGCCCGTCGCTTCGGGCCAGTGAACCAAAGGAGCTGTTCGAAAAAATTTGCGCCCCCTGCCACAGCAAGGACGGCACGGCCCAAACTCCGGCCGCGAAAAAATTGGGGGTGAAAGACCTCAGCCAGTCGAAGCTGACCGACGCCCAGATCATCCAGCAGATTCTGGAAGGAAAACAGGATGCGAAAGCGACGTCCAAAATGCCGGCGTTCAAGGAAAAGCTGACGCGGGAGGAAACGGAATCCCTGGTGCCGGTGGTGAAAGCATTCCGGAAGTAAAGGCGTGGACGGGACGCCGGAGGAAGACAGCCGTCAGGGCACCGGTTTCTTCCAGATCGGCACGACGCGTTTCATTTCGTCAATCAACCATTGGCACGCGGCGAACGCTTCACCGCGATGCGGCGCGACGATCTCAACCCAGAGCGACGGCTCGTTGACTTTAACCAGGCCGATGCGATGAACGAGGCGAACGGATTCAATCGGCCAACGTTTCTCCATTTCGTCGAAAAGCAGGTTAAACTGGTGCGTCACCATCCTTTCAAACGCCTCGTAATCGATGGCGGAAATGGTTTTGCCTTCCTCGCTGCCGCGGACGACGCCGAGAAAATTCACCACCGCGCCCATGCCGTGAGACATGGTTCGTTGCGCGATCAACGTGGGCTCGTTGATGGGGTCAGTTGTAATTGTGAGTTGGCGTTGCATGCTGCAGTGGTGGTCGGTGGCCGATGGCGACGCTCAAGGAGCGCCGCAACAATTCACCCTCCCTGCACCGGCGGAAACAGCGAAATCTCATCGCCGTCTTGTAATACATAATCGCGCGGCTGGTAGTCCACGCCCACCGCCAGGAGTGTGGATTTCTTCATCGGTGCGAGCTTCGGAAATCTCTCCATGAGCCGGTCGTGCAACGCGCCGAGGGTGCATCCGCTTCCAATCGTCTCCACCGTGGACACACAGCCAGTTAGTTCGCGGAAGTAAGAATAGAACTGGACCGTCGTTTGCATCGCACACCTTACGCGTCACGTTTCACGCGCCACGATACATCTCCGGTTTGAGCACGCCCACAAACGGCAGATTGCGATACCTCTCCGCGTAATCCAGCCCGTAGCCAACCACGAATTGATCCGGAATGACAAAGCCGACGTAATCGGGCGAAACTTTTTCGACGCGACGCGAAGGTTTGTCCAGCAACACGCAGGTCTTGATGCGGCGCGGCTTCAAAGCCCGGAGTTTCGCCGTCACCCGCGTCAGCGTCTTGCCGGTGTCGAGAATGTCGTCCACCAGCAGTACGTCGCGTCCGCGCACATCCAGCCGCAACTCCTTCGTGTAAACCAGGTCTCCGCTTTCCGTGCCGGCGCCGTAGCTGGAAACGCCCATGAAATCGAGCCGCAGCGGCAGCGAAAGATTGCGGATGAAGTCGCCGAGAAACATCAC
>CAYWCK010000139.1:0-11750 GCA_964456685.1 uncultured Bifidobacteriaceae bacterium | reverse complement strand
CCGATGCTGCCGCCGAATTGCGCGTAAAGCGGCGGATAGATCGGAATCTTCTGCGTGTAAGTGAACTCAAACTTGAAGGTCGGCATGCGCCACTCCACCAGGCGCACGGGTTCGCCGATGAACAAATTGAACAGTTCGGACGGGTTGTCGAAGATGGGAATGCTGAAGTTGTGCAAACTGCCGGCGTCGCCGACGAATCCAGCCGCCGCATTCGAGTAACTGGAACTTGTGCCTGGACCGGTAGCGGCGGCCGCGGCGGTGGCGATGTCATCGAGGGTGCGCTCCGCCAAATCCTCCAAGGCTGAGATGTTCTTCATCTCGCCATTGTTGTCCGCCGTCAGGTTGAAGGCCCCGAATGGAATCAGAATCTGGCCTTCACCCAACCCCTCCAAGCTGTTGATCAACGTAATCACCTGGATCACATCAGTGATGAATTCGACGGTGGAAGGTTCGAGCAGGCCGAAAATTTCCGCGAGGGTGAGCAAGGTGATGGTTTCGCCGGCCAGGTCGGACAGAATCGGAATCCGCGCCGTGACGAGATCCAGAATTGGCTGCAGCGGCTCCGTAACCTCCTGAATCTTTTCCAAAATCGGCCCCAGGAAGTCAGAGATGAACGAACCCAGATCGAGGTAGATGTCGGTGAGCGCAATCTGGGGGGTGCCAGCGCCATTATCGAGATCGAACACCCAATCCAGATGGAACTGCGCGAGCACACGCGGAAAGGCGGTGTTGCCCCCAAAGCTGGCGATCAGATCCAGCGTGATGTGCGCTTCGGCACCGAGATTCGCGTGGACGATATCGGAAAGTTGCGTGCCGCTGGAGGTAATTTCAGAGAACGTGAGCTTGCCGTCGTCATTGGGATCCATCAGGTCCACTTCAAAGAACCCGCGGAAGATGCTGGGATTCTCCGCATTGTCCGTGACGTCGAGTTGCAGGAACAGCAATTCACCGGCGGCGTGCAAGCCGGGAATCTCCGCCTTGAATTCAATCACCAGTTCTGGATCGTCCGCCGGCGCGGAAGAATTGAAATAGAAACCATCTTCGGTGTTGAAACCGAAGCCGAACTTCAAATCAAAGCCGATGGAAATAACGACGTTGCCATCCACTTCCAGCCCAAAGCCGGGGACGCCAATCTGGAAATCGATCGGGTTCTGCGAGGTATCCAGCAGCGCGATTTCCTTCTTCAACCGCACGTTGACAATCAGGCCGGTATCGCAATCGAGCGTCACGTCCAGCTGACTGAAGCCGGCCTCAGTATCGAGGGCCTCGCCGGTGTCGTAATCCACAAGCAAGTCCAGCCCACCCGGCCCGAGCGTGTTCCAGAGCGCCTTCTTGATCGCATTCTCGACTGCGGTGGCGCCGTTGCCCCCCGCGGCGTTGACCTCGTCGCGCAAGTTCTTGAGCAGACCGTTACGGAAGTCCCCGATGAAATTTGCGGCGCCCTGCAGGCCGTTGCCGATGAGCGGGAGATCCGTGTTGTAAACGATCTCGTTCAGTCCGTCTTGAATCCGGCCGAGCAACGCGTCCAGTCCGTTGAGAATATCACCCAGATGCTCTGTGATGATGCTGCAGAAATCGAGGTCACCAAACAGCTCGCTGAAGTCCGGCGTAACGATGGAAATCTTCTCCAGTTTGCCGAGGCCGGAATTGGTGTGCGGTGCGGCGGCATTGCCGTCGTCATCGCTGGTTAGCGCCGTGGCGCTAAAGGTGCCGCCGCCGCCGGTCGCTGCTTGAATGGCGTTGCGTGCCACCAAAGCGGTCGTGGTGCCAGCGTCAATGTTTACCGTCAGCGTGTTGGTGCCGGCATTGAACGAGGCGTTCGCGGTGTTTCCCGTCAAAGTGTCAAGGAAGACAATCTTGTAATTCGTGTAGAGGCTGCTGGTGATGTTCAGGTCGTTGTTCAGTCCGGCGAACTTGACAACCTTGGAGGCTCCGGTGGCGCTCGTGGAAACAGCCTCGCTGATGAAGAGCCGGAGCAAGTCGGGAATCTCGATGGCAAGTACGTTGTCCGCGTAACCGTCGCCGTTCGTGTCTGAATCGCCGCTCAACGGCGTGCTCTCCGTCGGCGCAAAGATTGGTAGTTGGGCGCTGACGCCGCCCTGCAGGGTCAGGTCAATGCTGCCGGAGTTGAACCAACTCTCGCTGAAGTAGTGGCGACCGTCGCCGTTGTTGTCCTTGAGCCCCAATCGGAAGATTGCCCCTTTGTCGCCCTGTGCCGCAGTGGTCGTCGGATCGCCATCGGCGTCGAGCGTCACCTTGCCGTCCTTGATGAAGATGCCGAAAACTGCGCCGAGGGAAGCTTCGATTTCGAGATTCGTTCCCAGCACCTTGGCGGTCAACTCCACGCCAGTGCTGTCGTAGAAAAACGGTTTGACGGTGGAAGGATTGGAGAGGTCGAGCCCGAAATCCAGGGTCAGTTTCGCGCCGGCACTGACGGTGAGGTTTCCGGAACCGCGAATTTGAACCAAGGTCGTCGCCGCTTCGAGGAAGGCGCGAACGGCGGCGTTGTCACCGGCAAGGTTGCTGACGAGATCAGCGAGGTCGAGTTGGAACGGCAGGGAGTTGGCGTAGGCCGTTTGGAAGTTGAGCGAGAACTTCAAGGCGCTGGTGGTGATCGTGCCCGCGCCGGTATTGCCAGAGGCACCGTTGTCGGGCGGGGCCAGCGCCGCATTCCAGGGAATGCCCGCCGCGTTGATCGCGCTAATGATGGTATTCGCGGTTGTGACTCCTGGATTGATCTTGATGGTGAGCAGCTTGGAGGTCGCGTTCCAATTCACTTGGGCAGTATTGCCGGCCACGGCGGAGTCGCCATACATGCGAATGCTCGACCCGTTCATCGTCGCCGCCGAAGCGAGGCTGCCGGTGGCGGTGATGGTAAAATTGTTATTATCGCCTCCCGGCATCAGCGTCGCCGCGGATTGAAAACTCCCGTTGATGCCGCCCGTGGTGACAAACGCGGAAGTGACCACCGTGCCTGCGCCGGTGTTGCCCGGATCCGCGGAGCTTAACAAGGCCGTGAACGGCGAACCCGCACCATTGATGGCCGTGACGATGGCATTGGCGGTTGTCCGGGCGCTATTGATGCGAACGGTGAGCACGCGCGTTGTGGCGTTCCACTGCGCCGCCGCGCCGGCCCCGGCGATGCCGGCATCGGCCACGAACCGTATCAGCGAACCGTTGAAACTGGCTGCGGTGCCGAGCACGGTCGTCCGAATCAGCACCGCGTTGTTCGTGCCCGCGGGATTGAGCGTCACGCTGGCGTGGGTTGTGGCATTGATGCCGCCGGACGTGAGACCGGACAAGCCGGAGAGGCCACCGTCATCCAGCGAAAGCGTCAGGATGTTCGGGCTAAGATTGAAGAGCAGTTCGATTTGATGCTCGAGTTCGGAAATGGATTCCTGAAGGGAAGATTGCGAGCCCGCTCCCTGCAGGCCATCGATCAGCGTTGCAAACTTCTGAGCATAGTCGATCATGTCATTGACGCTCATGTTCACGAAGGGCAACGGCTCATCGAGGAACGAGAACGCACTCAACTGGCTGAGGTTGTCGGCAATGGCATTCAACGCCTGGATGATTTGCGTGAAGCCGAAGCTCGTGAAGTTCTGCAAGGCATCCAGCGACGGGTAAGTAAGGAAGATGCCCTGATTGTTCGTAGCTGGATCGTACGGGTTGGCGTTGTAGCTCAAATAATTGATGTCGGGAATCCACGCCGCGATTTGCGGATTCGCTCCCAGGGGGAAGTTGAAGCCCAGGCCGCTAACCGTGATCTGATCCAGCCGCGCCAGCAGGCTGCCACCGAAGGTCGGGCCAACGAGAATGTTACCAATGTTGTTCGAGGAAGTTCCGTTGAACAGGTCGCTCAAATAAAACCGTGTGGCGCCGGTCGTCTGATTCTGCAAGCCCAACGCCACGCTGAGCGGATTGGGCGTGACGCCGTCATAAGCGTAGGTGCCGAAGCTGCCGTTGTTGGTCGAGATTTCCACAAAGCCAAAGCGGAGCGAGCCACGGATGCCATCCTGATCGTTGGGGTTGCCCGGGGTGGTGAATTTGGTGGTGATCGTGGCCGACGCGCTCATCTGGATCCGGTCGTAACCGGGCGCCTTGTCAATGAACAGGCCTTTGATCGTCGAAGTGGAAGAGGAGATGAACAACTGGTCGTTGGTCGTGGCCGGATTGTTGTCCAAATCCACCACCTGAATGCCAAATCCCATTTCCGTGGCAAACGTATCGTTCTTTATCGACACCGCCACGAGACGATTGATCAGGCCGAGCCAATTGTCCGTGTTGCCATCGCCGTTGAAATCCTTGCCGGCATCCGGCACGCCGTTGTTGTCGGAATCAATTTCCTGCAATGCGGAAATCGCGAGACCGCTTCCCGCCTTTTGGGCAACAATCAATTGGTTCAGCGGCGTGGGAACACCGCCGGTCAGCGGTCCACTGTAGAGAATGGAAGCAAAGACACGATTCAAGTCAGCGGCCAGTTCCTCGATGCTGTTGTTCAGCGGCGTGACCACGTCGCTCTTTGGCAAGGTCACGGAGATTGGCGCCTCGTTGTTGAGGGTCAGTGTGAAGTGCGCGTCCGAACTAAGCCGTCCATTCGCGGGAACCGGCACAGTCGTTTGCGAGAGCAATCGCGGCACCTCGCGCGCGCCCAAGTCAAAGCCGAGCGTGAACTGGAAGCCGACAGTGGCGCTGAACTGAAGCGCACCGCTGATGGACGCATCAGCAATCGGGCCAAGGTCCAGATTCCAATTGAAGGGAATCTCGCTCAACCCAAACAACTGTTGCGTGTTGTAGGTTGCGGACTGATCGACGACATAGGTGTAAACCTGTTGGGCTTCGTTGTAGGTGACACCACCGTTGTTGTTGAGTATTCCGTCGTTCAGAACATCCGCCAGAATCTCGAGGAAATGTTTCGTGTCGTAGCGATCCACCAGGACTGCGGATTGTTCCGCTGTTGTATCGCTACCACCGTAAGTGCCGTCCGGCGGGCCGAAGCCGAGGCTGCCGAATTGCGAATCCAGATCCACCAACTTCATCTCGGTGCCCTTGGCCACCTCGGCATCCGTAAGAGCGATCACGAAAACATCGTCCTTGAACCGATCTACGTAATCCGGATCGGTCGGCGCTTGATCCTTGAACTTGTGGATGCGCGCCACGACGCGACCGTAGAGCGGATGGAGGGGAGTGATTGCGGCATTAAAGGCATTTACCAGTTCGTCGAGATTGTTGTCTCCATTGCTGTAGTTGACGGTGAAACTGACTTCCTGCGGTGTTTCCGAGCCCAGCTGAATCATCGCCTTGGCATTCACGAGGTTGCCGGTGGCAACCGTGTCCGTTTGCAGGGCCAGCGTGCGCGACTGCAATTCCACACTCACCATTCGACTAAACACCTTGTCCGCGAAAACTTGAGTCCAGTCGAAGGCGTCACCCAAGGTTCGATCAGTGAACGGTATGGCCACATCGAAGATATCCGCGTCGCGGAAGCTATCCATCCAGATAAGCGCCTGACGCAACAAGCTGACAAATTCGAACGGCCCGGGCGCGGCGAAGTCGGAGAAACTTAAGCTCGGATCTACCGTGATCGCGCCGGTGTTCGAAATCGAAACGAGCAGAAAGTTGTCGCTCGTCCGGTGGAATTCGACGCTGGTGCCGTTGATCAGCACATAGAAGTTGAAGGGCAACGCAATCGAGCCCAAGTGCAGATAACCGCTGACGTTGACGCGGACGAAGTTGGTGCCGGAAATATTGAGCACCACCGCCCCGGAGGGTGTGGGGACGGATGCGTTGATGATGGCGGTCGGCGAAGTATTTGCCTGCAAAGTAATGCTGCCGCTGATGCCGACCATGCCCGATTGGAATTGCAGTGTCGCCGTGCCCGCGATGCCATCTGGTTTGATAAGAAATGTTCCCGATCCGTTATTAAAGGATACCACCGTGACTGAACCCGCTTTCAGATCGAAATGGAGATTGGTCGCGGCAATTGTAAACACGTCCTCCAGCCCCGTGTCATTGTTGGTGTCCAAATGACCACGCTCGAAGACGAAGTTGCCACCCAAGGTGATGGCGCCAGTTAAACCGCCAATTTCGGCAGTGCCGGCGATGGAAAGGTAGTTATGGTAATACGCTCCGATGAATTGCAGGCTGACATTATCCGCCGGGTTGTCATTGATCGGTATGACCACCGGGCTCGGGTTGCCCACGTCAGCATTGGTGTTGTTTACGCGGAGTTTCAGGTTTTCCGCCGTCAAAGTTAATAGACCGGCGCCGCTCAGGCTGGCTGTGCCCACTTTGACTTCACCTGCGATACCCGTGTTGTAAATCACGAATGCACCCGAGCCATTGCTGACCGCCATGCCGATGGCCCCAGAACCAATTGTCGCACTCACGGAGGAGGCGGCTACAGTAACATAATTTGGCGCCCCGGGGACCATCGAGAGGATGAAACGCCCGTTGATGGTCTGCGTGTAGCTGCCGATGGGAACGGAAATCCCGACGACCGAGCCGGTATCAATCGTGTTGAATGGCCCGGAGGGCAAATCGAGCGTGATTGGATCAATCACGACCTCGTCAACCGGCCCGCCCGTCGTGTTGAATGACCATTGGAAGGTGTGGGAGAAGCCGCCGCCAAACGCGCTTACCGCCGCCGTAATCTGCCCCTGCCCCGCGATGCCGTCGTCCGTAATCAAGAAATCTCCCGAGCCGTTGGTCAGGGTGACGATGCTGGCTCCGAAGTTGAAATTGACGGAATTGGCTGTGACCGCAATCAATTGCCTCCCACTCACTGCTGTGTCCTGCTTCAGAGTGAAATTCCCGGACAGGGTTACGCCGAGAAACGCGATCGTCGCCCCCGTTCCGCTGAGTTGGAGGAATGGACCAGCCGGCAGATTGATGATTTGGGTTGGCCCGCCGCTGATGGAAATGGTTTCGTTAACCGGCGCGTTGGTGTTGTTGACACTGACCGTAAAAGTGCCGCCCAGCGTCACGCCCGGGATATTTTCCGTGATCGTGGCGGTCGAAGTGCCAGCTAAACCGGCGTTCGTGATGATGAAAGCCGCGGTGCCGTTGCTCACGCTGATGAGATCATTCGACACGGAACCGAGATCGAAGGAGAGATCAGCGCCGGCTATCGTGACAACTTGTTCCCCGCCGGTGGTAGTCTGCCTTCGTTCGTAATCAAAATCGCCCGTCAATGTGATTCCCAGCACAACCATCGTGGCATGGTCATTCGTGGTATCAGCGTCGGAAGTATTTCCCTTGGCCGTGACCCGGAGGTAAGGACCAATCGGCACGTTCACCAAGACGCTGGCGCCATTGACATTGATGGTTTGGTTATAGGCGACGTTGGTATCGTTCAGAACGACACTGAACAATCCGCTAACGCTCAACCCCGGAACCGCCAATGAAGCGTTGGCCGAGAGGCTGCCCACGATCCCTGTGCCGCCGCTGCGGAAAACAAAAGCGCCAGTACCACTCGTGACATTGAGCAATGGATTGCTGCCATCCGTGAAGGTAAAGGCCAGGCCAGCCACGCCAACCGCAGTTTCCTCGTAACCATTCGCCGTGTTCGCATCGGTGTCGCGAGGCTCAAAAACGAAACTGCCCGATAGGCTGGCTTGGGGGTTGTTCAAGGCAATAGTCGCGCTGCCCGACACCCGGTAATAAGGCCCGCCGGGGAGGTTCACACTTACGCCATTGATCGTCGGCACGGGGGCGGCAGACGTGTTGAAAGCCAGCCCCAAGGTCGTCGCAATAAGGGTGATGTTGGGGATGGCGGGACCTAAGTCCAAATCCATCGTCATCGTTCCTGCCAGGTCGCTACCCAACAGCACGAACGTCCCCGCACCATTCTGCACACGCAAAATTCGGGTGGCGCCGGCGTTGAGTTGGAAATCTACATTGGCCGCCTCGAGAATGGTCTCCGTGCCTGTGTTTCTCAGTGTGAAACTGCCATGCAAGGTCTGCCCCATCACCGTCAAATCGCTGTTCACATCCAAGCTCACTTCCGGAGTGCTGTTCATCAAATCGTCGGACTCCACTCGGACGGTATATCCCCCGGTGAGGGTGAACCCGAGAAAACTCAGGGTGCCAGTCAACGGAAATGCGGCGTCCAAAGTGCCGGCATTCGTAAGGTCAAACGCGCTGCCGATGTTCGAAGCGTTGAGGCTCGAGAGAGTAGCTTGGGTAATGCGCCCACCGGTCAAAATGCTTCCGTTGGGTGTTGCGGTGACAGAGGCGGCAAGGTTGACCGTCCCGCCACTGGCATTCAGACTCTGTGTACCAGAGGGGGTGTCGAAACTGAAGCCGAACCCACCCAAACCGGTCGCCGCAACGGTGGCTTGTGCGCTGACCGAATCAATCTCCGTGAAGAACCCGCTATCGTAACCAAACGCAAAATCCAGAACCACCTTGCCACCGACATTAACGGTCGGCGATCCCGTGAAAGCCGCTTCAAAAATCCCATCCAGAACATTCTCAAGTGCTCGGTTAACCGCGGAAGGTGACAACTCGATGGTAACATCCCACCAAACCGGATCGGCGGCAGTCGCTCCGTAGTGTGCCAAAACGCCCTTTACCGCAAAGCCGAAGCCGCCAAAATTCGTATTGTTCCAACTCTCGATCGCGGCGGTGACTGAAGCGGCATTGGGGAAGGATGAGAGTCGGGCAGCAATTGCGTTTTGAATGGCGGTACCCAGGCTGGATAAAGCTCCAAGATTTGAACCAATGAACGGAATGCCCTCAGCGAATTCGCCGATGTCGTCCAGAAAGTTGGCGACGTTCGAAAGAGTATTGAGCCCCGTGGTTATCGCAGGGCCTACGGGCCCGGCAATGAGCGGGGTCTGAACCACGGTGAGGGATAAGCCGCCTGGACCATAAGTAGGTTTGAAAGCCCAGTCTGCGTGACCGGGGATGCCGGCAGTTCCAAGCCAATTGGCGAATTCGCCAACTACCGAACCCCAAGTGAAAATCTGGAAGGTGTCCCCAAGATTAGGAACAAAACCGTTGTAGAGGGCGATTTGAATCGTCCCATCCAAAGTAGCTGTTCCGCTGACATTAACCTGATCCCAACCGTTAGGATCTACCCCCGCCCCCGCTGTGCCACCGATCTCGATTAAGGTAAGACCGCCCGATCCCTGAGTGAAATTTACGAAGTTCGTGATGCCTGGTGAATTCCCCGGACTCAGCAAGCCATTGTTCACGACATCCCCATCAATGCTACCGCTCCCCGACAAAACATCACATGTTCCCAGTATTAGGGCTGAAGCAAAACTCAATTGCGAATCAGGAGTGAGGTGAACATTCATCTGCCCCTCAGCAGGAGGGGCATTGGCAGCCTTGAGCGTCTCGGTCAACTGCTGCGTAAGAACATTAGTGACGTCGGTCTGAGGAGAACCCGCTACAGCATTTGCGAAATCGGCTACCCCGGTGACCACCGTCTCTTCCGTAGTGGATTCGGCAGAGTCATCGACTGCCTCCGAATTCTGCGAGCCGTCAGCCAGACGTGAATCAGCCTCTGAAGCAGTCGCCGGTTCCGAGGCATCCAAACTCGCCGAATCTCCAATCTGAAAAACATCGCCTTCGCCAGCCACCGTCAAGTCGCATGCAGCGCTTGCTTCCGAGGAGAAGATTTCCGCGCCTGAGCCTGCTCCACCTCCAGAAGATGAACCATCGACTTGAGTTGAGTAGAGGGACGCAACCACGCCCTGCAAGGGCTCAGCCGACAAGAGCAGCCTTGGCTCCAAGGCCTCAAGATCAAAATCAGTTTTGGCTGGCGTCGTTTTCAATGGTGATTCAAAGGCCATTTAAGAGCCTTTATCAAACCGCTAAACACACGACTTAATCGGGCAACAGGTTTGCCACGACAATTACTGGGTCGACGACTTTTTAAATCCAGCACACAAAACTGTCAAGCCGTGGTTGTGCTGGAGGAATAAATTCTTTGGTTCAAAACTCAAACTTCGGATGTGCCTGGAAGGTGGAACTATTTGAGTCAAGTCTTAGGATTTGCCGGTTCGCTTGAAAAATGCCGCGCGCTTAAGCTGAAGTCCGTTCCTCCCTTTTTCTCGCGCTCGCTCCTACCAAAAAATTGCCGCAACCGGGTTTTGCTCTTGTGTTCCGCCAGCATGGCATTCTATAAACCTTGAGCAATGTTCCCTCCTTGCGGTTCTATGCGTAACAGACTGGGGTTTACCATCTTGGCAGGCCTGCGGTGCATCGTCTTGCCCATAACACTTTCCGCGCTTTTCTCGGGCAATTCTTTGATTGCCGAGCCTCGGGCGACTGAGCTTAAGCTGGATGAATTCCTCCGACTTGTGCTTGAGCGCAACGAGAGCCTTCAGGGCAAACTCCTCGATGTCGAAATTAACCGACGCAAAGCCCGCAGCGAACTCGGCGTGTTCGAACCCGCGTTGTTCGGCTCTGCTTCCCGGGAAGCAAACAAGCGCGAAAACACCGCTGAACAGGAGAGCAGCCAGCTAAGCGACCGCTACGAGGAGCTTAACAACATCTACCAAGGCGGCATCGAATCGCTACTCCCCACGGGCGCCAAGGTGCGTTTGGGATACACCCTGCGCGACCTTAACAACAGCTTGCAAGGAACCCCTATTCTCTCCGGTTTGGGCGGCGTCCGCGGAGGCACAAACGGAGAATATCAAACATTCTTTGGAGTTTCCTTGAGCCAACCCCTCCTGAAGAACGCTTGGTATCCCGTCAATCTGGCGGCGATTCGTTTGGCGGCCTTGGGATCGGACATCGCTTTCCAAGATTACCGCCGGCAATTGATGATCGTGGTTTCGACCGCCGAAGCATCCTATTGGAACCTGTTCATGGCTCAGGAACAGGTACGCTACTTCCACGATTCTGTCCTCACCGCACAAAAAATTCTGAATGACAACCGGGATCGCCTGAACGCCGGTAAGGGTTCGGAGCTGGAAGTCCTCGAGTCAGAAGCCGCCTTGGCCTTGCGGCAATCCAAGCTGAGCGACGCCGAACAAAAACTCTACGAAGCGTCAAATCGCGTCATCTCTCTCTACGCCGAGTCGGTGATGGGCACAAACCGGTTGGTTCGCGCCGTGGATCAACCCAAACTCGATTCAACTAATCGGTTTTTCTTCGAAGCATGGAAAAACGCCTTCGATCACAACCCCGACTTTTTGTCGCAACGCCACAAGGTTTTGCAGGAATCCGTCCGCCTCGCCTACGCGAAAAACCAACGATTGCCGGAATTGGACCTCAAGACCAGCTACGGCCTCAACGGCTTGGGCGAAACACCCGGTCTTTCATGGGATGATGTGCAAAGCCGCGAGTTCCCCTCGTGGTCCATTGGCATCGAGATGCGTATCCCACTAGCTGGGGACATCAAAGGGCGCAACGACCTCGCGGCAGCCAGACTGCGCGAAAAACAAGCCCTGATTGGCCTGCAAGAAATCCGCACCCAAATCGTGGGCGCCTTGGACAATGCGCTGCACAAGATCACAAGCTCCCGGGACGGGGCGCACAGCTACGAGAAACTCGTGAGCTTCAACCGCAACCTGCTCGAAACCGCCTTGGCCAGACTCGAGGTCGGCAAAACTGAAAGCCGCAAAGTTCTCGATATCGAAGCCGACCTGTTTGAAGCCCGAAATTCCATGACGGAAGCCCTCGTTCTCTACCAGCGTGCCGTTCTGGAACTGGAACTCGTGCAAGGTGTCCTCCTGAAAACTCGCAGCTTGGAACTGACCCAAAAGGAACTCGAGAACCGAACCACTCGG
>CAYWCK010000138.1:0-11848 GCA_964456685.1 uncultured Bifidobacteriaceae bacterium | reverse complement strand
TTCGATCATGCCGTTGGTGTCGGGATGATTCACGTCGAAGCGGTAAAGCTCGCCGTCAGTCGGCAGATCAATGCCCGCCTGCCGTTGCGTGTCGAACACGACGCGCGTGGCATCGAGCAGGGCCTGTTCGCTCGGCAGCGCGGCCAGCCATTCGGGGACGGGATAGGAGCCGACGGTGGTGGTGAGGATGCGGGGTTTTGCGCTCATGGGTTGAAATCGAATTGCCGCAGCAGCTTGCGAAGAATTTCGCGAAATGTCCACGGGAGTTGACACTCTACAGACCTCGGTGGAGCGAGCGTCCTCGCGAGCCGGCTCGTCTGTAGCCTCGTCCACCAAATCGAATCAAAGCGTCAACCCGGAGCAGGCATGGGTCGGGTTCGCACAATGATCATGCAGAGACCAGCCGCAGCTAGAGACGCGGCGAGAAACAGAAAACTTGCCCCTGGTCCGCCCGTCGCGCTGTTGAGCCAGCCGACGATGTACGTGCCCGCAAAACCGCCGAGCGCGCCGAGGCTGTTGACCAGCGCCATCGCTTCGCCGGCGACACGGCGCGGGAGGATTTCCGGCACGATCGAGAAGAACGGACCGTAGCCGGCAAAGATGCAACCGCCCGCGAGAATCAAACAGGCAAACGCAGGCCAGAAATTGGCCGCGCCGAAAAGGTAGCTCGCATAAAAGGCGATCGCGCCGGTGAAAAGAAACGGCCAGACGAAGTGCCGCCGCTGCTGCCAGCGGTCGGAGAGATAGGACGCGCCGAGCATCAGCAAAATTCCGAGCAGATATGGCAGCGCGTTGAGCAGGCCGGTCGTGCCAATGCCGAGTTGCGAGCCCTCCTTGATGATCTTGGGCATCCACAACACGAAACCGTAGAGGCCCAGACTCCAGCAAAAGAGTTGGAGGCCGAGCAACCAGACGCGGCCATCTCGGAGCGCGGCGCGGTAGTCTTTCACGGGCGACAAACCTTGCTGTTCGTCTTGCAAAACCGTTTCGATACCGCGCGCTTCGTCCGGCGAAATCCAGTGAGCCTGTTCGGGTTTGTCCTTGGCGAGAAACCACCACGCGAAGGCCCACAGGATGGAAGGCAGTCCTTCAAGAATGAACATGATTTGCCAACTGAACACCTGAACCAGATAGCCGGAGAGCACCGAAGCCCATAGGAGCGTGACCGGGTTGCCGAGAATAAGCAGCGTGTTGGCGCGGGAACGCTCGCGTTTGCTGAACCAGTTCGTGAGCCAGATCAACATGGCCGGCATGACGGCGCCTTCGACGACACCGAGCAGGAAGCGGACGGCCACGAGCGCAGGTATGGAGGTCACCACGCCGGTTAAGCCGGAAAGCACGCCCCAACCGATGAGGGTCCAAAAGATCAGGCTCTTCACGCTGCGCCGGCTTGCGAAGGCAGCGCCAGGAATTTGGGAAATGAAGTAGCCGAGGAAGAACATGGCGCTAATCAAAGCGGAGATGTTATCCGTGATGCCCAGGGATTTCGCCATGCCGCCCGCGGCACCGAAGCCGTAATTGACGCGGTCGAGATAGGCGAGGCTGTAGGTGATGAACGCCAGCGGAACAATCCTGGCAAAGCGCCGCGCGGCAGCGGGTGGCTCAAGCGCGACTGGCGGGACGGCGTAATTCATTTTGCCGCCGGGTATTCGTGGCAGAGATAATGGGTGCGCGGCGCGTCCTCGACCAGCTTGGGAAAACGCTCAGCGGGTTCGAGAAAGAAATTGTCGCTCCAATCGTCGCAGACGCTCGAAACTTCCGAACTCACCGTGAGCCCCGTGCCTTCCTCGCCCCAGAACTGATGAATCGTCCGCGGCGGAATGCAGACGCTCATGCCGGGACGTAGGCGAACGATGCCGCGCGCTTCGACCTTCGTGCGGACGCCGTCCACTTTCACGTAGATCGGTTCGTCCGATGGAGTGTTGTCCGGATTCGTGCCGGTGAGTTGCACGAGGATGTTGCCGCCAGCGCGACAGCAGATGTCTTCCATTTTGGCGCGGTGGAAGTGCGCCGGCGCGCGCTGAATCTCGGGATCGAACAAAAGCTTCTCGGCGTAAATCTTGGAGTAACCCGGTTTGCGCGTCGTGCCATTTCGCAGAGTGAAGAGTGTCCGGCCAATCTGCTCGAACCGTCCGCTGCCGAAATCAGTTACGTCCCAGCCGAGCATGCAATCGCGAATTTCGCTCATCTCCTCGCCCTTCTCCGCCCACTCGGCCGCCGTCCAAAAGGCAAAGGGCGGCAGGGCGATGCCGAAGCGGCGAAAGGTTTCCTTCGCTTCCTCGATGCTGCGGTTGATGACGGAACGACTCAGCGGTGCGGCGGTCATGCGCGGATTAAACACGCCCAGTGGCCGGCAGGCAATCGCGCACCGCCCTGTCTAATGCGGAAACAAGGTGAAGCCGCTTTGAGGGCGTGGCTGCTGATTTAATCTGCGCCTCATTCAGCGCGTGAACAAAAGCCACTCCAATTTTCACGGTGCGGACAGCGCCCCAGCCGCCAGCCGCCGCACCGCGCTCCACGCGTTCACGCTCATCGAACTGCTGGTGGTCATCGCGATCATTGCGATTCTTGCTGCGATGTTATTGCCGGCTCTTTCGAATGCCAGGTCGCGCGCGCACCGCACCCAATGTCTTTCCAACCTTCGGCAACAGATAATCGCCAACACGCTTTACGGACACGACAACAACAGCAAATTCTTCTCGCATCCCACAGATGTGCTGAACGCGGTCTGGGCCTACGCGAATTACGGCGGCAAACAAGGGACGGAATATCCCGGTCAGTTGCGCGTCATGAACCAATATGTGAGCGCTTCCATCAACGTCGGCACAAACGGCGCCGGGGCGGCCATGGTGTTTGCCTGTCCGGCGGATAACGGCACGCAGGCCGGCGCTTGCTGGGTCGAGCGCAAGCCAACGATCTTCGATCACTTCGGCAGCAGCTACATCTACAACAGCGACGCCAACAACAACGACGGGAAACTCGGGCTGGTGGGAAAGAAGCTTGAAGACGTGAAGAGTCCCACGAAGATGTTCCTGGTCGAGGACAACTCCTTCGCCGCCTATTTTGGAAACTGCAATCCGTTCGAGAAAACGTTCTGGCATGACAAGAAGCGCCTCGGTTACGGTGGCGCGGCCTTTGTGGATGGCCACGCTGCATACGCCCATGTAACCCGCGACAAACCGAATTTCCAACGCGGCGATGGCTGGACCTTTGTCTATAGCGATCCATGAAAACCCCTTCGCCTTGCCGCTGAAATGACCTGAGCCTCAATATTCAATCTCATGCGAAGTTCTTCCCCCTTCTGGCCGACGACGCTTGTCGCGGCCGCACTTGCTTGCACCGCGAATGCGGCAACGGAGCTTGATTCCACCAAATACCTGGCCGCCGTCCGGCGGTTTGCCGACACGGTGTTGGAGAAAGGACGCGACCATTACGGCACGAAGCACACGCCCCTGTTCGTGGATGGATTGAACGTAGAAACTTTCGAACCAGCCCGCTGGCAGAAAGGCGGTCAAACCTGGGTGCTGTGCAATTTCGCCAGCCAACAGGCATTGATGCGAACTTTGGACGGTTTGACCACGCTGACAAAGGACGCGCGCTATCGCACGGCGGCAGAGGATGCCGCGCGGGAGGTGTTGGCGCATCTGCGATCGCGGAGTGGCGCCTTGAACTGGGGCGGTCACATGGCCTGGGATCTCGAGGGCGAGCGCGCCGTCGGCGAATACGAGGACATTCACGAACTCAAGAATCACCAAGCCTACGTGCCGTTGCTCTGGCGCGTTGATCCCCGCGCAACCCGTGAAGTCCTCGAAGCCACGTGGGCCATTCACGTGCTCGACTGGTCGTTGTTGGACTACAACCGGCACGCAAGCATGTCGAAGCTGCGCCGTCCGCAATGGGCGCACCCTTTCAACGAAAACATCGAAGTTCCCTACGCGAGCATTGCTAACAATCTATCGTTTGTGAACGTGACTCCGCCGTTGCTCAATGCCGGCGTCGCGCTGGCCGTGTTGGGCGAGGACACCAATGCACTGACTTGGACCCGGCGGCTCATTTATCGGTGGCAGCAAGCGCGCGATCCCAAGACCGGCTTGAGCGGCGGGCAGTTGAGCTATCGCAAGGAAGATCGCGCGCAGGAAGCCTTGGGCCATGTGCATCCCAACATCAATGAAGCCAAGTTTGTGGCGACCTATCATCGGGCGAATCGTTATCACGACCTGCCGCTTGCGCAATTGCGCGCGGGCGAGACGTTGGTCGCCGCGGGAGGGAAACGCGCCGCAGTCGGTCGCGAGTTCATCGGCTGGGCCGTAAGCGATCTCAAATCGTACTTCGAGCAATGTTACGATGCGAAGTCCGGCCAGTTCATTTCCATGCTGACGGACGGCACGCCGATCAAAGGTCAAGCCGCGCGGGCGGGTTATTACGATGAATCGTCGTTCGCGCCGACACGACCGGATGGCGACCTCCTCTGGGCCACCGTCATGGGCTATCGATTGACGAAGGACGTGAAGCTGTGGGCCATCGCGCGCATTTATGCCCAACAACTCAAGCTGGGTGATATCGGCGAGAAGCCGCGAGGCAAACGGTCATTGGAGATCAACACCGCGCTCGCGGACCGACGCGTGCTTTATGGCGTTCTCGAATTGGCGCGCGTAACCAAAGACAAGGCCTTCCTCCGTCTGGCCGCCGGCATCGGCGACAACCTGCTCCAATGGCAAAAGCCGAACGGCTTGTTCCCCCGCCCCGGACGAACTTTCGCCCGCACCGGCGACGAGATCCCACTCGCGTTGCTGCATCTGGCGGCGGCGTTGGCCGGCAAGGATTCTCAAATGCCGCCAGGCATGCTGGATCACGCTTACTTCCATTGCGAATACGACGGCAAAGACATCCCCCAAAAACCCGGTATCGAAGACCATCGCACGTACGACATCAACGTCTTCTACGGCGAATAGTTTACTGCTCCGCGTGAAAACCCAACGCACCGCTCAACTCCCACTCTTCTACACTCACGGCATCGGCTCTCTGCCCCGGCCGCAAGCTGTGCGCGATTTGCTGGCGCGCCGGCACAAGCTCCCCGGCGCTGAGTTCGACAAGGCCATGGACGATATGGTGCGCTTCGCCATCCGCTTGCAGGAGCAGGCAGGCTTGGATGTCATCACGGATGGCGAGTGGCGACGCGTGCAGTACGTGGATGAATTTCTCGACCGCGTGGGCGGCTTTGAGCAAGTCGACCGCTACGAACATCAAGGCGAGGTGAAAATGCGCCGGGTTGCCGTGCGGCGGATGCAAACACGCGGACCGGTATTCGCCCGCGATGCGGAGTTCCTCCGCACCAACACGAACCGGGTGACGAAGTTTGCCCTGCCGAGCCCTTTCCTGATTGCGATCCGTTATTGGAAAGCCGAACACAGCGCCGCGGCGTACCCGACGTACGAAAGCCTGATGGAACACCTGGCCGAAATCCTGGCCGAAGAAGCGAAGGCGCTCGTGGCGGCGGGAATCGACATTGTGCAACTCGACGATCCGGCGCTGACCTATTTTTGCGATCACAAGTTGATGCACGGCGAGGGCTCGCACGATCAACGTCTCCGCCGGACGTGGGATGTGGAGCGGCAATTTCCCCTGGCCGTGGCCGCGATCAACCGCATTGTTGACGGTCTGGCGGCGGAAGTTCACCTGCACTGCTGCCACAGCGTTTACAAACGGCAGAGCGATGTTTGCGGTAATTACAAACCCATTCTGCCACGGCTGAAGGATGCGCGGATTGATCGTGTAAATCTGGAGTTCGCTTACCATCACACTGGCGATGCCGGCGATCTGAAGGACTTGCCAATGCATATCGGCGTCGGCATGGGCGTCGTGGATGTGCGGACGGAATCGCCGCAGAGCATAGGAGCGATCGAGGAACTGGCCCTGGCGGGCGCAAAGGTGATCGGACCGGAACGAATTGCTTTAAACCCGGATTGCGGTTTTGCGCCCAATTCCGCCGAGCCACCAACGATTGATGAGGCCTACGAAAAGTTGAAGCGCCTGACCGAAGCCGCGGCCCGTGTCCGCCTCCAATTCTCCAAACGCAGTTAGCGCCTGACATATCTCCGACACGGGTATCGTCGGAGTGCAATGCGTGCGACCCCGCCACAAACCAAAAGTCCCTGCCCGACCTTTCGGTCAAGCAGGGACAAATTGGGGGATGGGAGTTCGCCACGCTCTCTTTCCCGTGCCGACATTGGGCGCACCCGCCTAAGCGGGGCTGCCGGCTTCCCGACGCTATTCTCCACGGCAAGCGGAGTCTGCGGCCTCGTAGCAGGGCCGTCCAACGACTTGCGCCGTTGGATTTCGAGTGAGGCTTTTCAGCTCGCTTGGGCTGGTGGTTGCGCCACCGGCTTGCGAACCAGGTCAAGACACGTCTGCGATTTCTCTTCCGCGTCTTGACCGCTTAGCGCCGGGTCGGCCGCAGCTTTTGACTGCGCGTTGGCCCGGTGCACGGGTCTCGCCTCTTAACTCTCAGGTTGCCTTTCGTTCACAGTCCAGCGGTGTCGTTTTTAACATCGCCGGCACTTGGAAGTTTTTCACGCGGCCTGCCCAGCCTGCGTGGCCTTCCCGGTGCGCGCGCTCCTTTTGTCCACCTTTCAGTGGCTTTCTTTGGGCGGTTTCAAACGGTTGATTGAATCCGCCAGAGTCTCGCGCCCCGTGCTGATGCACAGTAGCAACCGATTACCCTCTGGGTAACTGCGTTTCACTCAGACTCGAAACTCGCCTGAGCTACTTGATCCAACTCGGAGCGGTTTCTCATCGCTCCTCATCGCCAAGTTCCTTTTTCGCGTTACTGACCGCGCGCGAACGCGGGCAGAGGAACTGGTGAATCCTGCCTCGGCTGCCGAACCTCACGATTCGGTTTAAGAGGGGCCAAGCCAACCAGCCTGACTCGACCTTTCCCCAGTTGCCTGGGATTATCCTTGAGACGACCAACGACTTTCTTTCGTCCACCGCCGTCCATCTCAGTTCTTTCAATGAACTGTGCTTATCCTAACTCGAATTTGCATTTCGTAAACGAATTGTTGTGCACAGCTTGTTCACCGGTTGAGGCCGTGATGCAGCGGACGAACAACTCATTTGCACCAATGAAATCAGGATGATTTGCGAGTGCGGTTTCCAGTTGTTCACCGCGAGAAATTCTGGTGTGCCCAGGGTGTGAAAAACTTCGTGCAGTTCAAAATCGACAAAGAGGCGCTGGCTGAGATGGAACTCTTCGCACGCCCATTTGGCCCCGGATCAACCGAACAAACGCTCCCACCAGGATTTAGGCTTTTGGA
Source organism: uncultured Bifidobacteriaceae bacterium (assembly GCA_964456685.1). GTDB lineage: Bacteria > Verrucomicrobiota > Verrucomicrobiia > Limisphaerales > JADLHS01 > CAYWCK01. Next base: position 4,535 of record CAYWCK010000138.1, on the reverse strand, counting down.
ACCGCCGCGTCGCCGCCTCACGAAAGTCGCGCTTCAAACGAAAGCTCGCCCAAACTCCAAAAGTCACGTCCGCCGCCAGCCCCAACCCCGCCCACACCGCGAGCAGAAATTTCCAGTCCATTTCCGTTCGACCGAACGAAGAGATCAACACGGCAACCATCACGAACCCCGCGTAAACCAGGCAGGGCAGAAACAACAACAACCCGATTGTCATCAGGTAGGCCCGCTTCGCTCCGCTGGAATTCAGCCCCTGCCACAACCCCAACCAATACAGCGCGATCAAATCCATCCCCAATCCCGCCAGCACCGTCGCCCACCAACTGAACCACATCCACCGCTCTTCGTCGTCTGCGCCGTGCCGCACGCCAGCCAACATGATGATTGCTTCGACAATCGCAACGACCAGCACCGGGCCGAGGAATTGGCGCGCCAGCGCCTGCGCTTGTCCGCGCAAAATATCCCGCGGCGTCAGCGGCGTGACCAGCAACAATTCGAGCGAACCAGTTCGCCGTTCCTCGGCAATGCGACGAATAACTTCTGTTGCCACCCAACATTTCAGCACGAGATTCAGTCCCAGTCCGGTCAGGACGAATACAACCTCGTTCAGCCATTCGCGGCCATACTTGCCGTAACCCCAAAGCCAGAGTGCACCCGCCATTCCCAGCGTGCACCAGACCATGAGTGGCTTGAGTCGTTCGCGCGCTGCGAGCCAGCCAAATGCGTTCACATCCAGCAAACGCGCCCGAAACCGGTGGCGCTCGCCGTGGTCGCCCAGACTCCACAATCGCCAACGTTCGCGCCAGCGCACCTCCAGCTTGCCCGCCGGGCGATCCTGCCATGATCGCGGCGCCACCAAACACGCGAGCAGAAGGAAGATCCACGATTCGAAATGCACCGTTGCGAAGGCCGTGGCAAAAGTCTTCCACGATTTTGCCCAAAGCCCACCCAGATCCAGCGGGGCAAAGAACGCGGTGATCGGGCTAACGAGGAAGGCGGGCGATTCAAAGGGCAGCCCGCTACGCGCCTGCGCCTGCCACATGGCGAAGCCCGGTGCTACCACCGCCAACAGCATGATGATGAGGAAAGCGAGCAGCACTGATTTCCGGCGGGAATGGCAGCACGCGGACGCGAAGATGCCCACCGCCAGCGAAAAGAACATCGCATTCACCAGAGCGAGCGCAGCCGTCCAGTATTGCACCGCCGTTATGCCGCCCATGAGCAGGGGCAATCCCATGACCGGAATGATCGCAAGCAAACCGTAAATGCAATTCAGGGAACTCGCGGCGAGCTTGCCCGCAACGATGTCGAAGCCCTTCAGGTCCGTGAGGAACAGGAGGCCCAATGTTCCCTCGCGTTTCTCCTCACTGAGCGAATCCGTCGTCGCACTCAGCCCAATCAGCAGGCAATACAGCAACGCGCCGATACTGATCGTGTAAAACAAAATTCCCGCCACGTCCGTTGGGCGCTCGTTGAGATTGACCAGCACAATCCACGTGCTCACGGCGATGACGGTCATCGCCACCCATGTCCGCAGCCAGAAAGTGCCCCACCGCCGCGCGGCTACGCGCAGTTCGCGATCGACGATGGGCAAAAATCTCATGACGGAATCGAGTCCAGTTGAACGCGCGCGATTCTGCGGCTAGTTCGAAGAACGTTCCATGGGAAAATCACGCCGTTGCAAGCGACGATACAAAGCCAGCGCAAAGACCGCCGCCATGGCCAGCCCAATGAGTGCCGCCGCAGGCCGGTGTCCGAGTGAGGAGTCGAAGGGAAGGCTGGGATGAGAGTACGCCGCGTTGCCCCAGGCCAGCAGACGCTCGATGAGACGCGGCAAGAACAGACAGCAAAACAGCGTGGCAAGGAAAGCAATCAGGTAACTCCGACACCGCACGGAAAAATACAACCCGATGACGGGCAGCGTGAAGTAAGTTGCGGCAAAGTAGAATATTTTCGGGAACTCCTCCCAATCGCGGAAAATATTCGCGAAGTGAGCCCAGATCAGCAGCAGCACAGCAATCGCGGGCAGAAATTGCCCCCACAGCCCACGCAATCGGCCACTGATGATCTGGCCGGTCGTGATCGGCGCAACCAGGAGCAGTTCCAGCACGCCGCTCTCGCGTTCGCGCCGAAAGCTCCCCGCCACGCTCGCCGCAATGCTGCCCATCAACAGCCAGGCGAGAGTGATTTGCGTGTCGCTCGAATGCATGAAGAACTGGCTGTCGGTCAGGACCGCGCTGTAAACCGAGATGATCACGGCGAACCACGCCCACGTGACCAACCGCCCTGTCCACGTCCGTCGCTCGAGCCAGCCGATGGGATTCCGGGCGAGCAGCCAGCGCATCCAGGTTCGAAACAAGCCTTTCCACACGACTGCCGTGCAAAAGACCCTTTGACTGCGCTGCACCCAAACCGGCGGTGGCTCTTCCCGCCAGGAACGGCGGATGCGCCAGGCCGCGATTCCGACCGCCACCACCACAATGATTATTGCAAAGGCAAGCGTTTCGCCGACGGGGATCAGGAGCGAGTTGGAACTCACGCGGGCCATCATGCGGGGCAATTGAAAACTGTTCACTCCACAGATGGCCCAGCCCAGTAAGAAGGCGAAATACGACTGGCTGTAAGGATTGGTCGGACCGGTGGCAATCAAGCTCAATGCAAACCATCCCGCGCTGTAAACAAACGCCAGTAAAGCGGAAAGCGATAACACCAGCGCCATCACCATGGAACGCAATCCGCTCCGACTGATCGACGAGGCCAGCACCGTTGCTGCCATTGCCCAGCCCAAGGCCGCCACGTCAATGCCCGCGGAAATAACTCCCTGCTGCCAGCTTATTCCGCCCATGAGCACCGGGAGCGCCAGCACCGGCGTCACGGCCAGAAGCAAAGTCGAAGTGCGCAGCCCGTGCGCCACGAACTTTGCGATCACCACGTCGGCGGCGCGTAGCGGCGTCAAGAACAGCAGCCCCAAAGTTCCTTCCCGACGCTCCCGGCTCAAGCAGTCGGATGCACCCAGCGGCACCAAAATCCAGATCCCGAAGAACAGACTGGCATGCAGGAAACTGAACAACGCCCGCCCCGCGACTTCTGGCGGGTGATCCGGCTGAGCAAAGAAAAAATAGCCGACCAGCCCGAGCAGCGCGATCACCCCGATCTCGCGCAGTGCGAAGGTGAATCGCTGGCGTGATTGCGCCCGCAGTTCGCGCACGATGACGGGCAGAACATTCATGCGGGCGAATGTGATGCGCCGTGATCTCCCGGCGGCGTGCCGAAAGCGCGCCAGTTCTCCAGTCGCTGGAATGAAATCCCATCCGTCATCCGAAATTCCCGGCGCAGCTTTGCGCGAGCGAAAGCGACGAGCACCAAATTTTTCGCGACGAACAAAGTGGGGAGAAACATGATCCAGCCAGCAAACAGCATGCGTTGCGACCCCATCAGCAGCAACGGCAGGAGATACGCGATTGCCACGGGCAACAACTCCACGAGCCCAACCGTCCACCCCACCAGGCTGAAAGGATTGCGCGCCCAAGTCGCCACCCATGCGCCCATCCAACACGCAGCCAGAATGCCCGAGGCCACGCCGCCCAGATAGGACAACCCCTGCGCCAACCCAAGCATCGATTGCGAGCCCACCGCGGACACCGCGACGCAAATGCCACCCAGAATCGCAAAATAGAACGGCCAGCGAATCAGGCGCACGAGCGCAAACCGTTGTTCACGCAGAATGCCTTTGGCGCCAGCGGGCGTTACCAGAAGCAATTCTAGTTCGCCGTTGCGCTTGGCATCAAAAAGAAACCGGCCGGCGACGAAGGCAAACAACGCGGCGCTCATAAAGCCAAAGACGGCGTTCGCACTTACGGCGGCCCAGACCGAACCCAGCCCCCGCAGCGCCACGGTCGCACTCAAGCCGCCCGCGACCGAGAGCAAGGCTCCAAGCCACGCCAACCCCGATTGCCCCGGCATCCGCAACATGGCCCGGGCGACCGGTGCAAAAGCCCGCTTTCGACCCGCCACATTGCTCAACACCATGCGAGGCGCCCCAAGCAGGCCGCGCACTTCCGGCCCGGCCGGCGGCACAGCTTTGGGTTCAAACACAGCGTGCCAGTTTGCAGCGAGCGCGAAGTTCGCCGCCCCCAACAAGAGCCAGACGAGAATGTGGCTGCACAGCAGCGACCACCAGAACCCAGCGTCGCCCCCTTGGGCCACGACGCGATCACCGGCGAGGAAAACGGTTGCGACGGGACTGAGTCGGAACAAAGGCAGTCCCAAGGTAGTGCTGGCAATCAACTCCAGAAATTTCGGCAGCGCCACAAACAGAAACAGCGCGATTGCCGTCTGGATAATCGCGGTGATTTGCTGCCGTGCGAAAACCGAGACGAACAAACCCACCGCCAGTGAAAAGAGCATCAGGTTGATCAGCGCCAGCATGAAGCGGAATACCTCCCCGCCGGTCACACCGCCGGCCAGCACGGGCAACCACAGCAATGGCAGGAATCCCAGCAATGCATACACGGCAGTCACTCCAGCCGCGGCGAACT
>CAYWCK010000137.1:0-11878 GCA_964456685.1 uncultured Bifidobacteriaceae bacterium | reverse complement strand
TTTATCGCGAGACCGGCATCGAGAACATCGCGTGCATCATCGAGAAGCCGTCGCTCGATTCCTTCAACGCGCTCTGCAAAAACGACAACACGCGGCTGCTGCTCGTCACCGGCGGGCCGGCGGTGGTGAAGGCGGCGATGCAAACCGGCAAGCGCGCCATTTGCGCTGGTCCGGGCAATCCGCCGGTGTTGGTGGACGACACGTGCTGTCCGACGCGTGCGGCGAAGGCGATTATTTCCGGCGGCGCATTCGACAACAATTTGCTCTGTATCGGCGAGAAGCAGGTGTTCGTGCTGGAAAGTGTTGCGGACAAGTTGATGCAGCGCATGAGCGAGAACGGCGCGGTCAAGTTGACCAACGCGCAGCTCGACAGCCTGACGAAGGCCGCATTCACCATCAAGGAAGGTCAGGGCGGCGGCTGCGCGCAGGCCCACACCAATAAGGATTTCATCGGCAAGGACACGAGCGTGCTCGCGAAAGCCGCGGGCGTGAATATTCCTGCCGACACGCAGTTGCTCTTCGGCGAAACCGACGCGAACCATCCGTTCGTGCAGGAAGAGCAGATGATGCCGTTCATTCCGATCGTGCGTGTTAAGAGCGTGGAAGAGGGCATCGCGAAGTCGCTGCAATCCGAACATGGCTACAAGCACACGGCGATCATTCACTCGCACGACGTGGAGAACATCACGGCGATGGCGCGCACGTTGGACACGACTTTGTTCGTAAAGAACGGGCCTTGCGCCGCGGGCCTCGGCTTGGGCGGCGAAGGTTATCTCAGTTTCAGTATCGCCACGCCGACGGGTGAAGGTATCACGAACCCGCGCACGTTCACGCGGGTCCGCCGCTGCGTGATGGTGGACAATCTCCGGATTTATTAACCACGGATGAACACGGATAAACACGGATTAGGATGGAGCGCGGAGCATTGCTCCGCATGTTTTAGTATAAGGTCGAGCGGAGCGATGCTCCGCGCTCCGGCGCATGTTATCCGTGTCCATCTGTGTCCATCCGTGGTTTGAATTTATGCTGCTAGCACGAGTAGAAGGCAACATCGTAGCGACTCGGAAGCATCCGAGCCTAGATGGCTGGCGACTCGTGATCTGTCAGCCGATCGGCGGGGATGGGCAAGCCGAAGGTGCGCCGCAGATCGCGATTGATTCGCATGGCGCCGGCATGCATCAGCAAGTGGTCATCTCGTCAGACGGCGCGGCGGCTCGCAAAGCCGTAGGCGATGAAAAAAGCCCGGTGCGTTGGCTGGTCCTTGGCGTGGTGGATGAACACGAACCGGGAGTCCGCGTATGAAACTCGGCACGGTCATCGGTCGCGTGACGTTGAGCAAGACGGTGCGTTCGCTCGAAGGCGGGCGGTTTCTCATTGTCAGTCCGTTTTCGCGCGAGCAGTTCGCCGCGGGCCTCGACGCGCCGACCACGATCAGCAAAGACCCGAGTCTCGTGGTTTATGATGCGATCGGTGGCGGCGTTGGGCACGTGATTGGTTACGTCGAAGGGCGCGAGGCGGCGCAGCCGTTTGCTGATTCGACGCCGGTGGACGCAATCAATGCCGCGCTCGTGGATGAAATGTTTTACAGCCCGTGGAAGGGCTGAGGATTTGAGTCATGAAAAATGTCATCAGTTTGAAAGACCTGGAGCGGATGCAGCGCGAGGGTAAAAGCCTCAGCAGCCTGCCGGCGGACGCGATCCTGACGCCGTCTGCGCGCGATTTCTTGAACGACGCTCAAGCCAGCGTCGGGCTAAAGGCGTCGCCCGCGAGTGCCGTTGCGGCGCCGGCGGCGAAGCTTTCTCCACCGAGCAAGCCGCTCACTTCGAAGTCGCCCAAGGCGGAACTGGAGGCGTTTTTTAGTTCACCCTACGCGCACAGCTTGAAGGAACAAATTTGCGAAATGGGTCATCGCCTGTGGAAGCGCGCTTACGTGGACGGCAACGGCGGCAACATGGCCATTCGCGTCGGTGAGGACATCGCGATCTGCACGCCCACGCTGGTGAGCAAAGGTTCGCTGAAGCCGGAAGACATGTGCTTGGTGGATTTTGAGGGCAATCAGATCTCTGGGACGAAAAAGCGCACAAGCGAAATCTTGATGCACTTGCAGATGATGAAACGCCAGCCGAAAGCGATCGCGACATGTCATTGTCATCCGCCCTACGCAACGGCGTTCGCCGTGGCGAACATCGCGCCGCCAACGTGCATGTTGCCGGAGTATGAAGTGTTCTGCTCCGTTGGTGTCGCGCCGTATCGCACGCCGGGTTCGCCGGACATGGGCAAGCTCGTGGCCGATCTGACCGACCAATACAACACCATCCTGATGGCGAATCACGGCGTCGTGACGTGGTCGCACAACAACATCGAGGAAGCCTATTGGCGGATGGAGATCATCGAGGCGTATTGTCGGACGATCGTCGTGGCGGGGCAACTTGGCAAGCCGATCAACACGTTCACGGGCCCGCAGATGAAGGATTTGCTCAACATCAAGCAGAGCCTTGGATTCGTCGATCCGCGTTATGGCATGAAGGAATGCGAGCTTTGTGACAGCGGCGAATGGCGGCCCGGTGCGACCTGTCAGGTGCAGGGCAGTTCGGAAAATGTCGTCGGGTTCGACGCAGAAGCTGAGAAAGCGGTGCAGGCGATCACGGACCAAATCCTCGCGCAGATGAAGTGAGTTTTTCTTTGTTGTGAAATCCCTCGACCAAAAACTCACGGAGATTAAAGCGAACCGCAATTCGCGCTCTTTCATCATCGCGGACGCCAAGGATGCCGACATGGCGTTCGGCGTGCGCGCGCCAGGGCCGCGCGGTTATCTGGCGAAGCGCGGATCACGGCCGGCGCAATTTTCGCCGGAAGTTTGGTCGCGCGGTGAGTTCGGCTACCGCAACTTGCCGGAGTTTCTCGACATCATTCGCGAAGTTACGCATCAGGGACTCGTGGACATCATGTTGATGTCCGCTTATGTGAACGAACAGCTCGCGATCAAGGAAGGGCTTTTCAAAAACTCGCACGTCACGCCGGCGGCACGGGCGAATGACACGACGGACGTCTGGGCGGTGCGGCATGGTTGTTACACGCGTGAACCGTCGCAGCCGTTTCGCTCGGCGAGCATTGATCAAATTCAGTGCGGCGAGATTGAGTGCGAGCGCGATGGGAGCGGGAATTTTCCGGGCGCGAACCTCGGACTTTACTCCATCACCTACGTCAACGAATTGGACCAGGATCGCGAGGCGTTGCTGTGGTACAAGGAATTTCGTGAGGAGGCGGAGCGAAAAGGCTTCCGGCATTTCTTGGAAGTGTTCGACCCGAACGTGGACAGCGGCATTGCGCCCGAGAAACTCGGCGAATTTATCAATGACAACATCCTGCGCACGCTCGCGGGTGTGCCGGAATCAGGGCGGCCGGTTTTCCTAAAGATCGTTTATCATGGGCCAAAAGCGATGGAAGAGTTGGCGCAGTACGATCCGAATCTCGTTGTCGGCATTCTCGGTGGCAGCGCGGGTACGACTTACGATGCATTCCGGTTGATCCACGACGCGCAGAAATACGGCGCGCGGGTGGCGTTGTTTGGTCGCAAAATCAACAACGCGGAACACCAGTTGGCTTTTATCGAAATGCTGCGATTGATCACCGACGGAAAGATTAATCCGGAGGAAGCCGTCCGCGCCTATCACGGCGTGCTTCAGGGCAAAGGCATCAAGCCGCATCGCGCGCTGGAGGAGGATTTGAAACTCACGGATCAAGCCATGAGTTATGATGGTGGCGCTGCTCGCCGCGCGACCAGCCTGCCGGCAGCCGCGAACAAGACTACCTCTACAGCGACTGTCAATCGTCAGAATTCGGGCACGGCCACGGGGTCTGATGAGCAAGGAAGCTGGCCAAAGCTGGCTGGTGGCGCGCCGGATTTCGGGGCGATGACCACCGCACAACGGCTGGCTTACGATGCGGACCGGCTGCGACGCAAGTTCGGCTGACCCGAAGGTAAGGGTTTCGTTGTCAGTTTTTCCGGCTGAAGTTTTCCGCCGCACTCTGCTTTCCCGCCTTGCAAAATCTGAGATTGTGAACAGACTCAGGGTCGTTAGAGGCATCTTCAACAAGCGCTGGACATGAGCAACGTGGCAAAACTGGAACTAAATGGAAAATCCTACCCCGTCAATGTGGTCGAGGGTACGGAGGGCGAAAAAGCAATCGACGTCTCCAACCTGCGGAGCGAGACGGGCTTCATCACTTTGGACGATGGCTACGCGAACACTGGATCGTGTCGCAGCAAGATCACGTTCATCGACGGTGAGCAAGGCATCCTGCGCTACCGCGGCATTCCCATTGAGGAACTGGCGGAGAAATCCACGTTCGTTGAGACGGCCTACCTGATTATCTACGGTCATCTGCCCGATCGGAATGAACTGAAGAATTTTTCCGATCTGCTGACGGAGCATCAGAACATTCATGAGGACATGAAGTATCACTTCGAAGGCTTTCCTTCGACCTCGCATCCCATGGCGATTCTGTCGGCGATGATCAATGCCAGCGGCTGCTTTGACCTGACGCTGATGAAAGGCGGCTGTTCGAGCCAGTTTGATTCGCACGTGGCGCAGTTGATTTCCCAGGTGCGGACGATCGCGGCGTTCTCGTACCGCAAATCACACGGATTGCCGATCATCTATCCGAAGAAAGCTTACAAATATACGGCGAACTTTCTGCACATGCTGTTCTCACAGCCGTATGAAGATTACGAGTTGAAGCCCGAGGTTGTGCGCGCACTGGATTTGATTTTCCTTTTGCACGCGGATCACGAACAGAACTGCTCCACGGCCACGGTGCGCATGGTGGCTTCCAGCCAGGCGAACTTGTTCGCCTGTGCGGCGGCCGGCGTGTGTGCGTTGTGGGGGCCGTTGCATGGCGGCGCGAATCAGGCCGTGGTCGAAATGCTCGAAGACATCCATCGTTCCGGCGACGACGGCTCCAAATTCATTGCTGCCGCCAAGGACAAGACCAGCGGCAAGAAGCTGATGGGCTTCGGTCATCGGGTTTACAAGCATTACGATCCGCGCGCCAAGATCATTAAACAGGCCTGCGACAACCTGCTGAGCGTGATGCATATTTCCGATCCGTTGCTGGATATCGCCAAGAAGCTCGAGGAGGCCGCGCTCAAGGATTCCTATTTCGTCGAGCGCAAGTTGTACCCGAACGTGGATTTCTACAGCGGCATCATCATGCGCGCATTGGGCATTCCCGTGGAGATGTTCACGGTGATTTTTGCGATTGGCCGCATGCCGGGTTGGATTGCCAATTACAAGGAGATCGCCGAGGACGGCAAAGCGCGCATCTATCGCCCGCGCCAGGTGTATGTTGGCCCGACAATAAATCATTATGTGCCTTTGCATCAGCGCAAAGGCAGCCGGGCGAAATAGCCGGTGATAGAAGTGCCGTTTCCGGATGAAGAAGATTCTGGTTATTGACGACGAAGAATGGTTGCGCGAGATGGTGAATCTCGCGCTCCGTCAACGTGGGTACAATGTCGTCGAGGCCGAGAATGGGGCGGTGGGCATTGAGAAGGCCCGCAAGGAACTTCCCGATCTTATTCTCTGCGATGTGAACATGGAGAAGGTGGATGGTTACCTCACGCTCTCCTCTTTGCGCGCCGATCCGGCTACGGCCGCCATGCCCTTTATTCTGATGACCGGTTTGGCGGACAATGCCGGCATGCGCCACGGCATGGAATTGGGGGCTGACGATTACCTGCCGAAGCCGTTCACGATTGATGCCCTTTACGCGGCCGTGGAGGCCCGCCTGAAAAAGGCGCAGACCATGCGGGCCGAGGCGGAGCGGCGATTGGCCGATTTGCGGGACGCCATCAGTCTGGCGCTGCCACACGAATTACGCACACCGCTCAACGGCATCATAGCTTACGGCGAAATCTTCAAGATGGATGCCGACACCTTGAAGCCCGGGGAGATTGCCGAAATGGGGCAGGTGATCTGCGATTCCGGCCGCCGGCTGGAGCGGTTGGTGGAGAATTTTCTCATCTACGCGCAGCTGGAACTGTTCAGCACTGACCCTGCAAAGGTTAATTCGCTGCGCAGCAAGCAAACCCTGCAGCCCGCGCGGGTGATTGAAGCGCATGCCCGGCGGCAGGCGGAGCAAGTGGCCCGGCTCGCAGATTTGCAGCTTTCCTTGAAGGAGGTGGCGGTGCCGATGTCGGAGGAATATCTCGGGAAGATCGTGGATGAACTGGTGCAAAACGGTTTCAAGTTTTCTTCCGCCGGCCATCGTGTATTGGTGGACTTTGCTGAAACGGCGGAGGCCCTTACGCTGACCATCAGCGATCTGGGACGGGGTTTTTCGACCGAGCAAATCATGAAGGTAGGCGCGTACATGCAATTCGACCGCAAGATGCATGAGCAGCAAGGTTTGGGCTTGGGATTGAGCATTGCCCGGCGCCTCACCGAATTGCACGGCGGCACGCTGGCGATTCAAAGTGACAAAGGCCAGGGTACCCTGGTCCAAGTACGGCTACCCAAAGCCACCGTGGCCTAGCTTTCCTCCGCGCCACACTCTAACGCGAAATCCGCTCGTATACTCCGGCTATCCCCGGGATTTCATAGCGCGGATGTTCCGCTCTTCCGTTGGCATCGCGCTTGGTCGGGGATTTGACTCCGTGTTCAAGGACATGCGCGAATGAGACCACCATCACCATCCCGATCAGCGGGGCGAAATCCATTTTGCCCATGCGCAGTCGCAATGGGCGCAGCGGGCGTAACAACTGGCGCGCGACGTAGTCCGTAACCCCCCAAATCGGTTGCGGGCCAAAATAAATGTGGTTGTGGAGCAAATGGACGCCCAGCAGCAGCAGCATGAGATATTTCCACGGCAGATAGCAGCCCAACCCAAAAAGGCCCGCCTGTGCGAGCCGGATTGCCTCGGTGCGCGGCACCGCAATTAATCCCCAGCGACTGAACAGCCAGGAAAATAGCCACCACAGCGCCGCGCCTGAGAGGAATGGCAGCACCAGTTTCACGTGGGCCGGCAAATCACCGATGAAGCCGAGTTGCTGTCGGGCCATTCGCACGGCCCATGTGCTCTCCTGGCCGCGACCGAGCAGCGTCAGCAACAAAAAGCCAAGCAACAATTCCCCCAGCGCGAGCCCAAAGCTCAGGACCGAGTACAGCAGCATCAATTCTCTCACATCGCAACGGAACGCGAGCCGCGTGGTGAATACGTTCAAGGTTGCGGTCCAGTTCAGCGCCGGGCCCAGCAGGTGATAAAACTCTGCGCGCAGCCCGAGCAGGGCAAGGAGGGCCACCAGGAAATGCCAGCGCCGCCAGCGCGTCGGTTCCGCCCGGCGCAGCGTGCCCACCAAGGTGGCCGGAGTGGCGTTGTTCAGCGGATCAAGGGGAACGGTTCGCCAGTTTACCCACAGCAACAGGGACGCAAGCGTGAGGATGAAGTCAATCAGGCCCATCAGTTGCGCGGCACCACCGGTAATGCATAAAGGCGGTGGCTTGAATCAAGATAAACTTCCGGATCCCGGGTGCGCATGGCCCGCATCACATCATCTTCAGCAACGTGTCCGCCATGTCGCTCGGCGTGGTGGCGATGCCGATGCCGGCGGCTTTGAACGCGGCGATCTTCGCCTGCGCCGTGCCCTTGCCGCCGCTGATGATCGCGCCCGCGTGACCCATGCGGCGTCCGGGCGGCGCCGTTGCGCCTGCAATGAATCCGGCAACCGGCTTCTTGCAATTCTTTTTGATCCACTCGGCGGCTTCTTCTTCCGCGCTGCCGCCAATTTCACCGATCATGATGATGCCAGTGGTTTCCGGGTCGGCGTTGAAAAGTTTGATGACATCAAGATGCGATGTGCCGTTGACCGGGTCGCCACCGATGCCGACGCACGTGCTCTGGCCAACGCCGCGCGAAGTGAGTTGCCACACCGCTTCGTAAGTCAACGTGCCCGAGCGCGAGACGACGCCGATGTTGCCCTTCTTGTGAATGTAGCCGGGCGCAATGCCGATGCGGCAGCCGCCGTGTGAATCCTTGCCTTCGCCGGGCGTGACGATGCCCGGGCAGTTCGGTCCGATGAGCCGCGTTTTGCTGCCGGTCATCGCGCGTTTCACCTTCACCATGTCGTTGACAGGAATCCCCTCGGTGATGGCCACCACGAGATCGAGTCCGGCGTCCACGCCTTCGAGAATGGCATCGCCGCAAAACGCGGGCGGCACGAACACCGCACTGGCGGTTGCGCCGGTTTGCTTCACCGCCTCGGCGACGGTGTCGAAGATGGGAACTTTCTTTCCACCGTGCTCGAAGACCTGTCCACCTTTTCCGGGCGTGACGCCGGCGACGATCTGCGAGCCGTAATCGATGGAGAGTTGGGCATGCCGCGCGCCGAAGCTGCCGGTGATGCCTTGAACGAGAACTTTGGTGTTGGGTTTAACGAGGATAGCCATGTTAAAATCTCTTCTAACTCAGTTGTTTCTTAATTTCCTGCAAATGCTTCACCGTGATCCGATCGTGGTCGCGATTCATTGCTTCCTTCGCCCGGATTAATGCATCAATTCCAAGCACGCGACATTTACCCGAGGGCAGTTCCACTTCCAAGCTGTGCTTGGCGACTTCATCAAAGTTGCCTACTCCCAAAACTTCCCCCAGGCAGTCGAGAACTCCCAAGTCCGTTTTCAGATACAAATTACGCAAACTCGCGCACTGTTCTGGCGTCAGCGCCAGCGGTAAATCGGGCCGTGAACGGTGCGCTGGATGCAAATCAGCCAACGCTTTCTGTATGCGCATCAGATTCTGTTCGCTAAACCGGCAGCAAATATCCACATCTCGTGTGACTAGCGTGACACCGTGCGCCACTGCGGCAAAACCACCGACCAACACGAACTCAACCTGGCCCGCGATTAGCCGTCGCGTCAGTTCGCTAAGATTTTGCATTTCGTTTAGCCATCGCCGCCCGCAAAGACTCGGCAAAATTCAGCGCGTCGTCATTGGCCTGCATCCGTTCCCACGGCGTCTTCGCGAGGCTCTCTTTCAGTAACGACAAATCAACATCACCATCGCCTGCCGCAGTGTACGTCGGCGATGATTCCTTCAAAACACCGGTTGCGTTGGAGTTTTGTCGAGACATGGATTTACTTCGCGTGCCGCTTGTGGATGCAAATCGTGTTGCCGTCGGGATCGGAGATGAATGCCATCTTGCAGACGGGCGTCGGGAACGGCTCCATCTTGAACTTCACGCCCTTCGCTTTCAGTTCGGCGATCGCGGCATCGAAATCTTCCATCTCCAAGCCAACGGAGCAGCCGTCGCTGCGTGGGTGCCAGTCCGGTGCACCGGCACCGATGGAGAGCGTTCCGTTCGCGATGTCATATTCGGTCCACTGCATGCCGCCGGGCTCGCCAACGAGCATCGTGGGTTTCAAATGCAGCACGCCTTCGTAAAATTCCCGCGCCCGCTTCATGTCGGTGACGGGATAACAGCTAAACGCGATTTCGGTGACTTTCAGCATGCCGTCGCCTTTCGGGGAAACCAGTTCAGCCGCAAACACGCGGTGCGCAGCCGCTGCGAAAACGTGGGATTTCCGCGCAACCGGGCGGCGATTTCGCGCGCCACCTGCGTGCGCAACGCTTCGAGTTCGCGCCGCGACTGCTCGTGTTGTTGTGACAGTTCGATCATTTGCTTCTGCAATTCCACCAGACGACGATACGCCTCGAGGTCTTTGGCGACCCGGGCACCCAGCTGCGATTTCTCGCGGCGTTGCGACATCGTCCGGTGGGTACTGTGTTACTTGCCGACCGCCTTGACCACTTTCTGCGCCGCGTCGGCCATCGTGTCGCCAGTGATGAGCGTGAGGCCGGATTCAGCCAAAGTCTTCTTGCCGGCGACGACATTGTTGCCTTCGAGTCGGACGACGAGCGGGAGTTTCAATCCCGTTTCCTTCACTGCGGCGACAATGCCAGTGGCGATGACGTTGCAATCCATGATGCCACCGAAAATGTTTACGAGAATGCCCTTCACGTTCGGGTCTTGGAGGATGATCTTGAACGCCGCCGTGACCTGCTCCTTGCTCGCGCCGCCGCCCACGTCGAGAAAGTTCGCCGGCATGCCGCCGTAATGCTGGATGATGTCCATCGTCGCCATCGCGAGGCCCGCGCCGTTGACGAGGCACGCGATGCTGCCGTCGAGCTTGATGTAGTTCAGCGCGAATTTGCTCGCTTCGATTTCCAGCGGCGCTTCCTCGGCGAGGTCGCGCATGTCTTGAATGTTCTTGTGGCGATACAGCGCGTTGTCATCGAGGCCGATCTTCGCATCCACGGCGCAGAGCGCTTCCTTGCCGTCCGCGCCGACGATGATGCAAAGCGGATTGATCTCCACCATGCTCGCGTCGCATTCCCACCAGGTCTTGTAAACACCCATTAGCAACTTGACGCCGCTGTTGAACGCATCGCCCTTGAGTCCGAGTGCTGCGGCGATCTTGCGCGCCTGATAGGGCATGATGCCGACAGCGGGATCGATCCATTCCTTGACGATCTTTTCGGGATGTTTCTCGGCGACTTCCTCGATGTCCACGCCGCCCTCGGTGCTGGCCATGATGAGCGGGCGCGAATTGCCGCGATCGAGCAGCACGGCGAGATAAAGCTCCTTCTTGATCTCCTGCGCGGCGGCGACGAGCAACTTGCTCACGACGCGGCCGTCCGGTCCGGTCTGTTTCGTGACGAGCGTCTGGCCGAGCATGGCCTTGGCTTTTTCAAACACGTCATCGGCCGTCTTGCAAAGTTTCACGCCGCCTTGAAAGCCGCTCTTGAAAGTTCCTTTGCCGCGACCGCCGGCGTGGATTTGCGATTTCACCACGACGAGCGTGTTGCCGGCGGCAAAAAGTTTTTCGGCGAGCGCCTTGGCTTGTTCGGGTTTGTCGCAAACATCGCCGGGCGGGACGGCGACACCGTATTGAGCGAGCAGCTGCTTGGCCTGATATTCGTGAATGTTCATTTAGAAATAGCGGCCAGATTGAAGTGGTTCGGCCCGAAGAAATCAATCTTTAAGCCAACTTGAGGACGAAGCGCGTGGCGTCACGGGCCGCGCAGGCGGTAAAATTCCTGCGGCGGTCCCGGCAAAGTGCGGCGGAACTTAAAGGCCCCGTTCGTATTCGGATACGGTCCGTTAAGCGAGCGAAGCCATAATGTCTCGGGAGAACTTTCTTCGTGGACTAACCTCAGTCAGGTCGAAATGGGCCATGACACGATGGATCTAATTAGCGGTCATCCCGGGTTGATTTGTGTCTCCGCTCTTACAACAATCACTCCGACGGTTCACGGCTACGGCCAAGCGTTAAATCTAGGATGAGCATCGTTACCAAAACCGGCGACAAAGGCATGACGGCATTGATGTACGGCCGGCGGGTTTCCAAGTGTCACCCGCGCGTCGAGGCGTACGGCTGTGTGGATGAACTCAACGCCGCGCTGGGCTTCGCGCGTGCGACGGCGCAGGACGAATTCAGCCGCCTGGGTTTGCTGGCGATTCAGAAGGATCTCGTGATCTTAATGGGAGAACTTGCCACTGCCGTTGAGGATTTGCCCCGTTACGTGAAGGACGGTTACACCTTGGTCACTTCGCAAATGACGCACAAGCTGGATGCGCTGGTGAAAGAGATCGAAGCGCAGAATGTCTCCTTCAAAGGCTGGGCTACACCGGGTGAAAACTTGAATGCCGGCGCGCTGGACATGGCGCGCACCGTGTGTCGGCGGGCCGAGCGCCGGGTGTGTGCGTTGCAAGAAGCGGATCAATTGCAGAATTCCGAAATCATCATCTACCTCACCCGGCTGGCAGACTTGCTTTGGTTGCTCGCGCGCCGGGCAGAGACGCGCGAGCCGGTGCGAGTTT
>CAYWCK010000136.1:0-11901 GCA_964456685.1 uncultured Bifidobacteriaceae bacterium | reverse complement strand
CCGGCCGCATCGACGTCGCCCATCGCCGCCGCGGCGCGAGCGAGCGCGTGGCGCGCGCCGGCGTGCGCGTGGTCGCGCTCGACGGCGCGCTCGAGGTGCTGCCGCGCGCCAGAGGCATCGCCGCGACCCAGGAGTTTGCGGACGGGGACGCGCCGGACGATGGCGATTTGAACCGGCCGGCCAACGTGCTCGTGCCCGAGGCGGATTTCGAACGCGCGCGTCAGCTCTTTTTCACCGAACGAGAGGACGAGCTTTGAGCAATCCGCCCCGACGCCACATTTCCAACTTCCCTCGCGCCGTCCATCCGCTATCTTCCGCCCCGCATGTTCGACATCGTCAAAGCCAACTTAACGACCGCCACGCAGAAACTCACGCACCTGCGGAGGTTTCTTTGACGTCCCCGGCACCCAAAAACGCCTGAACGAACTGGAAGCCCAGATGGCGGCCGGTAACTTCTGGGACAATCAACAGCAGGCGCAAAAGTTCATCGAGGAATCCAATTCCCTCCGCGGCAAAATTGATCCGCTGATCGCCGCCGAGAAAAAGTTGGAGGACTTTCAGGTGTTGCTCGAGCTGGCCGAAAGTGAACCGCCCGAGGCGCAGCCCGCCTACGAAACGGAAATGAATCGGGACACCGACCGTTTCCTGAAGGAGCTGGACACGCTCGAACTGCGCGTCTTCCTCAAAGATCCTGCGGACAAAAAGAATTGCATCTTCAGCATCAACGCGGGCGCCGGCGGCACCGAAGCGTGCGACTGGGCCGAAATGTTGTGGCGGATGTATCAGCGCTGGGCGGAGAGCCGCGGCTGGGAAGTAGAGATCGAGGAAGTGCTCCAAGGCGACAGCGCCGGCATCAAGACGGTCACCATGCAGATCAAGGGCGAAAACGCGTATGGCTTTTGCAAAGCCGAGCGCGGCGTCCACCGGCTGGTGCGCATCTCGCCGTTTGATGCCAACAAACGCCGACACACGAGCTTTGCCAGCGTGGACGTCATCGCCGAGGTGGAAGAAGATGTCGAAATCGTGATTCCGCCGACGGAGATCCAGGTGGACACGTATCGCTCCGGCGGCAAAGGCGGCCAGAACGTGAACAAGGTCGAAACCGCCGTGCGCATCACGCATATCCCGACCGGCATCGTCGCGGCGTCACAGAACCAGCGGTCGCAGCATCAGAACCGCGCGACCGCCATGAAGATGTTGCTCTCGAAACTCTACGCCAAGCGGCTCGATGCGCAGAAGGCCGAGGCCGAACGGTTTTACGGTGAGAAAGGGAGCATCTCCTGGGGCAACCAGATTCGCAGTTACGTTTTTCAACCCTATCGCATGGTCAAAGACCTGCGCACCGGCGTGGAAACGAGCCATGTGCAAGGCGTGATGGATGGCGATCTCGACGCCTTCGTCAACGGCTGGCTGCGCGCGGGCTCGCCGATCAAGCGCATGCAGGGCATCAAGGACGACGAGGAATAGACATGCCCCGCGTTGGCCTTCACCAACGCTGCATCGGTTCGCCCAGCGTGTGCAGCTTCCGGATAAGGTAGCAACGATTCAAATCCGCGTCGTACACGTAAATCGTAGCGGTGAGCGGATCGAAAATGCCCGTGCCTCCACCGGGATAGGCAATGAATTTGAGCCGCGCCCAATCGGGTGAATCGCCAACCGGCGCCC
Organism: uncultured Bifidobacteriaceae bacterium; assembly: GCA_964456685.1. Taxonomy (GTDB): domain Bacteria; phylum Verrucomicrobiota; class Verrucomicrobiia; order Limisphaerales; family JADLHS01; genus CAYWCK01. The sequence continues at coordinate 10,236 of CAYWCK010000136.1, read as the reverse complement.
GCACGGGCACGGCCGATTGAGCGGGCGGTGGATTGGTCGGTGCGGCTTTCGGATTTTGCACCGCGGCGAGGCACAAGGTGGCGACGACGCCGAGGAAGGCGCCGGCGGCAAAGGTCAGGGGAGCGAAGGATTTTTTCATGGGAGAACTCGATTCAAGAGTGGTTCAAGGTTCGGTTGGTTTGGCGTCCGCTGGCAAAGTTCCAGCCGGACTGGTGAATAAGCTTTCCGCAGTCCGCACGGTTTGGCAAATAATCCCGGAGTGAACATTCTCGACACCATTGTAGAGCAGAAGCAACGCGAAGTCGCCGCCTTGCCCGGGCGCCCCATCGCCGCGGGCGACCTGCGCGATGCCTTGCTGCAACGCGATGCGCGGCGGGATTTTCTGGCCGCGCTTCGTCACCCGCAGGTGGGCAACGTGGCGTTGATCGCCGAGGTAAAGAAGGCGTCCCCCTCGGCAGGCGTTATCTGTCCGGATTTCGATCCCGTGCGCATCGCCCGGGAATACGAGGCGGCCGGTGCGAGTTGCTTGTCCGTGTTGACCGACGAAAAATTCTTCCAAGGCTCGCTGGCGTATCTCCGTCAAATTCGCGCCGAGGTGAAGCTACCACTCCTACGCAAGGATTTCATCATCGACGAACGCCAGATTCTGGAAGCCATCGAATGGGGCGCGGACGCCATCCTGTTGATCGTAGCGATTTTGGATGATGCGCGGCTAAAGCACTTGCACTCTCTGGCCTCGGCAGCTGGACTCGGGGTGCTGGTGGAAGTTCACGATGAGGCAGAATTGGCACGCGCGATGGATTTGGGGGCAAATTTGATCGGCGTCAATAATCGCAACCTGAAAACCTTCCAGGTGGACCTGGCAACGACAGAGCGGTTGGCGACGAAACTCTTTTTGTCAGCTGCAAGCAAATGCTCGTCGCTGCTTGTTGCCGAAAGCGGCATTTCCGACTACGGCGATGTGCAACGTCTCATGGTTTGCGGCGCGAGGGCCATCCTCGTGGGTGAGAGCCTGATGCGCTCCGGGAACATTGCAAGTCAGGTGCGCACTTTGCTTCGCGCCGGATGAAACAGCAAAGCCGCCTCGTTTCCGATGCGGCTTTGACAAAATTGCAGCAGATTATTTCCGACGCCGGGCCAGGAGAAGAAACCCAACTCCGCCGCAGACGGCCAACGCCACGGTGGAAGGCTCGGGCACGACGACCACAAGGTTGTCAATCAATGTCACGTTCAACAGGAAGTCGTTGGGGTCGGTTGAAGAACCTGCATTGGAGTCGGTATGTCCGAAGAAAATGTTTCCACCACCCAAGGTTACGGTGCTCAGGTTGACAGTTGCCAGTGGCGTCCCGTCAATTGACCACGTCGCTAGGCCGCCGGAAACCTCGATGACCACTCGTCGCCAGAGGAAGCTCGTCTCGCCGGCGTCTGTTGATCCGGTCTGCCCGGGGAAAAGCAGGGCCTGTGCGGCGGGCGCGGACTGCGGTGCAAACACGGAATAATAAGCTGCACTGTTGTTAATCGCGCCAGCCGGCGCGAGATATACGGCGTTGCCAGCAGCGTAACTGGTGGGAGCCGCGGAAGAATAAGCACGGAAATCTGAGGCGGAACCGCCGTCGAGCGTGGTAGCAAAACCCACGCTCTCTTTGGTCGCTGCTCCGGGCCAGAAGGCCGTCGTTCCGGAGGTGCCGATGCCAAAGGTGGAGAGCTGCGTTGATCCGTTCCCTCCGGGACCGAGCGGGCCGACGTAATTCTGCCACATGTCGAAGCTCACTCGATAATCTCCAGCGAAGCTTTGCCCCGTTGGGGACACGCTAAATCCGCTAAAAACGCCTCCGGAATTATTCGCTGTCATCTTGAGACCGCGCGTACCGGTGCCATTGGGCGCGGCGGGCACACCGATAGCCGAATAATCGTAGAAGAAATCCGCCGTGATGTCTGATAGCCCTGGGTTATTGACGGTCCAATTGATGGTGTCATCCAGGTTAAAGTCTGCCGTATAAAGCTGGGCGGACAAATTGCCAGCCAAGACAGAGATCGAAACACCAACAACCAAGCTTGCTTTTGCGCGGAGGGATATTTTCATAAGCTCTTACGACATTAAGTGTTCCTGATTGGCTTATTTGTCTCGCAACAGGCGGCAGCTTTCAAGTCTTCTTTTCAGGATATTCCTTAAGAACGATATCCATGGGAACTATACCGTCTCCGCTTTCCAAAAGTGCGGTCTAACGGCGCCCCGCAGCGAACGTGCCTCGAAAAAGGAAAAAAGAAGGCTGACCAGACCCAATGCTCGAGGTAGTTGGGAGTGCCCTGCCACCTGGGTCGCTTCGCAGTTTATCGCGTCATCTGTTGCCAGCTTCGGAAGCCAAGTTTGGTTACCGACCAATGACCTAGCGACGCGAACCGCTCTTCGCCGACTCGCTCAGCACCAGGTTGAGGCGCTCGAGCCACTCGGACGCCATCTGGTTGTCCTCCTTTTGCAGCCGCAGGGAACGCTCGAACCACCGCCGGGCAGCGCCGAAATCCCCGATTTCAACATAATGCCGGCCGATGTAGGCGCCGGTGAAATAGCCATTGGGATCCAACTCATCGGCCCGGCTGAAAAACGAGGCCGACTCGTTGGTTCGACCCAGGTAATCCAAGCACCTGCCAGATCCGAGATAATTGTAACCATCAAACCGGTTCGCATTCGTGCCGCGCGCGTACCAGAGCATCGCCCGTTGGGCGAGTTTCTCGTAGCCCTCTTGACCTTCAAAATCATGCCCGCCCTCGAAACTCTGGGCGCGATACGACTCGGCAATTGCGAAGGTGGTTTCAAAGTTGGTGGGTTCGATGGCGTACGCCTTCTCCAAGAAGGCCACCTTCTCGCTCGAATAGTTCCCTTGCGAGGACGCGCGCACGAGCCACACATATTCACGACCCAGCCGCGCCGTTTGGGCTGCCAGCCCCACCATGCCGCCAAGCAAGACCAAGGTCACAATGGACTTCAGTATCATCCCCTGCCCCACCCAGAACCGCTCCGTCGCGAAGCGTAAATGGCCGCTCAGCAGGGCGGCCAAAGTAGTCGCCAAAACGGCATTGCCGGGAATTTGAAGATTGAAGTCCACGCAGGAATGTCCCAACAGCGCCACCAAGCCAACCACTGAACCAATCACCAAGGCGAATTTGTTGCTGCGGTTGCTCCGAAACTCCCGCTCCGACCGGCGCACGTACCGCCAGGTTTTGATCACACCGTGACCGAGCAGAAGGAGAACTGCCGCGATAAGAGCGGCACCGGCAAGGCCCCAGTCGGCAAGCAAGTTCAAGTATTCGTTGTGTGCGCGCTCGGGACGCAACTGCACCGAGGGCGGCCGATACGGCCGGAAACGATAATCGAAATGGCCCGGCCCCACGCCCCAGTATTGGTTATCCTCCCACATCCGCCAGGTTGCAACCCACAGTTCCTGGCGGACGTTCAATTCCAACTGGCCGTTCACGAACGTTGGCTTCATCCGCTGCTTGAAGAACTGACTGTGCTTGACGAAGAAGAAACCCGCCACGAGCAGAACCGCCAGCATCAGGAGCGACGGCAGCCGGTAGCTCCGGTGCATCGCCAGCAAGCCGAAAAAGACCACCAGCGCACCGCCCGCTGCCGCCCAGCTGCCGCGCGAACCGGTCACCGCAATGCCCGCCACAATCACCAAAGCCGCATAACCCAGCAGCACTTTCATCAACGGCTTGCTACGACCAGTCAAAGTGTAGGCCAACGCCAGCGGCAGGACCATCTCCAGCGAACCACCGAGGTGATTCGGATTGATGTAAGTACCGCTGGCCCGCTCACCGTAAATCCGGAGGAAATACCACGGCTGCTTGCCGAAAAAGATGGCTTCCAACAGGGCGTTCAAGGCCGGGATCATTTGCACGCGCGCGAGGTATTGCCACACGGCACACATCGCAATCAGCATGGCCAGGAAGATGACCGTGTAGGCGATGATCTGGGTGGACTCCTGCCCGTGCAAATTATTGACGATAAGGAAAAACACGGCGGCGTAAACCAGCACGCGCAGTAACTCCAGCCGCCCGACATACTCGATGTCGCAGGTGAAGTATCTCCCGATGGCGTAGGCAACAAACGCGAGCACCGCCCAACTGACGGGCGGCCAGAGCAATTTGGGACGCTCCTTCAACCAGAGCCGAACCACCCACAAACCCAGCGCCGCCGCCGTCAAGCCGACCATTACCAAAAGATCGGGCGTGCGCACGGCCCCCGCAGCCAGCGGACCCCACACCAGGACCGCGAGGACCAACCCGAGAATCCCACGTTCACAATAAAGATCCGCGTTCTCGCGATTCATGGTGGGAAAGCGGCCCCCGCCACGGAAAGCAACCAGACAGCCGGGGCGGCAGCCAGCATAAGCGCTCGGCCATCCATTTTTAGAAGAGGCTGTAAATGAACGGCGCCAGGGCCGAGCCTTTGGCGAAGATCAATAAAGCGCCGAACAGCAGGAGGAAAATCACGATCGGCGCCAACCACCACTTCTTCCGCTCGCGGAGGAACAGCCAGAATTCTTTCAGGATGGCAATCTTGCTCATGGCGCAGTCAATCGGGTAACCGTTGCAAACAATTTCCGGGCAATAATTTCGTTTCCGGGTGCGTTAAAATGAACGGGGTCAGCTTCCAAGTAAAGGGCTTTCCCTTGCGGCTGCAACTCGGGCGTCACTTCCACCAAGGGCACATCCAGTTCCGCGCTTACGGCCCGTTTGGCCGCCAAAACACGGCTTAGGTTCGTGGAGGATAAATCCTCCAGCGCCGGTAAAAACAACAGCACGGGTTGGATGTGATGGCTGCGCGCCGTGCGGCACACGTCGGCGATGGCGTTGCGGAAGACCGCATCCGGATCGCTCTGCTGCTGGTCCTTGAACAAGGCGTCCTGCTTCGGATCCACCGGGATGAATTTCGTCCGGTTGCGTTGATAAAAATCCTGCAGCTGCACCTCGACGACATAATGGTAGATGGCAAAGCGTCGCAAAAAATTCTTCAGCCGCACGCGCCAGAGAAATTTTCGCACGAACTCCGGATCGCTTGACTCGGAAAATTGCGTCCACAAATTCGCCTCGCCCAGCACCACCACGTCCGGCTGATAGCGCACGCCAAACTCCCGCAGATAAACCGCCATCTGCGAATACGACCAGGCATTTACCCCGGCGTTGATGACTTCCACGCGGCTTGGGTGTTGCGGCCGCTCCCCCAGCAACTTCTCCAACCGGCGCGAATACGTCTCCTCATCGGCGAGCCCCCAGCCAAACGTCCGGGAATCGCCCAGCGACAGAATGCGCAACGTCCCGGGTGGTTTCTCGACCGCGAATTCCGGCCCGCGCGTACCCTGCGCATTGATGTGCACGCGCCGGTGATCGACCTTGGTGAAACAATTCTGATTGGGTTTGAGACGCCAATAGAGCCGGGCATCCGGCAGGTAAATCTCCAGATTCCCGTAGCCCGCTAAACGCAATCCCAGCTCCAACAATCCGAGGCAAAGCACAAACGACCCGCCCGCCAGCGCGAGATTTTGCACCCACCGCCGTCCGCGAGACTTCGGCGCGACGGAGGAAGGGGACTGGGTAGCCTCAGACACGGAACGATTCTGCGCCAGCACGGGACGACACATCAATTCGCAAAATCAAAACATCAGCGGGCCAAGATTTTACTAAAGTCCACCCGGCCTCCTGCCGAATGAATTGGTGTCTGTTTGGGTACTGCTGACGCATTTCCCCCATCATGCGTGCGGCGGCGGCATGACGTTGCGGCGTTCCTGAGGCAGCGAATACCTGCCTGGGCATGAGCTGGCGAGGTGCGTGGAAACAAGTTCCTGCCCGCGGCCGGACCGACCGCACAACGCCATCGCCTCCCGCATATGCCTAGCACGATTGAAATTATTTTGTACGCCCCTAAGGCGATGGAAGACAAACTGCGGCCATGGCGTCTGCAAGTGCCGGCCATGCCGAACGTCGGCGACCTCTTCGTGTACGATTCCCAACACACCTGGGCGGTGGAAAAAATCGAGTTTTGCTGCCCCAAGGAACGCGGCGACCATCGCTGCGAACTGCACGTGCGTCTCGGAAATCCCCCGTCCCCATCCCGAACCGACTCAACACTCCCGGCAGTGCCATCCGAATTGCTGCCGCACGGGAAACGCGACCTCGCCAACAGCACCTGGAGTCACTCCAAGAACAACGCCTCGGGCCTCGCCTCCAAGCACATGCCGCCCGATGCGCTGCTCGGGTTGTGAATTATTGCCTCTCGGCGAACCGCACTTCCAACCGGACCATTCCCTCACCGGCACGCCGCGTCCGGAAATCATCAAATGTTAGTCTCCCGCGCTGTGCGGTTTGTTGGTGCCACCGATCCTGGCTTTCAGTTCCTCGGCCACTTCAGCCAGGCGGCGAACAAAGCGATCCGCCGCCTCGGTGCGCCCTTCACTGCGTAGCTCGCGGACATGTTCGGCCAGCGATCGCGCAAGAGCGATGTCTTGTTCCAGTGCGATGTGAAACGACTGCCATGCCGCCGGTTCGCGGTCGAACTCAAGTTCACGCAGGCCCTGGCGCAGGAAACCACGCGCATCTCTGGGCTGAGTTTCCTCGAATAACAGTTGTCGCCGGGCCCAATTCTCCAACCATTCCACGCGACGACGACCGTTGGCAAAATAGACCGCTGGCAGCGCTTGCAGGTGTTGTTGATAGGCGGCCACACGCGCATTCTCCGGCCAGGCGTTGCCGGTCACCCACTTCAATTCCGTCAACCGATCGGCCACGGAGCGCGCGATGCGTTGATGCGCGCCGATCTTGGGATGGACGTGGTCAATGTAAATGTCGTCGCCCGGCAATTCATCCGGGCAGCGCGCCGCGAGCAATTGCCGCGCATCCACAAGCGGCGTATGCGTCTCAGCCGCAATGGTGCGCTGGCGCTCCGCAACCTCCTCGACCATGCGCAGCGGGCAGACGTCCAGTTCCTTGGCCCGCAGAAAAAATTCCCGGGCGGACGCGGCTTGGCCGAGAGCATCAAAGCAGCGGGCGCGGCGATAGGCGAGCAAGGCGTGTGCATCGTCAATGGCCGCAGCCTCTCCGTAAAGCGTCAGCGCGGCGGTCAAGTTCGTCTCCTCCGCGCGACCGGCCGCGTCGAAGAGGACCTGCCAATTGCTCTCTGCCTCCGGCGAAAGCCCCGGCCGATGTTCGGATTTGAAGGGCGGACAATCCCGGAGGTTCGATCCGAGCGTGACGATCAAGACGGGCACTTTTGCGGCGCGACATTCGGCGATCATGGCGCGGAAGGATTCCGCAAATTGATCCACCACGGAGCGACGCCATGCTTCATCGCGGTGATACGACGCATAGCCGGTGGCGGAATCGTCCAGGCGTGGGTTCACCTCGGGCGTGAGCGCGCGGTCCTGCTGGACTTGATCGCGACCCAGAAGGTGTTGCGCCGTCGTGACCATGCGCAGCGAGAAGAACTGATCCTCAAACCAGCGGCGGAGAGCGGAGCGAGACTTCAACGGCTGAAAACTGCGATCCTCGAGAAACTCATTGTGCCCCATCGCCAGGATGATCAGGTCCGGTTGATACGCGAGGACTTCATGGACGATGGGCGCGAGCCGGTAGCTCGCATACGAAACGCCGCCGCAATTGATGGCTTCGAATTTCTGCGTGGCATCGCGGCCCGCGAGTTCCAGCGCAAGCCACGCCGGAAAAGCCGTATCGTTCAAATACGGGTGGCCATAGACGGTCGAGCCGCCGAACGTGAAAAAGCGAAAAGTATTGGTCGGTTTGGTGGCGGCGAATTCCTGATCCCCGAAGAAAGGCAACCGGGCGCGAACCGTGCGGTAGTTATCCCCCACCCGCTCGAACAAAGGGTAACGCTGACTGAAGCCGGCCAGCGGATCTCGTTGCGCGGTGGGGTCACCGAAACCGAACCACCGCAAAGCCAGCTCGAGCAGCAAGAACGGCAGCAGGCCGAGGGCAATCGCGCCGAGTCGAAACGACCAGACGCGGCGAGTTGGTCGCGCCGGCGCGGTCGCCGAGAACTGGTCTGGATGCGAATTTTCCAAGCGAATTGTTGGCGATGTTATTACCGGCCGCAGCAAAAACCAGCGAATCAATTCAGTGGATATTCTTTGGTGGAATTCCGGCACTACTGCGTTCCCGCTATACCGAGAATAAGCCCTCTGCTATAACCCCGCCTCGCATGGCCGAACACACGGTTCAACCCGAAGAATCTTCCCCGACCAGAAGCGCCACGCGACGATTGTGGTGGGTGATCGCCGGCCTGTTGGTAGTTATCGCCAGTCTGGGCGCATGGCTCGGGCGGCGCACGCACGGCACTTCTGAGCGCACCCGGTGGGAGCATGCGTTTTGGGTGGTGGGTCATGCCTCGTCCTCGCCGCAACTCCGGACGGTTGCTTTGCTTGAACTTGTCGTCGCGGGCAATCACGAATGGCGCGGGGCACATCTCGACGGGCTGCAGCTCGATAATGTCTCCTTGCCGGGGGCCTATCTGGTGGAGGCGGATTTTAAGAACTCGAGCCTGGCGCGCGCCAAACTCGCAAAGGCGAGGCTGGCCAAAACCCGGTTGGAACTGGCGGACTTGAGTGATGCGGACTTAACCGGCGCGGATTTGTCCGGTTCGCTGATGCTGCGCGCAAAATTGCAGCGGGCGCAATTGAGCCAGGCAAATCTTCGCGGCGCCGTGCTGGAACAGGCGGAAGCGCAAGGCGCGTCGTTCCTGATGGCGGACCTCGCGAACGGTTACCTGCTGATGGCCAACCTGAGCCAGGCCAAGCTCGGCGGCGCAAGCCTGATTGACGCGAATCTGGAAGCTGCCAATTTCAGAGGGGCCGACCTTTCCCTCACCCGCCTGAACAACACCAATTTGAAAGATGCGGACTTCACGGACTGCAATTGGTGGCGCGCCCGCGGTCTGTCGGCTCCGCAACTCGAATTGTTGGAGCAGAAATTCAAGCCAACGGAAAAATGGCCGGCCGCCCTGCGCGCGGACTTTCAGGAATGGTCTGCGCGGCGCGCGGAAATTCCACCGGCGGAATCCGCGCCGCGCAACCTACGCTAAAACTGGCGCTCGTAATCAACCAAGCTCTTCGCCTTCGCCTCGCGCGGCAGCCAGTAACTCTTCGCGGCGTGGTCGAGTTTTAAGCTGAGAAAGTCCTTTCCTAAAAGCCGCGCCAGCAAACCGATTGGCGTGATCACCAAAAAGAAAAACAATCCCAGGATGATGTGGGAAATGATAAAACCGAGCACGAACGCCACGCTCATCCATGCAATGTAAACGTATTTCAGGGCGCGCGGCAGCACCGCACCAAATGCAATCAGCGCCACGCCGGGCCAGACGAAATACGGCCAGTGCGCCTTGTGACGCAGGAAGAAGATCAGTCCGAGCGCCGCAAAAACACCGCCGACGAGGAGGCCGAATTTCCGTAAGTCGCGGTCGGTGGTCTTCAGTTGTTTGATGTCGTCGCGAATGTTCATCGCTTAATCCAGTTCAAATTCCTTCAGCCAGTTGATGTCCTTGTCGAGCGGCTTCTGGTCCTTCTTCTCCAACAGAAAATTTCCGACGAGCAGATAATCCATGTTCGTCCGCATGAAGCAGACGTAAGCGTGTTCCGGCGTGCCCACGATGGGCTCGCCGCGCACGTTGAACGACGTGTTGATGATCACCGGACAGCCGTATTTCTCGTCGAACTTTTTGATCATCCGGTAATACATCGGCGAATGATCCTCGGTCACGGTTTGCACGCGGGCGGAATAATCCACGTGCGTCACCGCCGGAATGGTCGAGCGGATGGCGAGCAACTTTTCGAGGCCAAATTTTTTCTGTTCCTCGCTCGTCATCTCGCGCTGGCGTGATTTCGCCACCGGCGCGACCAGCAGCATGTAAGGGCTTTCCTCCTCGAGGTCAAACCACTCGGCACATTTCTCGCGCAGCACGCTCGGCGCAAACGGCCGGAAGCTCTCGCGGAACTTGATCTTGAGGTTCATCACCTCCTGCATCTTGGGCGACTGGGCATCGCCGATGATCGAGCGTCCGCCCAGCGCGCGCGGGCCAAATTCCATCCGGCCGTAAAACCAGCCGATGACTTTCTCCGCCTTGATGAGATCCGCTATCTTTTCCGGCAGCTCCGCGTCACTCAGCTCAGTGAACGGGATGTTGTTCGTCGTCAGATACACCACCCTTTGCGTCATCCCACTCCTGTTCAG
>CAYWCK010000135.1:0-11915 GCA_964456685.1 uncultured Bifidobacteriaceae bacterium | reverse complement strand
GGTGAAAAAGCCCACCAATCCCTTTTTGTTCATCCATGGCGATGCCGATCCGATCGTGCCTCTGCAGCAGTCCCAGAAAATGGTGGACGTGATCAAGGCGGCCGGCGGTTCGGCTGAGTTGATCGTGAAAGCCGGTGGCGGTCATCCGTGGATGACTTTGCCGGAGGAGGTTGAAGTGCTGGCCAAGTGGTTTGACAAGCAACTCGTCGAAAGCAATTCATCGGCGCCCGCGAAATGAAAATCCGTTCGCTCAGGTGGTTGGTGGCGTTGGTGGCTCCGGTTGCGGTTGGGAACGCCACCGCGGCATTCGATTTCTTCCAGCCCGTGCAGCCGCCGCGGCCGGTGCAGGTGATGGTGCATCGCGGCGCCGCGATGCAGGCGCCCGAGAACACGCGGCCGGCGCTGGAGCATTGCATCGAGGACCAGTTGGAATGGGCCGAGGTGGACGTGCGCCGGACTTTCGACGGCATCCATCTCCTTTGGCACAACGACAGCGTTACCGACACGAACGGCAAGAGTTTGAAGATCAAGGAGAGCTTGTGGTCGGCGCTACGGCCGGTGGACGTCGGCGCACGCTTCGCGCCGCGATTTGCCGGCGAGCCGATGTTAACGCTGAAGGAATGTTTCGCGCTCTGCAAAGGCCGGTTGAATCTTTACCTCGATTGCAAGGCGGTGAATCCCGAGCAACTGGCGCGGGAGATCGTCGATGCCGGGATGGAAAAGCAGGTGGTGGTTTACCTCGGGCTGGAAGATTGCCGGCGGGTGCAGCAGGCCGGCAACGGCAAGGTCGCAACGATGACCAAGTGGCGGCCGAGCCTCGGCGGGGCGGAGTGGGCGGCAACCAACGGGTTGGCGGCAGTGGAAATCGACGCGCCCGATCTGACGCCGGAAGTCGGCGCGGCCTTTCGGCGGGCGGGGATCAAGGTGCAGGCCAAGGTGCTCGGTGATTGGGACAAGCCGGAGTTTTGGGCGCGCGCCACGGCGGCGGGCGCGGACTGGTTACAGACGGATCTGCCGGAGGAAATCATGGCGCATGCCTTGTGGCAACGACTGCCCCGGCGGCCGGTGCAAATCTCCTGTCATCGCGGCGCGAATCGTTACGCGCCGGAAAACACGCTGCCCGCGTTCGAGAAAGCCATCCGGCTCGGCGTGGATTACGTCGAGTTTGATGTGCGGCCGAGCATGGACGGCGAGTTTTTCCTGTTGCACGATTCCCGGTTGAATCGCACGACGGACGGCCTGGGGCCGATCAGCGAAATGAGCACGGCAGGCGTGCGCAAACTCAGCGCGGGTGCGAAGTTTGGCCGGCCATTTGCGCCGACGCTCGTTCCCACGATGGATGAATTCATGACGGCGTGCGCGAGAAAGATTGGATTCTATTTCGACGCCAAGCAGATTTCACCCGCGGCCATCGCCAAGGCGCTGGAAAAATATCAGATGGTGGACCGGACGGTTGTTTATCAATCACCGCAATTTGTCGCGCAGCTCAAGGCCATCAATCCGCGAATTCGCGGGCTGCCACCGCTCGGGAAGCCGGAGGAAATCGAAGAACTCGCCAAGCTGAAACCGTACGGCGTGGACACGGATTGGAAAATTTTGTCCAAGGAATTGATTGATCGTTGTCATGCGCACGGCTTCAAGGTTTTTTCCGACGCGCTCGATGAGCACGAAAAGATCGAGGATTACCTCAAAGCGATGGAGTGGGGGATCGATGTCATTCAAACCGACTATCCGCTGCGGGTGATGCGGGCGATTGAACTCTGGGCGGACCGGAAAAAAGCCGGCGGCGGCAATTAGCGCGGGCTCGACAACCTTCTACCGGCCCACTCAAAGATCGCCGCGTTCTCCCTCACCCTCACCCTCTCCCGCTGGGAGAGGGGACAACTGTTGCGCGCTTCCGGCTCGACGCGGGCGATCCGGCCAATTCTGCCACCGATCTTCATGGTCGATGGAAAGCAATTCTCCCTCTCCCAGCGGGAGAGGGCCGGGGTGAGGGAGGATTGTGGCCACCGCATGCACGCCACGGGTTAACCGAAATTGCCTTAGCGTCCTGATTTCCCGTCGTGCAGATCGAACGCGAACAGGCGCGCGTTTCTCAGGAAGAACTCCAGGCGCACCGGGCGTCCGTGCAATTCGCGCAATGGCTTCTTCCACTGCACAGCGGCCGACAATGAGTCGCCGGTGATGCGACGAAAATCCTTCCGCGTGAAGCCGCGCACCGGTTTGCCCGCGGCATCGAGGACTTGGACGAGCACTTCACCGCCGGTCGCGTCGGCGTTCAACGTGATTGCGTCCCCGCTGAGCTTGAGCAGCGGCGTGCGCAAGCTGCCGCCGCTCGCGCCCGCTTCGCGCGCCACGTAGCGGTCGCGTTTCATTTTCACCAGACCAATCTGGCGTTCCTCGAAGCGGTTCACCTTGTGGCCGCTCTTGTAGCCGCCGTAGTAGAGAAACACCTCGTCTCCGACCGGCACTTGATCATCAATCCACGCGTGTGCGTGATCCCATTCGCCTTTGGTCGGATGACGATCAAAGAATTTCTCGCGGTCGCGAACCCAATGGATGCCGTCGCGCGTCCAGGCAAGCGTTGTGTAGCCGAGTCCGTACGCATCGCGCGGCTCGGGCGGGTTGTCCGCCTTGAGTTCGTCGCGCAGCACTTTGACCATGCCGATCGTCACGTCACCGCGCGTCAGGTAACCGTCCATGGCGTAAAACTGCGTTTCGCCTTCGTCCAGTTTGTCGTCGGGCGTGACCACCAGCCACGGTTCGCTCCAGTGCAAAAGGTCTGTGCTCGTGCTGTGCTTGGTGACGCGGCGCAGGCCTTTCCACGCGGGGCCGTTGATGTAGAACGAGACGGTGGCCACGTATTGCTTGCGCGGTGCGTCCCAGAAAATGCCGGTGATGTCGTGGTTGTGTTTGATCAGCACATCAGGCGAAAGCGGTTTCCAAACGAAACCATCGGGCGACGTGGCGAGGCGCAAGCCACCCTCGAACCACCAGGCGTATTTGAATCGTTCCGCTGGTTTCGGAAACGAAGTTCCTTCGTCGAGCACGCTCACCCCAAATTGAATCGGCCCCGGATCGGCGAGCACCCGATACGGTCGCAACCAATGCACGCCATCCGTTGACTCCTGGTAGCCGATATGCGAGCGGCCGGGGTTGAAATCCTCCGTGTGCGCGCCGTACCAGATGCGAAAGCGCCCGCTCGATGCGTCGCGGATCACGGTGAGGTAAGGTTGAAAACTGCCGTCTTCCTTGCCGGTGATGATTGGATTACGAATCGCCGGATCGCGCTGCGGCACATGCACGCGCCGCACGAGGTTGGAACTGGATTCGATCAAGTAATCGTCGAGCAGCAGATGCGGCCCGGCTTGCAGTTGGATCGGTGCTGTGATTTGTTGCCGGGCGGGTTGGTGCGGATAGATGAGGGCCGTCGCCTCGGCCGCGCGCCCAGGATTCGCGACGGTGAGCCAGGCGCATCCCGCTAGCACGAGCAGCAGAGTGCGCGATCCAGTTGCTGCCCGGTTGGCAAGGCGATGACAGGCGGTGATTGAGGGCGGGAGTTTCATGGCAGTGATGGTGGACCTTCTCATGCCAGAAATGTCGGTGCAGCGCAACCGTCCCCGCTTGCCCGTCAAGCGGCCGGGATCACTCCAGGCTTTACGACAACGCCCAGCGCTGTTTGAGTAAGGCGCGTCGGTGGGATCATTCATTTCTTCGGGTCTATGCATGCGACAAATCAAACTGCCGGTGGCAATTTTATTTCTGCTTTGTTTCGATCGCTCCGATGTGTCCGGAGCTTAATGCTCATCGGCCTTTGCGCCGCGGTGCCGAAGGCTGAAGCCGTTTCCGTCCGCGCGGCGGAAATGGCGGAAGCGCGCAGCTGGGCGACCGCAAAATTCGATGCCCTGCAACCACCCGCTGCGGTCGAACCGGCCTTGGTTGTGCTCGCCAACCACGATCCCGTCCAGAAAAACGCGCGCGGCGGCAAGCCGATGCAGATTGCCGGCAAAGAATACACGCGCGGTCTTTACTGCCATGCGTTCAGCAAGATCGTGGTTCGTTTGCCCGTGCCGGGCGCAAGATTCAGCGCTGTCGTCGGCGTGGACAGCAACGAACAAACGAGTGGCGGGCGGGGGAGTGTGGAGTTTTCCGTGAGCATCGCGGGCGCGGAAAGTTTCCGTTCGGGCGTCATGCACGAAGGCATGGCCGGCAAAGCCGTCAGCGTCGAACTGGGCGGCGCACGGGAATTCGTGCTGCAAGTCAGCGAGACCTCGGATGGCATTTCGTGCGACCAATCCGATTGGGCCGACGCAAAGGTTGTCTTGCAGGACGGTCACGAACTCTGGCTCGCCGACCTGCCGTTGCGCACGGGCGAGCGCCTGCCGTACGGCACCAACCTGCCGTTCTCGTTCGTCTATGATGGTAAATCGTCGGCCGGGCTGCTCAAAGTGTGGAAAGCGGAGCGCAGCACGCGCAAGTTGGACGAGCAGCGGACGGAACGGACAATCCTGTGGAAAGACGCCTCCACCGGACTGGAGGTTCGCTGCGTTGCCGTTGACTACGCTGATTACCCCACCGTCGAGTGGACGTTGCACTTCAAGAACACGGGCGCGACGGACACGGCAATACTTTCTGACATCCTTGCGCTCGACACGGACCTGACACGGAACGGCCGCGGAGAATTCCTGCTGCATCACCATAAAGGCACGTTTGTACGGGTTGATGATTTTGAACCGCTCACCACCACCCTCAAGCCGGAGGAAAAACTCCGCTTTGCGCCGCCCGCCGGGAGACCGCTGGGACATGTCTTTCCTTACTTCAATCTCGAACAACAGGCCGACGAGGGGGTGATCGCGGTCGTTGGTTGGCCCGGGCAATGGTTCGCCGAGTTCACGCGCGACAAGGGCAGTGGTCTCCACTTGGTGGCTGGACAGGAAAAAGTTCATTTGCGACTCAAACCCGGCGAGGAGATCCGGTCGCCGCTCGTCGTGTTGCAATTCTGGCAGGGGGATTGGATTCGCGCGCAGAACATCTGGCGGCGCTGGATGGTGGCCCATAACATCCCGCGCCCGGGCGGGCAACCGCCCAAACCATTGCTCACGCCGTGCAGCTCGCATCAGTTCGGCGAGATGATCCAGGCCGATGAAGCGAGCCAGAAACTTTTCATTGATCGCTATCTCGAAGAAAAACTCGCACCGGATTACTGGTGGATGGATGCCGGCTGGTATTACCACTACGGCGGCGGCTGGCCGCGCACGGGCACGTGGGAGGTGGACACGGCGCGTTTCCCGCGCGGATTGCGGGCCGTCACCGATCACGCGCATGCCAAGGGCATGAAGAGCATCGTGTGGTTCGAACCGGAGCGCGTGGCGCCGGGAACTTTTCTTTACACGAACAATCCGGCTTGGCTGCTCGGTCGCGACGGCCATCAGAAATTGCTCAACCTCGGCCATGTGGAAGCGCGCGCATGGCTGATCAATCACATTGATCGCCTGCTGACTGAGCAGGGGATTGATCTCTACCGGCAGGATTACAACGTTGACCCACTCAAGTACTGGCGCGAAGCGGACGCCGAGGATCGTCAAGGCATCACCGAAAATCATTACGTGACCGGCTACCTTGCTTACTGGGATGAGCTGCTTCGCCGCCATCCGGGGATGCTGATTGACACCTGCGCGAGTGGCGGCCATCGGAACGACCTCGAAACGCTGCGTCGTTCGCTGCCGTTTCTGCGCAGTGATTTCATTCAGGACGCCGTTGGCAATCAGAGCCACACTTACGGACTCTCGTTCTGGCTGCCGTATCACGGCACGGGCACCGATCAGCTTGGGGTTTACGATCTGCGTAGCGCGCTGGCCTGCCCGCACTTCATCGCCTGCTGGGATATGCGAGATCGGCAGTTGAACTATGACTTCCTGCGCCAGACGATCGGCGATTGGCGGCATTACGCGCCAAACTATCTAGGCGACTTTTATCCACTGACCGGCTACACCACCGCCAACGACGCGTGGTTGGCCTGGCAATTCGATCGCCCCGAGGCGGGCGAAGGGATGGTGCAAGCGTTTCGCCGCGCGGGCAGCATTTACGAATCCGCGCGGCTCAAGCTCCGCGGCCTGGACAAGGCTGTGCGTTACCTGGTCACGAACATTGATGATCCGGCCGGCGCACGCGAGTTTACCGGCGCCGAGTTGATGGAACGTGGCGTGTTGCTCGTCGCAACGAATACGCCCGAAGCGCTGGTGGTGTCGTATCGAAAACTGAAGTAACTGAATGAAGCAAATTCTTTTTGGAAACAGCACCATAACCAAAAATCTCGCCCTGGCTTTGGCTTTATCCGCAAGCCTCAGCACTGCCGTTGCGGAGACCGCACCCATCGGCCCCGCGGGCACGCGCGGTGTTTACCGGATCGAACCGGCTTCAAATTCGAGCAGCAACGGGCTGAGTCAGTTCACCCTTCAACTTGGTTCCACCGATCAGTTTCACGGGCGGCAGTGTCAGTGGTTGGAGTTGAGCGCGACCGTCGCCGGCGGGCGACGCTTCAAGGTGTGGTTGCTTGCCGAGAGTTATCCGGCGCGCGATGCCGCACAAACCGCGAGGCACGTCGCTCGCTACTTGTTGCAGGAGGATGATGCCGCGCCCGTGGAGTTCGTGGATCGCTTCGCCGGCACCGCGGTGCTCCCAGCTACCGGCGCCTGGGAATTTCTCTGGCCTCGACCAGCATCGGGAGAATTTCACGACGGCATCCTCGCCGATTCCGTAAACTGGCTGGGGCATCGCTATCGCCTCGAATCAACCACCCGGGTTGAAAGCGCGAGCCCGCTGCCGCAGGCCCGGCGGCTGGAACTTCTGCCTGACGTGCTCGTCGGTGTGCCGAGCAACACGCGGACCAGAGACAACAACCGCCGTTGGGATGAGTCGGATTATCCATTGGTGCGACTCACCCGCGAAGATTACGCGGAGATGATCGCCGCCGGCATGAACTGTTTTCGTGTGGACCCCGAGCAGGCAACCTGGTTGCGGTTCGAGCCGGTTTTTTATTGGGGACTCGGCGGCAAGGACGTGAAGTTTCCCGAAGATCTTTTTCGCAGCACGTACCTCGGGCCGGCGATCTTTCTCGACGAGCCCGCGGTGCATACACGCGATTTTGCCGTCCGCCCGCGCCTCGCGAAAGAGCCGGCTTTGCGCGAAAGCCTGACGCCCCAGTTCATGTTCCAGGAGTTCACCAATGTGTACCATGCGAGCGTCACTGAGGGTGCGCCCTTCAGTCTGATCAACAGCTTGCGTCCGGTGCCGGAACTGGACCTCGGGGCGATGAACTTTGTCCAAGCGAACATTTACTCGTGGGAAACCATGATCGCGGCGGCAGCCTGGGAGTTGACCGGCGAGGGACGGAACGGACCGCGCGCAATCGTTTTTGAACCACCCGGGCGCATTGGCTCCCTCCGCACCTTGCCCGAAATGAACATGGCCTACGGCTGCCAGCTCGCACCGGAAAATCCGGCCAACTTCGCGGCGATCATCTTTGGCTTCCTCCGCGGCGCGGCGCGCGCGGCGGACAAGGACTGGGGCGTGAGCATTTATGGTGCAGTGGATCGGGCGGATGCACCCTGGTTGTTGACGCGTGCCTACGATGGGGGGGCCACGCACTTTTTCTTTTGGGACAATTATCAACTCGCCTGCGTGCCGTATGCGGAATGTCTCGCGTTGGCACGACATTTACAGGCACACGTGCGCAGCCGGCCTCACCGCGATTTGGCGCAGCTCAAGCGCGCCGCCGAAACCTTGATCCTGATCCCACCCGGCTACGATCTGGGACACACGCACATGGGCCGCGGAAACCTTTGGGGTCTCACCGAACTTAACCTCGAGCGCCGCAACCGTGCCGGAGTCCCTTATCGCCGCGTTATGGGCAATTGCTTTACGGAAATCGAGCGGTGTTTGCGATTGGGCACCTCGTTCGACGTGCGCTGGGATTTGCCCGGCCTCACGGCCGAAGGCTATCGCGAAGTGGTCCGCGTGCGCGAGGATGGGCGCGTGGATCTCACTGCGAACGGTCGGCACCGCCTGCTCAAATCGGCGCGCAAACCCGAGCGATCAACGGGCGGCGCACCTGAATTGAAGGTTGAGGTCGCCCGCTCCCCCGAAAGTGCCGCCAGCACTTTCACTGCGCACGCGCAGGTGACGCCCGGCGCCGCATCGGCTTATTACACCACTGGAGCTGACCAACACGGCGAATATCAAAATGCCATGGTGCTGTGGGAACTTTATGGGCCGGGAGAAGCAGATTACCGCACGCTGCCCGGAAAAGTTATCGCCCAACCTGCAACCGGACGGGCTGCGGTGGTGGAGACTCGGTTTCAGCTCACAAAACCAGGACAGTATCGCTTACGTGCGGCCGCTTGCGATCTCGCGGGTCGCTCCGTCGTCGTGTGGCGAGAAATCCAGATCAACAGCCAACCGTAACCAACGCATGGCTCAATCCCGTTACCTTCTCGCGCTGGACCAAAGCACTTCGGCAACGAAAGCGGTTCTCTTCGACCCGCGCGGCCGGGTGCTGGACAAAGCGGCCCGTAGCCACCGCCAAATTTATCCGCAGCCCGGCTGGGTGGAACACGACGCGGAGGAAATTTGGCAGAATACACTGGCCGCGCTGCGTGAAGTGGCCGGCCGCAACCGTCCCCGGCTCGCGCGGCTGCTTGGCCTGAGCCTCACGAACCAGCGGGAGACTGTGGTGGTGTTCGACCGGCGCACCGGAAAGCCGCTGCATCACGCGCTCGTCTGGCAGGACCGCCGGGGCGACGCCTTGTGCCGCCGGCTCCTCAAGCAAGGTTGGGAAGAAAGTGTGCGGAGGAAGACCGGGCTGAAAATTGATACCTACTTCTCGGCTTCCAAATTGCGCTGGCTCAGCGAAAACTGCGCTGGCCTGGCGGCCAAACTTACGCGCGGCGATGCCCTCATCGGCACGATCGAAACCTACCTGATTTATCGCCTCACGCGCGGCGCGGTGTTTGCAACCGATTTCACGAATGCCAGCCGCACCTTGTTGTTCGACATCCGCAAGCTGCGGTGGGACGCCGAACTCTGCCGGCAGTTTCGCGTGCCCCGGTCCGCTCTGGCGGAAGTGCGCGAGAGTGCCGCGCTTTTCGGGACGACTGACGCCGAAGGAATCCTGCCGCGTCATTTGCCAATTGTTGGGGTGATGGGGGATTCGCAGGCGTCGCTGTTTGCTCAGCGTTGTTACCAGCCGGGGATGGCCAAAGCCACCTTTGGTACCGGCACCAGCGTTTTGCTCAACCTCGGTGATCGTTTCCGCGTTTCCCGGCAGGGAGCGGTGACGGCGCTGGCCTGGGTGTGGCGCGGCAAGCCGACGTATGCGTTCGAAGGTTTGATCAATTTTTCGGCCGCCACGCTGGAGTGGTTGCGGCAACAACTCCGGTTGTTTCGCAGCGTGGATGAAATCGCGAAACTGGCGGCGAGTGTGCCGGACAACGGGGGCGTTTATCTCGTGCCGGCGTTCGCGGGTTTGAGTGCGCCCCATTGGTCCCCGGATGCGCGCGCCGCCATCGTGGGCTTGAGCGCACATTCGCGGAAGGCGCATGTGGCCCGCGCCGCCTTCGAGTCCATCGCTTACCAGATCCGCGACGTGCTCGAGATGATGCAGGCGGAGAGCGGTCGCCCGCTCCGAAGCGTGAAAGTGGACGGCGGCCCGACGCGCAACGCTCTCCTGATGCAACTGACCGCGGACCTGACACAGTGCCGGATCGAGGCCGCCGAAGTGGCCGAAAGTTCCGCCTGGGGCGCGGCGATGAATGGTTTGCTCGGGTTGGGCAAGTGCGCTTCGTTGGCGGAATTCGCCGCATTGCCGCAGCAACAAAAGCTATTTTGTCCGGCGTGGTCGCGGGCTCGAGCCGCGCGGTCTCACGCTGGTTGGCAGGCGGCGGTAAAGCGGGTGCTTTGAGGCTCGCCGAAACCGGCGGTGCTATTTTTTCGGCAACCAGCTCGTCACTTTGCCGCCGTTCTTGATCCAGTCCTCGTCGAACACCGCGCGATTCACGATCGTGCGCTCGTGCGAGGTGAAGATGAGGTGAATTTTCCCGTCCTGAGCCTGCACGGCCATGGGGTAGGCGTAGTCGTAGGGGCCTTCCGCGACATTCCGCCGCCAAGGCCATGTTTTGTCCTTGTCCGCGGAAAGCGCGACGGTGAGCGGGGTGCGATCGTTCATGCTGTTGTTGAAAACGAGCAGCAAGTTGCCGCTTTTGAGTTTGATGAAATCCACCGCCGCATTGGGGTTCGGGAACTGGGAATTCACACCCTCGCTCCAGGTCCAGCCGCCGTCGTGTGACTCGGCGCGGATCGTCCAGCCATTGGTGGTCGGTTCGAAATCGCCGCCGCGCCGGATGTAGGCGATCAGGAAATCCTTCTCTACTTCCACGGGTACCGGCTGGATGTTGCCGGTGGCCGAACGAATGCGCCCGGTTTGTTTCCAGGCCTTTTTCTTCACATCGTAGTGCAGGAAAAGCCCGCCGCTCTCCGCGCCGGTGAATTCAGTGTTGTGGCCGCTCTCGAAATAAAGCGGCAGGAGATAATCGCCGTTGTGCAACACGATGGGCCGGTTGCAAACCATCATGCCCTCTTCGCTCACCAGGGGAAAGGCATCCGACCACGTTTCGGCGTTGTCGCGCGAAACCTTCGCCTGCACGCGGGAGGTGGACCAGGTGTCACCGTAGCGCGTCACGTAGAAAAGCCAGACCAGGCCGTCGGGAGATTGCCAGACGACGCCGTTGCCGAGCGAGCGAAACGGATCGTGTGCGATGCGTGTCGGGCTCGTCCACTTGCGGCTGCCGGCTTTGAGTCGCGAGCCGAAAACACCGGTGTCCAAGGCGTATTCGCCGTCGCCACCGTAATAGACCGCGTAGAGATCACCGTTGGCCAGCGCCTCGATGCGTGCGGGATGCTTGTAGGGCCCGGTTTTGATTTCCGGTCCGAACATCCGTTCAATCCGCAGCTCACCCGCGTTAAGCAGCGAGAGTGATAGCAATGTCACCGCAAAGGCGACTGGCAACGAGAACTTAAGTGGGGATGGTGAAAGAGGCAGCTTCATGATGTTCGGCGATGGCAATTCAGTCTGGCAATCGGGGCTGCGCGGCACGTTCGAGAAATTCCACTGGACGAATTCGCAAGACAGCCGTGCGGAACGATTCGACCCTGACAATTACTTGATCCGGACCATCATGAATGCGCCTGCAAACCCCCTGTCTGCCTCCCGATTCCGGTCGGCCTTCACGCTCATTGAGCTGCTGGTCGTGATCGCCATTATCGCGATTCTCGCAGCGATGTTGCTTCCGGCGCTGGCTAAGGCCCGCGACAAGGCGCACCGCACTGCCTGTATCAACAACCTCCGCCAGTTGGGCCTGGCCATGACGATGTACACCCACGACAACAATGACATGATGCCGTGGTGCCAGTGGTACAATATTTACGGCCCCAGCTGGATTTACATGCCTTACCGCGGAATGGCGCCGGACCCTTACCAACTCGTTGGCGGTGTGTTGGTGGACAATCCGGACGTCAATGCCATCTCCAACATTCTGCAGGGAGTTTACTATCCTTACATCGGCAATCGGCAGGCGTATTACTGCCCCACGGATCGCAAGGAGAACAAGGACTTCGTTTATCGGGTCCAGCGCGTCTCCAGTTATATCATGAACGGGGCGGTTTGCGGATTCGGCAGGTATTCGCGGCCCAAGTTTAAGATCACGCAATTCAATCCCGCTGCCTACGTGCAATGGGAGCCCAAGGTGAACATGGAAACGCCGCAGTTGTATGCTTACAACGTCGGCCACGACGCCAGCCAGATTCCCAACGCGAAGGAAGGGATCGGCAACCGGCACGGCAAGGGCGCGGGAATTCTGGGT
>CAYWCK010000134.1:0-11919 GCA_964456685.1 uncultured Bifidobacteriaceae bacterium | reverse complement strand
CAGTAATGGTCCGCGCCGGTTGATCCCCCAACAACTTAACCACCACGGTGCCGGCCAGGACTTTGAGGTGGCCGTCCGCCGCGAGATTGTAGGTCGCACCTTGTGATCCCGCGAGTCCGGTGGCGAATTTGATTTCACACAGCGGGCTGTCCGCGCCGCCGGCACTGGAGATTGTCACCCAACCTGAACGCAGGTTCAGGTGCAGTTCATTGAAACCGGCGCGCGGCAGGCTCTCGATGGTCAGCACGGTATCCGATTGCAGCAAAACGCGATTCGCCCCGGTATCCACGATGATATCGGCTGCGGAAGACAAGGCCGTTTGGATCAGATTGCCCGTCTGCACGGCATCGCCGGCGACGAGCTTGCGCCACTGGCGCGAGGCGTCGGCCACGCGCACGGCCCCGTGGACTTCCGCCACCTGCGCCCCGGCCATGGTGCTGGGAACGGAACGAGAAAACGTTTTGCAGCCGGCGACCACGCTCAGCAAGGCGACGGCCGCCGCCGCGCGGGCAAGGTATCGAAAGCAGGATGATGTCATGCCGCTGTTTTACCTGTGATCCCGCCCAAGGGCACGATTTTTTTCACAGTCTCCCGACGGGGAAAAGCAGCGGCGCGATCCACCGGGAATCGCGCCGCGCGACAGACTTTCGTTTTCTGGAATCAAACGTCGTAATAGAGATGGAACTCGTAAGGATGCGGGCGCAGCCGGATCGCATCGTGCTCCTTGTGTTTGTGACTGATCCACATGTCCAGGAAGTCGGGCGTGAACACGTCGCCCTTCAACAGAAAGGCGTGATCCTTTTCCAAATGCCGCAGGGCCTCTTCCAGACTGCCGGGCATCTGCGGAATCTTCGCGTGCTCTTCCGGCGGGAGTTCGTAGAGGTTTTTGTCCATCGGCTCGCCGGGATCAATCTTGTTGAGCACGCCGTCGAGTCCCGCCATGAGCAGCGCAGCGTAACAGAGATACGGATTCGCCGCCGGATCGGGCGGACGATACTCGATGCGCTTGGCCTTCGGGCTTTCGCTGAAGGTCGGGATGCGGATGGCCGCCGAACGATTGCGCGCCGAGTACGCCAGATTCACCGGCGCTTCGTAGCCGGGCACGAGCCGCTTGTAGCTGTTCGTGGTCGGATTGCAAATGCCTGCGAGGGCTTTGGCGTGCTTCAAAATGCCACCGATGTAATAGAGCGCCATCTGCGAAAGCCCGGCGTATTCCTTGCCGGCGAACAACGGCTTGCCCTTGTTCCAGAGCGATTGATGCGTGTGCATGCCGCTGCCGTTGTCGCCAAAGAGCGGCTTGGGCATGAAGGTGACCGTCTTGCCATGCTTCCGCGCCACATTCTTGATGATGTATTTGTAGAGCATCATCGTGTCGGCGGTCCTCACGAGCGTGTCGAAACGGAAATCAATCTCCGCCTGCCCGGCGGTGGCCACTTCGTGATGCTGCCGCTCCACCTTGATGCCGAGACTTTCCATCACCAGACACATTTCCGTGCGGATGTCCTGCTGCGTGTCGGTCGGGGCGACCGGGAAATAACCTTCCTTGTGGCGGATTTTGTAGCCGAGGTTAGGCATTTCGTCGCGGCCGGTGTTCCAGGCGGCTTCGTCGGAATCCACGGAATAAAACGAGCCGTTGCTCTTCGTGTCGAACTGCACGTTGTCGAAAATGAAAAACTCGGCTTCGGGCCCAAAGACCGCCGTGTCCGCCAGGCCGGTGCTCTTCAGGTAGGCTTCCGCGCGCTGCGCGATGCCGCGGGGATCGCGATTATAGGCTTCCTTGGTGCCGGTTTCCGCGATGGTGCTGGTGACCGATAGCGTGGGCACGGCCATGAACGGATCAATGAACGCTGTCGCCGGATCGGGCATCGCGAGCATATCGGACGCTTCGATGCTCTTCCATCCGCGGATGGACGAACCGTCGAAGCCGAAACCTTCCTCGAAAACCTCCTCGGTCAATTCGCCGATGGGACAACTGAAATGCTGCCAGGTGCCGAACGTGTCCACGAACTTCACGTCCACCATCTTCGCGCCGGCTTTCTTCGCCATCTCGATTACGCTTTTGGGAGTGCTCATGTGTGCTTTGCGGTTGGGTTTGGTTGCATTGTTTGCGGGTGTGATAACGACGAATCCGCGGCACGCCAAGCCTTAATCGCGGCGAGTTATTGACAGTGCTTAGCGCTCCACAGACTCGAATAGCGGCCGCGGCGCCAACCGCCAGGCCGACGCATCCCAGTACTCAGTACGCCCTCGGGCATCCAAACGCGCCGGCACCCCCACTGAACGCAACGCAGCAACGTAAATCCGCTCGAAGCCAACTGCATCGGTCATGCCTTGTGTCCAGATCGCCTCGACGCCAAGGCGATACGCAAACGCTGGAGAAATCCCCACCCGCTCGCGCAGGTGCCGCACGACGATTGGCGCCGCGCCGGCGCCATCCGCCACGCGGCGCACGCGCGGGTAGAAGAATTCCCACAAGGGCCTGCGCCAATCAATTTCCGCAACCGGGGTTTCATCAATTTGTGGTGAAAGAATGAATTCCTGGAAGACGGAAGCCTCGCACTCTGCCGAGAATTGTTTCCGCTGCAAATACGCAAGTTGAATGTGGTCCAAGATGGCACCGAGCCGCTTCCCGCGCCCTTGGGATTGGCGCACGATAAACTCGAAGTCGGCGTGGCGTTCGCGCGGCAGTAGGAATTCCCGCGCTACCGCGCTCGTGAAGCCACTGACCGGCAACTGCGGCAGCAACAGGTGAACCGCAGATGCCAGGACCGCACCCGCGGTAATGAAAACTGCCGCCAAGCGAAGCAACCATTCAACGACGGATAACGGTCGCGGCTGGATGGCCTTGTTCGCTCCGCGCCGTGAACTCCACCAACGCCAGGCCATCCACGCGTTGCCAACCGCAAGCGCCAGCGGAAGCGAATACGTCCACCAGTGCCAGTAATCAGGCGACAGCTTCCATTCCAAAATGTTTCCACTCCGCCAAACCGGATACCAAACGCAATCCAGCGCGGCCGTCGTCGCATGAATCAAGAAAATGCAGCGCGCCGGATTCACGTGCTGCCGCGCCAGAAGCTGCCAAACGAAAAAATTCACCAGCGGCAGAAGACCTGCGTAAACGAATCCACTCCAAAACAGCTTTTCCCGCCCTAATGCTATGTGGGGATGGAATACCCACTCGCCGAATGCGTAATGAGCCATTGCGAACAACACCGCCACCACCACAAGCGCAACCGACCGCTGACGCAACCGACCGGCAAATTGTTTCTGCACCGGCTCGACATCGGGCGTTTTCGGTTGGGTTGTATTCATCACTTCCTGGCCTTTTTGGGCCGCTCCCATTCCGGAAAGCCAAGCGACGGCGGCGTTTCGGCGGCGCTGAATTCCTTCACTGAATCGCTGTCGAGCACCACTTCATAATTCCCGCCCGCCTTGACTGCCAGCCATTGCCAATCCCGGTCTGCGCCGCCCGCCAGCACAAACCGATAGGGCCGGCGCGCGCTTTGGCCGAGCGTGAACCAGATTTCGCCTTTGCCATCCGTGATGCCGGTTGCCAGACGCACCATTTCCCCTTTCAACCACGTCTCCACGTTGACGCGCTCGCCAGTCTTTGGGCTTCCGTGATCATGCACGCGAACCAAGACCCGGCCGCCCGGATAAAACAGCCCCACCGTGTTCGTGAAAACTTCCCAGCGCTTTTCCCGATCCGCGTACCACGCGCCGCGCTCGCCGGTCGTGGCGTACGTGGCGGCCTTCGCGACATTCAGGAACCAATCGAAATGATATGGGCGGTCCGATGCCGAGCCATCGAAGGCATGCCAGCCGCGCTCCTGAGCATCCCAAACTTCCACCCAGTAATGTCCGCTTCCAAGCGTCGGCCAGGTGGTCATCACCGGGCGCAAAGGAATCCCTACCGAGCGCGCCAGCGCCGTGTACAGCAACACGACGTGTTTGCACGTGCCGCCGCCGTTGGCGAACACTTCCTCCGGCGTGGGTTCATCGGCCGCTGAAGCGATGCCATATACCGCGCGCAATGCGCGCCAGTCCCCGAGCGCGTCGCAGGCCTCCCCCGTGGTTTTGCAATACTTCACAACGCGATCAAGGCGCCGAGCGAAATCCGCCTGATGCCGCCCCAACGGTTCCTCGAACGTCCGTGGCGACGCCACAAACCGCTCAAAGACTTCCAGCGGAGTGTCGCGACACCAGGGATACTTCCGCCGCGCGGCCCAGGCTTGTTGGATGATCTCTTTGCCATGCGCCGCCGTGAGATGCGCAAGATCGTAATCTTCCAACCCGCCGATCATCATCATCGCGGTGCGCCGTTCGGGTTCGGCGAGGCTGTTCACGATGCGCCACAGCACGCGCCGATTCGCCCCGGCTCGTGACATCGCCATGTTGAAGCGCAGGCGTTCCGCTCGTGTGAGCGGGCAATCCTTCAGGGCGGCGGTGTAATCCGCCAACGGCAGATTCCCCCGGCAAAACTCGGCAGCCGCACGCACCACCACCGCAAATTCATCACCAAAATTGTGCGGCAAACCCGGCAAGAACTGTTGCTCGACTCTTGCGCCCGCCTTGGCAAACCAATCCGCGACCCGCGCGCAATCTGCGACCGGAAATACTTCATCCCGCTCCGGATGCAACAGCAGGACGCGTCCCTTGAATTCGGTGCGGGCCTTCGCCGTTTCCATTTCCTCCGGCCAGCCGCCGGCAAGGCGGACATAAACCTGCGGTTGAGTCTCGGGATGTTGCGCCAATAGCGCGAGCGTTCGTTGCGCGCCCAAACTGCGTCCAATCCACGCGGTTGCGTTGGTCTGCGCCCACGATTGTCCCCGCAGGAACGCCGACAACGCCGCCGCCTGCCCGTTGAATTTCAATTGATTCGTCTGATCGTATTCAATCGCCACGGCGGCGAGGCCGAGTTCCGCCAATTGACGCAGCGCGCGGCCATTGCCGATGAGATTCCCGCCCGCGCCATGGAACAACACCGCCACCGGAAAGCGCCCGCCGGGTTTGGGTAGCACCGCGAGTCCCGGCGTGGTTGGAATACCGGTGCCGCGCAAAGTGAACTCCATCCGCACGAACGGATCGCGCTCCCTCGCCCACCACAACGCGGCCAGAAAACCGCCGGCCAACAACAACAGCATCCAGGCCGGCCATCTGTTAGCGCATGGGCGGCTCATGCGGTTTCGCGGGCTTCCTTTCCCAACGCCAGCAACATCCAGAACAGCGGACCCAGCGCCAGTTTGAACAAACCGCCATCAAACCAAAATCCCACCAACAAAACGAGCGCGCCGGCGCGACAAATCACCGGTAAGTCGAAAGTCCAATGACTAAAGTCTAAAGTCGGAACAGCATACGACTTTGGACTTTGGACGTTAGACTTTGGACTGATCGAGGTCGCAATGAAAATGCTGAAACAGGCGAGTGCCGGAATCCCGAGCGACGTGCCGAGCGACAGGAATTCGTTCAATTGAATCGCCATGCTCTCATCCACCCTTTCGGCGCGGTACAGTTGATCGTAGATGACTTCCGTGCGTTCCCAGCCGATGCCCAACCACGGTTTCTCGGCCATCATCTGCAGCGCGCCCTCCCAGGCGGACACCCGATTGCGCCACGAAAAATCACTGCGGTTGCCGAAGGACAACGCCCGCCGCACCAGCAAGTTCTCCGTCTGTCGCAAACTCCAGAAACCGAGAATCAGAAGTGAAACCAAGATGGCCGCAATCGGCAGCCAGTTTCTTTTGCACCACGAACCACTCGAACGACCTGCAAGGAGCGAAGCAGAAAGACCGGCCGACGATTCTCCCTCTCCGCCCGTCGGACGGGGGGAGAGGGCCGGGGTGAGGTGCGCAATCCCTTTCCACGCCAAATACGCCACCCCAAACACCGCCCCCAACCACGCCCCGCGACAATAACTCTTCACCAACCCAATCCCGCAAACCATCCCAGCCGAAATCAAGAAGACGATCTCCATCCATTGAATGACTTTAGACTTTAGACCTTGGACCTTGGACTCCGCACCAGCAACCTTAGGCTCGCTGAATCGTGAAACGTGACGAGTGACGAGTGACACGACCAAACCCGCCGCAATGACGACTCCCGTTGCCATCAGCACGCCAAATGTATTCGGGTTTTCCCAACCCCCGCTCCAGCGCGCTTGACCGCGGTAATGAAATATCTGGTTCGATTCAGGTTGCCAGAATGCACCAATGACCAGCAGCCCAATTAAAACCAGCACGAACGATTGTTGACGAGCTCCGCTGCGACCTACCCAGCCCGCCCACAAATCCGCAGCTAAGCCGAACACAGCGCCGAAGAACAGAAGGAGCGCCGCCGTGCTCCTGTTCGCTGTTCCATAGTCGCTCGCATAACGAATCCCTCCGAAGAGAAGCAACAGCACGAGCCAGAATTCCGCGCGGGCCGGATGCAAGGGCTTGTTCCCGGAAAGGCGACGGCTGAGGATGAGAAACGTGGTGAGATAAACTGCGAGACAGACCACAAACATCCACTGCAACTCGGGATCGCAAAACACCAGGCGCGTTTCTTGCGCCAGCGCAGCCACGCCACGAACGGACAGCAACTCCGGGCACGCGCCGAACAAACACAGGCCGCACACGAACGCCGGCGCCACCCAACGGAATACGAACGCGCGGATGGCAACCCAATTCATGCCACGGAAAGGCGCAAAAGGCGCAAGTGAGTTTGGCCGGGATGTCTTATGTGTTCTTTGAGTTCTCTTGCGGCCATAATGTCTGCAACTATTTGCTCAATCCCTCACGTTGCTTGCGCCAGTTTTCCATGAACAATTCCTTTTCCTGTCGTCTGCGCTGCCGCCATTCCAAAAGTAACACCAGCAAGCTGCTGGCGATCCAATACACGACCACCCATTTCCAAACCCCATTTACCACCCAAGTCTGAACGCCACATTTACGGGCAAGCACCTCCACCACCGGCAAAGTTCCGGCCACCCCAAGCCACGACTTGGCGGCGCGATACACCAGATGGTTCACGCCAAGCCACAGAATCACGCCGGCTTGAATCGTTCTGCTACTCGCCGTCAGTATGTAGCCGCTCAAAAAAACATGAAACAAACCCAACAATGCCAGGAGCACGCGGGTGTTAACCAGCAGCAGGAAATCGGGTTGCCGCAGCACACGCCGGCTTTCTGAAGCCGCCCACAATGCCAAAGCTCCGGCAACGAAGAGCATGGCCGCAGCAACACGAAATACTACTTGGCACGATCGCACCTTCGGAGAGGCAGAGTAGGCCGCGCAATTGCACCGCACCACACCCTTACGGCACTGGTTCTCCCCGAACGGGGTCTGACCGGGGCGACCCGCTGAAGATAGTTCTCAACCTTTTGGCTTGCAGGATTCATAACTGGCTTTGACATCGACGTTGTTTGTGTGGAATTGGCCTGTAGCTTGCCCGCCTCGGCATTTCCCTTCATCGCACGTACCCATTATGATAAACTCGCAGATTTGATCTTCTTTCCTGCTTATGCAGTTTTCGAGATCTCCATCCTTGCTCACGTACTTGCAGATATCGTATTGGGGATCGTACTGCCAATACGAACACGGAGAATTGCTTGAACAATCGTCTTGATTGTAACGTACCGTCTCAGTCGTGTAGTGGCAAACACCAAGCGCGGTAATTACGACGCTAGCGAAGGTTATGGCAGCAATGAGTTTTTTCATAATATTGATATGGAATCGCCGGTCTGGTTGTCTGCACGTTGAATACGGTCGGCAATAGTCAACGTGGTGGATGGCGAGTCCGCAATAGAAACGCCCCGAGAGCCGCTGTGAGGCCGAATAAGATAACGAGCACTGTGGCCCTCGATAAGTTACTTTTTTGGGTGGGGATTGGGGGGGAGCTGCGGCTGGCGTGCCTTAGGGCTTCATCCAGCGGCGGCCACTGCGGCCCGGACGCATCATAGACTGCTTGGTTATTCACCGCGTCAACGGTGCGAAAATCTTGAATACGCACCCGGCCCGGAATGGGGATTTGCCAATTGGATTTTCGTTTGGATGGTGAAACCAATTCCTCGACCCGCAACTCGTCAGCGATAGACTCAACCACGTCGTCTTCAGTTTTCGCGCCTGGCCGAGGATGGTAGGACACCATCGTCGCAGATGACATGACGGCGAATGCACCAACATTGGTCTCAGCTTGGACTGAGTAACGGAACGCGATTATGCGGCCAAGGCCAGCAGCCACCGCACGCACTTTCTTGTGGTTTTCTGTGTAGGTAAGGCCGTCTGCCCAACATTCGATTGACGAAGGCACCTTGTAGTCTTGACCTAACCATCGGATGTTGGCTTGGAATCGCTCGCGATTAAGTGATGAGAAAGTCCGATTCAGATAAAGCCATGCAGGAGAGATCCAACCCTCCATTTCCGAGGCAAAATAGCACTCCGAAGCAAGTGCAATCCACACCACTTGGGCGCGCGTACCCGAGTGGAACGGAACAGAATCTCGCTTGATGAAGCCTGCCCAATATGGTGTTTGCGAATTCGTCGAAGTAGTCATGCCCGCTTGTATCGCGTAAACATTTGTCCCATCGCACGACGTGACGTAACCGTGGCCGTCATCCGGTTCTCGCCTAACTTCGAGAAACCATCGGCATCCATCAACGTCCAAATTGAAGCGTCTTTTCACCTGTTGTCCGCTTATGTCGCCGGACCCGCGAAGAAACCGGGTCGCGATCTGCCCATTTGCGGTGAAGGAGAATTGCTCGCGATTTCGATCAGCCGCGCGCAATTCCAAGGGCCCGCATTGTACGAGCGCAGCTAGTCCAACCAACCGAATTAGCCAAGCCTGCGCCGAAAGGTGCAGCCACTCACCACTCTGTTTGCGCAAGCTTGGTTCCATTTTCTCAATCGCGTTCAATTCAGACCCTTTCAAGTTGGCTCTGCGCTAATCCTCCGACAACTCGATCTTGTTGCCGTATTCTTTTTGGTTCACAAATTCCGCATGGCCGTCGCAATAGACCACGTTCGCGCCTTCGGCGTTGTGGTTGCTTTCCTGGGGTGACCACGGCTTGTGGTTCTTCTTCGAGCGTTTGATGGTGTCCAAAATGATCCACGTCCGCGCCGGTCCGGTGGTGGTGCCGAATAATCCCTTGATCGCCCGCGTATGCTGATAGCCGTTCACCGATTTGATCGTCTTGCGGACATTCCCGGCGGCATAGGAGCCAACGAAATTCGTCCCACGGAAAAAACCGAAGACCTCATAGCTCGTGCCGGGTGAAACTTTGTCCTTCCCAACGTGCTTCAGGTCTTTGGGCCGGCCTTTGTGGTCCGCCAATTCGGGCCGGATACGGTTTTTGGTGGCGGGACAGATGTAACTTGGCAGCGCCGGCACGTGGGCGGGGTACAACCAGGTCAGGTCATCATCGCCAATGCTGCGCGTGTTGGAATATGCGCCATCCGAGGACATGTCCGCGTACATCTGGCTGCCCAGCCCGAGCTGTTTGACGTTGTTCATACACGCAATTCGCACCGCCCGCGTCTTGGCCTTGGTCAACACCGGCAATAACAGCGCCGCCAAAATGCCGATGATCGCAATGACAACGAGCAATTCGATGAGCGTGAAGGCTCGGAAACGATCCAACGTAAACGCGCAATGCGACACGTCCGACCGCGACAACATGTATGTTTTGCTCAACCGCATTTTAGGAATCCGGACAGATTTCACAGTCCGTACCTGAATCAGCCATGACAAGAGTGCTCGGCTCCTGGTCTATCGGCTGGTTGGACGGGTTACAAACATAATATGACCCTGTGTCTTCGCTTTCGCCTTCATACGTGTATTTTGTCGCTCCTGCTGTTATGCAACGCTTAACGCAGTACCTACAAGTGCCTGGATCGTTGCCCGCGCAGTACTCATAGCAAGGGACAACCTCCCAATAAATACATGGCTCATAGCCACAACCGGAAACGTCGTACCAGCTGCACTGATCGTGTGAAGCTTGCTCGGGCACTTTGTGGCATTGCGGCCGTTCGCATTCCTGATCTGCGGACTTGGCCTCCCCTACTCCATTGAATAAAGCCAGCAAGGCAAAACAATAGAGTTTCGTTCGCAACACTGCATTTGGCTTTTTTGGATTCATTACATGTAGTTCCTCAGGCTTGTTTTGTGGATCGTGGCTTGCGGTTGACCCTCAGCATGACGGCTAACAAGACCAGCACACTGGTTCCGAAAACGGCAATGACAACCATCCTGACCGCTCCCCCGCTGGGGCTCCCGCTCCGGACACGGTTGCCCATTTTCTTAACGGTGCTCGCAAACTGAGGATCGCGGCTATCAAGCCATCCTTGCACGCTCGAATCATAGACGGCCGTTCCAGCGCTACCCCGTAATCGCTGGTCGATAATCGTCATATTTGTAGTGATGCTTGGGCGCAAGGGGCTTGCAATAGCTGCGTTGGAGATTGACGTAACAGTACCGATGACCGAATCGGTCAGTTTCGGCTCGTACAAGCCAGTCGCTGGTTGCTTACGTAAATTGAAATAATCCAAACGGAAATCTGTGGGATGCAATAGGCCATTCAGATTCGTCCACCCCACAACTCGGTATTCCGCCCCGATGAAGCCTTGGTCATAAGGAGGAGGATACACAAGCGGCCCAAGACTAGCCGCACTCCGATCCACCAATTGCTGTGAAGGTAGAAACCGGACTCCCGGGCGATAGATCTTCAGATTTGAAACCACTCTCGGTGCCACGTCGGAAAGTATTACCTGGTACGACACCCGGTTCGTACTCAGGTCATGGAAAAGGCACGGCATGAAACCATGCCCGGGCAAGGGTTGGAAGTAATAGTTGCCGGCCAATGCAATCCAAGCAGCGTAGTCAACTGGAGTGGCGCTAGAAGGCATCACACCGCGGGAAACATGTGCGATTTCCGTGTTCGGATTATCCACCCCCGGTGCGTTCTTCTGCACCAACTCGCGCCCCCAGGAAACAACTTCAAAAATGTCCGTCCCATCCCCTGCAAACTCACGATACTTCGGTCCCTTGCCCGGTAGATGCACGTATCGGACTCTCAACCACCATTCACTATTACTACGCGCAAAATCAAATTCTGCTTCGGAATGTAAATTGGTCTTGCCATATATGACCGTAAAACTCTCAAGCCTGCCGTGAAGGGAATATGGGGCGGACGCGTCAGTGGCTTTGGATGGAGCCAAACCTGCGAGGAGCAAGATGCAAATGTACGTGCGTAACTGACTGGCAAATTCAGTCGTTCCATATTGCCTTGCGGCCATAAGTTCAGCCTTAATCACTTCAAATCGCGGTTGATGTTTGTTCCGGGAGGTTTTTTGGCACCTCCCGCTGGCAATCCTCGGGAATTCCGCCATTGCCAAAATAGCAGCCCGTAACTGCCGATGAGCAAATAGGCCAAAACAGCTTTCATGATGTTGTCCGCCACTTGTGGCGAGATGTGCAGGGCATCCGTGAGGTTGCCAAGGCAACTACACGGACGATGCCAATCCATCCACCACAAGCCGACGCGGTAAACCAACAAATTCGTGGACAGCCAAGCGATCAAGCCGAGGGCCAACTTCTGACTTTTGGCGAAGAAGCACACAAGGGCAACGGCGGTTTCGAGAATGCCCAACGCAAGCATGAGGTTCCCAAATTCCACCCCGAGTATCGGGTCTGCCTGACGCAGCACCTTGGCCGCACCAAGCGCACTTCAAGTTTTGGCCACTCCCGTCGCCGCAAGAATGAAACCGGCGACTATCAAATAACCGCGGACAAGTCCCTTTCTTCGGTGTGCCGAGGAGGCATATCGGTACGGTACTACCTCACCTTGGTGGGGACTGAACATGGATTTGTGAGCACTACATTAGCAAAACTGCCCCCCCCCCGGCTGCGGCTAGTGTGGCGCGGGGGGGGCGAGGTTGTGCGGCA
>CAYWCK010000133.1:0-11935 GCA_964456685.1 uncultured Bifidobacteriaceae bacterium | reverse complement strand
AACTCCGCAACGAATTATTCCCGGACTCAGTGCGCGAACCAGCCGAACTTTTCCTTCTTCGTGTTGTAGAGCATCCCGAGCACACGCATCGTGACGGAGAGCAGATAAATGCCAACGAAAGCGCACCCGGCTTGGACAATTATGGAAATGAACAATACGTTCATATCGCGGGTCGTCATTTGTTCGCCCATGGCGACACGCGAGATCACGTCCCCAAGCTTCCTAATGCCGTATACCGCTATCAACAACACACACGTCACGAGATACTCCAGCGGCAATTTTAGAATGGCGGGAAACACTACCAGTGGATTTGCAGCCATAACGGAGTCCTTCATCGCCACGGCCAGGAACGCCATCGGGAAATACAGGCAGCCGAGAATGGTTGTAGCCATGATATACCCGCCGAGCCCTTCTTGTTCTCCGAGTAACGCCCACAGTCCCAGCGCGATCGGTAGGAAGAAGGAAACAAATATCGTTGCTCCCAATTGAAAAGCCGCGCCGAACAAGTTGTCGAGGTCCGGAAACCCAAGAGTCTCCTTTTCGTCAGAGGTTGTCGTGTGAATGATGTTCTGCATGAACAGAAAGAGAATTCCATAGAATGCAGAAGCCATGATCCAACCGAAAGGGCCGCTGAGAAAGCCGATAGCGTTCAGATAATCCACGCCACCAAAAAGTGCGGCGGCCATGAAGACAATTACGATGCCGAAACCACGAAACGGGAAGGCAAATGCGCCCGGGATCGTAGAATAGAATGAACGCGTCGTGGACTTGGAGGCGTGGACTTGGAGGGGCGTGACGTGGGCGCCGCAGGCACGGCAGGTTTTCGACTGACCGGAACTCGTGGCTCGCGTGGCCACGCACATGTCGCAGTAAAACTTCTGGCACTTGCCGCAGTAGAATCGCGCCGGAATTTTCGCGTGGAACTTGCAGACTTCCGCGCCGGTGGACGGCGCGAAATTCCCCACCGGGGGTGCCAGCGGCGGTTCCGACTCGGCTTCGGCAACCGATTCCGCGAGTGCAGCCGGAGCGGCAGGCTCGGGCGCGGCCTTGTGCAACCCGGAAAGTTTGAGTCCCCCGGGGCGCGGCGCGATGGGTGGCGGTGGTGGCGGCGGGGCGGAAGGCGCGGCGGCTGGAGTGGGCAACACCACTCGCACAGGAGCCGCGGCGCCGGGCGCCGCCGGAGCGGCGTTACCGAGGTTGATGCGTACGGGTGGTGGTGGTGCGGCCGCGGCTGGCACGGCGACAGTCGGGGCGGCAACTGCGGGTGCGGCCGCAGAGGCAGCTTCAAAGATCATGTCCACCGAACCCAGTTGCACATGTTGGCCGGATTGCAGCGCCAGTTCACGGACGGGCGCGCGATTCACGAAGGAGCCGTTGGTCGAACCGAGATCGCGTAAAGTCACGCCGGTGCCGCTGACGACGAATTCGCAATGCGCCCCGGAAACAGAAGGGTGGGGGATTTGAAAATCATTGGCCTCACCACGGCCGATGCGATTGACGCCGGACTTGAGGGAAATTTCCCAAGCCTGGGGTGTGCCAGGGTTGACCAGCAGGCGATGACTCATGGGTTTAGGGTGACCGATTGATCCGCGCGCATTCATACGCGGGCGGCCCTAGGCTGACAACGAAAAAGATGAGGAAACGCGCCACCGGGTCCGCCTCAGTCAATCTGGCGCGGACTCCGGCTTGCGGAATGCCTCAAGGTTTGATCACGGCGACAACGCTGGCTTCCGGGCGGAGATATTTGTTCGCGGCAGCTTGCACGTGCTCCCGGGTGACGGCTTCATACTTCGCGTCCTCGGCGTCGATTTGCGCGAAGCCGAGGCCGTAGAGTTCGTCGAGGGCGGTTTGCATCGCAAAACTGCCGAGGTCCTGGCGGGCGATTTTTTTCTGTCCGATCACTTTCGCCTTGGCGCGGTGCAATTCCTCGGCGGTCAATCCTTCGGCGCGCAGCAGTTCCGCCTCTTTGAGCAATTCCTGTTCGACGAGTTGTGCTTTGTCGGGATGCGTGCCGGTGTAGAACGCGAAGTAGCCCGGCGACAGACCGATAAAGTTCTGCGCCCCGACATAGTAGGCCAATCCAAGTTGATCCCGGATGCGGATGAACAGGCGGGAGCCGAGATCGCTGCATGCCTCCTGCAATAGTTCCAACGCGTAGCGATCTTCGCTGTGAAGAGTTGTGCCGCGGAATCCGACGACAACCACCGCCTGCTTTTTGTCCCGGGTCTCTTCCATGCGTTTGGGCTGGTCACTGCTGGACCCGTTGCCGGTAGCTGCGGAGGAAGTCGGTCTGGCCACGGGCTGCGTAGAGGGATTTGCTTTCCACCTGGCAAAAGCTTTGGCCACGAGCGCTTTGACATCCTTCAGCTTCACGTCGCCGTAGATCGCCAGGACGCAATTGTTCGGGACGATCAACTGACGATGGAAGGCCTGCAAATCTGCCCGGACGATTTTCTCCACCGTTGCCTCCGTGCCCAGCGCATCGAGGCCGTAACCGGTCTCACCAAACAGCCCTCGCCGAGCGGCTTTGAAAGCACTCTTCAGCAATTCGTCGCGCTGCGCCCGGATGCCGGCGATCTGAACTTCTTGTTCACGCACCAAGGCCGCGGCGGGAAAGGTTGGATTGAGCAGCACGTCCGCGAGCAAGCCCAGGCCGGTCTTGAAATCGCTGCTGAGCGTTTCCAGGTTCACGCCGAGGCTGTTGTTGCCGCCGTAAACATCGATCGAGCCGCCCACGGATTCAATTTCCCGGGCGATGTCCTCGGCGCTCCGTTGCTTGGTGCCTTTGAGCAGCAGTTTGGTGAGCAGCTGGGTGATGCCGCTGTTGGCCGCGGTTTCGGCCAGCACGCCACCTTGAAACACGGAGCGGAATTCCACAAAGGGCAGGCGATGATCTTCCTTCACCAGGAGTCGCAGGCCGTTCGGCAGGGTGAGCTTCTGGATCGCATGATCCTGGTTGGTTTCCGTCACCACAGCTGTTTTCGCGACCGTGCCTTTGGGCAGCAAGGCAAAGAGAGTGCGATTTTCAACGGTGAGATATTTCTTGGCCACGCGTTGCAAGTCGGCCGGTTTCACCCGCTTGATGGCCGCCAGATATCGCTGGGAGAAATTGAGATCGTTCGCGGCGAGCCAGTTTCCGCCGAGATCCGCGGCCTGACCGCTCATGGTTTTCCGCGCGGCGAGCGTGCCGGAGATAAACTGCTTCACGGCCTTCCCGAGTTCCGCCGCGGCGACCGGTTTGGTTTTAAGTTTCTCAATTTCCGCGAGGAGCGCGGCGCGGGCGGGCTCGAATTTATCAGCATCCACGACTGCGCTCATGCCGAACAGGCCGGAACTGCCCGGATTGTACGTCCACGCGTCGGCCGAATGGACCAAGCCCTGTTTCTCGCGGACCTGCTGGTAAATGCGCGAACTGCGCCCGCTGCCCAGCAAAACCGCGAGGACGTCCAGCGCCGCCACATCCGGATGTCGCAAGTCCGGCGTGTGCCAGGCAAAATGAAAATGCCCAAGTTCGATGGGTGCTTCTTCGATGGTCTCTCGCGCCGCCGTTTGGGCGGGTTCGGCCGGCAGCACCATCGGCGGAAGGGGCTTGGCTTTATTGCTGGCGTAGGCGGTCTTGATTTGCGCCACGACGTCGTCCTTCGCGACATCGCCGGTGATCACGTAGTAAACGTTGTTCGGTGCGTACCGTTCGCGGTAGTAACCGAGTACGTCCTCGCGCTGCAATTCATTGTAGATGTCGGGATATCCAATGACGGTATAGCGATACGGGCTCCGCGTGTAAGCTGTTTCGAACAAGCGGCGGCTCGAACGCCGGCCGGGGTCATCCTGATTCATGTCCATCTCCCGCAGGATGACCTGTTTCTCCTTGGCCATTTCGTCCGCGGGCAGGGTGGCGTGCTGCATGATGTCGCAGAGAATGTCAATCGCCACGCGTGCACCGGTGTTCGGCACGTCAATGTAATAGACCGTGCGGTCGAAGCTCGTGTAGGCGTTCATGTAGCCGCCCGCTTCCTGCACTTCCTGGTCAATGCGGCTGCCGGGGCGCGTCGCTGTGCCTTTGAACAACATGTGTTCCAGCACGTGCGACATGCCCGCACCGAGCCAGCGGCCTTCGTGAATGCTCCCGGTCATTGCCCAGGCTTGCGCGGACACGACCGGCGCGCTGTGATCTTCGCGGACGATGATGGTGAGACCGTTCTCGAGGGTGGTGACGCTGGCGCCGGGCGGCATGGCCGGAATGTTTTCGCCAGAAGCGCGAGCAGGGGAATGGGCAGGCATGATCAAATGGTGGAGGTTGTTTTGCGCCAATGCGCAGTGGCTCAAGCGGGCCGGGCTTTGGTCGGGGCGGCTGGTGCGGAGCGCTTGCGTTGGGGCAGGAACGGTTTTCGAAAGGCATCTTCGAAACTGTAGCCCCCTTGGAAATCGTCGCGGGAATCTTTCTCTGTCTTCGCCAGCAGTCGGGTTTCGACCATGTTGAAAACGATGTTCCCGAAGTCTTCGCAGCGCGTAATGCCCCAGCTCTCGAAAACGGTGGCGGACATGGGGCCGAATTGTTGCAGGGCAAACTCACGAATGCCATCAAGCAGTTCCTGGCCGGTGACATGCCGAATCTTGCCCGTCTTGCTCCCGCCTTCCTTGCCGATGAGTTTCTGCGTGTGATCCAGAGCCTCACGGACAAATGAATAAGCGTCGCGATGATATCGCGAATCTTTGAGGAGAATCTGCTCGACCGCCTCTTCGAGTGTAACTTCTTGCATGCCTATTTTTGCACCGCTGCTTCACCGCCTGCCTCCCCGTGACCGGCCCGGTAAACTTTGACCGCCAAGCCCACGAGAAGCAGCCCGAGCACCACGCAAAGGACGAATTGCTCCTGACGGGTGAGGCGATTCACGCGGCGCAATCTAGCGGGCTTCCCCAATGGTCGCAACTGCGGAAGCTCCGCAATTCCTCCGACAACGGCGTCCGTGATTTGCACTTGCAGAAATTACCCTGCGGCCTAGCCTGCGCGACACGCACTCGGTTGACTTTTAATTTGTATGGCAGCGATTGGAAGGTTTCAGAAAGGCGATGATGTGTTTTACGCCAAGATGGTGGACGGAGAGTTGTTCCCCATGCATGGCGATATGTTCGGGTCGCCCACCTTTGATAAAAAGCCCATGTCGGCCAAAGGCGTGCGGACGCTGCCCCCGGTCGTGCCCACCAAAATCGTGGCGGTCGGATTGAATTACGCGGATCACGCGCGCGCGATTGGCCAAGCCTTGCCCAAAGAGCCATTGTTTTGGTTCAAAGCGCCCAGCGCAATGTTGGGGGACGGCGGAAAAATCGAAATCCCCTACCAGCATCATCGCGTGGATTACGAGGCGGAACTGGCGATCGTCATCGGTCGGCGGGTGAAGAACGTGACGCCCACCGCGGCCCCGCGCTACATTTTTGGCTACACAGCCGCTCAGGATATCAGTGATCGCACGGTGCAAAGCTCGGAAAGCCAGTGGAGCCGTGGCAAATCATTCGATACGTTCCTGCCCATCGGGCCGTATATCGAAACGAAGATTGAACCGTCCAGCCTGACCATTCAGCTTTTTCAAAATGGTCAGCTGCGCCAAAGTTCGAATACGAACCAGCTCATTTTCGACTGCAATCACCTGGTCAGCATGATTTCGGCTCACATGACTCTTCATCCCGGCGATGTTATTTTGACCGGTACGCCCGGAGGTGTGGGGCCGATTCAATCGGGTGACCGTTTGGAGGTTCGTATCCAAGGCATGCACCCGTTGATCAACTCGGTGAAGTAATCCCGCGACCCGACAGACCGCATTTCATGCCGGCGCGAAAAGACTTCGTTCCGTCCGGCTCTTCTGCTTAACCTTTGCGCCACATGAAGTGGACCCAAACATTGATTCCCACGCTCCGCGAAGCGCCGGCGGATGCGGAAATTGTTTCACACAAACTGCTGTTGCGCGCCGGCTTGATTCGGAAGCTGGCGGGCGGCGTTTATACTTTTCTCCCTGCCGGCCTGCGCGCCCTGCGCAAGGTTGAACAGATCGTGCGCGAGGAAATGGACCGCGCCGGGGCGATCGAAGTGCTCATGCCCGCCTTGCAGCCTCCGGAAATTTGGGAACAGAGCGGTCGTGCCGAAACAGCCAAGGATGTTCTTTTCAAAGTGAAGGACAGTTCGAGCCGGGTCTGGTTTCTTAGTCCCACGGCCGAGGAAGTCATCACCACGCTCGCCGCGAACGAGATCAATTCTTACCGGCAACTTCCCAAGAATTTTTATCAGATCAGCGGCAAGTTCCGCGATGAGATCCGGCCGCGCTTCGGGTTGATGCGCGCCAAGGAGTTCATCATGAAGGACGCGTACTCCTTCGATGCAACCGACGAAGCGGCGATGGCGAGCTACCGAAAAATGTATGACGCCTACACGCGCATCTTCGCGCGCTGTGGCCTCAAGACTTTCCCAGTGGAAGCGGACACCGGGGTTATCGGCGGCAATTATTCGCATGAGTTCATGGTGCCGGCGGAAACCGGTGAAAATGAAGTCGCCTTCTGCGAAGCCTGCGGGTATGCGGCCAATCTGGAAAAGGCCACGAGTGGCGTGCCCAAGACCGCCGCCCGCGAGCTCGGGGCGGCCGTGGATAAATTCCCAACTCCGGGCGTTGTGACGATTGAAGCGCTGAGCAAGCCTCCCTACGGCGTGCCGGCGAATCGCCAGATCAAGACGCTGGTTTATATCGCAGATAGCAAACCATTGCTCATTCTCATCCGGGGCGATGATCAACTGAACGAAACCAAACTGCTGGCCAGGACCGGCGCAGTGCAGGCGCGGCCGGCGACAGCGGAAGAAATCTTTCCTTTGCTGGGGGCCAAGCCCGGTTCGCTTGGCGCGGTGGTGAAGGTGCCGGCGGAAGTGAAGGTTCTGGCGGACGAACGCCTCCGCGGGGCCAACGATATGACCACCGGCGCGAACGAGGATGGTTTCCATCTCCGTAACGTTTCGATCGAGCGCGACATCCGGGTGACGGAATGGCATGACTTGCGCACCGTGACTGCCGGCGAGCCGTGTGGGAAATGCGGCAAGTCGCTGAAGATTCGCCGTGCCATCGAGGTCGGGCACGTCTTCAAGCTCGGAACAAAATACAGCGAGAAGCTGGGGGCCAACTTCCTCGACGAAGCCGGTGCGCGGAAACCGGCCGTGATGGGTTGTTACGGCATCGGCGTAACGCGCACTTTGCAGGCCGTGATCGAGCAGGGCAATGACAAGGACGGGATACTCTGGCCGTTAAGCGTGGCGCCGTATCAAGTTTGCATCACCCCGCTCGCGGTCGCTCCGGAAAGTCCGGCAATGATGCTGGCTGAAAAAATTTACGGCGAACTCACCGCCCAAGGCGTGGATGTCATTCTGGATGACCGCGACGAGCGTCCTGGGGTTAAATTCAAAGATGCCGACCTGGTCGGTTTCCCCATCCGCGTGAGCATCGGTGAAAAGTCACTTGCCAAGGGCGAGGTCGAAGTCAAACCGCGCAACGGGGCGATGCAGGCGGTCAAGGCGGAGGAAGCGGTGGCGCGCGTATTGGATATGGCCAAAGCCTGAGATCCGCGGGCGGAATTCCCGTTGGCGGAGCCGAGGCTTGGGAGTATAGTGCGCCCGGATACCAAATCATGACCGCCACCCTGCGTCGCGATGCAACTCTGACCTCTGGGGCAGATTTGGGAGGCAGGCATCGTCCTTCGGGCTTCACGTTGATAGAGCTGCTGGTGGTTATCGCCATTATCGCGATCTTGGCCGCGATGCTTTTGCCGGCGCTATCGCGGGCCAAGCAGCGGGCGCTCACGGTGGGTTGCCTCAATAACCTCAAGCAGTTGACCACCTGCTTCACCATGTACGCGCTGGATCACAACGACCGAATGCTCCCGAATAATTCGGTCTATGATATTTCCACCGGGCAACCGATACCGGGGCTGGATTTGAGCCAGACCTGGTGCCCGGGCAATGCGCGGGCCGACACAAATTCCGACAACCTTAAAATCGGCTACCTGTTCAAGTACAACTCCTCCGCCGATATCTATCGCTGTCCGGCTGATCGAGCGCCGGTTTATGCGCTCGATGGCAAGGTCTGGCATATTCCGCGTTCGCGCAGCTACAACCTGAGCCAGTCCATCAATGGATTGAGCGGGCCGCGTGAAGACGGTGTCCCGGCGCCTCCGATGTATTGGATTCCCAGTTTCCAGAAATTGACGCAAATCAGGAATCCTTCGCCCTCTTCACTCTTCGCGTTCAGCGATGTGCATGAGGAGGAAATTCTCGACGCGCTCTTCGGCGTGCCGATGCGCGGCAGTCCGTGGGATGGGATGTGGTTCGACCTGCCGGCCAACCGGCACAGTCAGGGTGGTTGTCTTTCCTTTGCCGATGGGCATGTCGAGCGTTGGCGGTGGGTGTCGCCCAAGGTCTTCCATTACCTGGGCGAAAACGTGCGCGCGGATGAAATGCCGGACTACCGCCGCCTGCAGGGTGCGATCCGCACGGCGTGGGACTAAGGCTTGGCAGAGCCACGTCAGCTAGGCTATGAACATGGCTGAGTAGCGGAGCGCTGCGTGAATGTTCACACGAATTCCCAATCGATACGTGATCGCATTGCCTTCACGCTGATTGAATTGCTCGTCGTGATCGCCATCATTGCGATCCTTGCGGCCTTGCTTCTGCCCGCGATGGACAAGGCCAAGTTTCGCGCGCAAGGGCTTCATTGCATGAACAACCACCGCCAGCTGGCACTCGCGTGGAAGATGTATGCCGACGACAACAACGATGTGCTGCTGTTTGCCAGCGAGTCGTACGATGCGGACAAGCTTTGGACCAAGGACTACGCCTGGGTAAGTGGTATTTTGGATCCGCAGTTTCCGGATCGCGATGATTGGGATCCGGAATTGACCATCAAACAAAGTCCAATGTGGCCCTATTGCGGCCGCAATCTCGCGGTTTGGAAATGCCCTTCGGACCAATCGTCGGTTAACATCGCCGGCCAGATTCATCCGCGTGTACGCAGCATGTCCATGAACGTTTACCTCGGCGGGTGGGGTGGAACTTATGGCAATTGGGATCACGTGATGGGCGCCATCTGGAGCGACTTTAAGATCTATTCCAAAATGTCTGATCTCGCGAATCCGGGGCCGGCAAACTTGTTCGTCTTTCTAGACATGCGGGAAGACAGCATCGACATGGGGAACTTCGCCACGGC
This sequence comes from uncultured Bifidobacteriaceae bacterium, assembly GCA_964456685.1. Lineage (GTDB taxonomy): Bacteria > Verrucomicrobiota > Verrucomicrobiia > Limisphaerales > JADLHS01 > CAYWCK01. The sequence goes on along the minus strand of CAYWCK010000133.1, from coordinate 2,702 downwards.
CATGGCGGGCTGGCCGGATCGGCCCAACGAATACCGCTTCTTTGATCTGCCGGGCTTTTACCACCACTTCGCGGCTGGGTTTTCATATGCAGATGGCCACTCCGAGATTCATAAGTGGCGCAACTCCGCAACCACACCGCCACTGGTTCGCAACGGCATGGTCAACGACAGCTTTGATTCGCCTAACAATCCCGACGTGCGGTGGTTGCAGGAGCGGGCCACTCGGCCAAAGTGAAGTTAAGCGCGAACTGAGCTAAACTTACTTCGGTCCATCACTCCAAAACGGCAGGGGCAGCGGGACGTCAGCTTGGAGGCGTTCGAAAGCACCGTAAGGGCATTTCCCACTTTTGCGATGGCACGCAACCGGCTTGGTGCGTCGGGTCGCCGATTTGTGAAATACACTCGACCGTAGCTTTATGACTGACACGACGATCATTGCCCGACCGGATGTTGCCGCCTCGAATCCAGTCGCCACGACAGCGGTTCCCGCGTGGCTGTCGCCGGGCGCCATTACTGGTACGACAACAACAGGCGCGGGCAAAGAATCGATGCTCTGCGGAGCGTGTCATCAGCGGGTTCTCTGCCTCTGCCGTCAACGGGAACTTGAGGCCGATGCGCGGCGCGAGGCTGGGGTTTGGTACATTTTGGCTGCCGGCGCGCTTGTCGCGATTTCGTACGCACTACTCCAATATCTGGCCAGCTTCTAGCCGCTCTTTCTCCGGCGTTTAGCCATTCCTCGTAAGTTCTTCGTGGCCTCTCATGTCTGGCTGCGAGTTGGTTCATGCTTGCGCTGCCGGCGTGCGTTCTTAACCTCACGGCGCGTTATGAATTACAGGATTTCTCAACGGGCCGCTTCCCTCGCACCTTCGCTCACTTTGGCGATTGACTCGAAGGCCAAGCAGATGAAGGCGGAAGGACAGGACGTGGTGGGCTTCGGGGCAGGGGAGCCGGACTTTGACACGCCGCAACACATCAAAGACGCGGCGGCCAAGGCGCTGGCGGAAGGATTCACCAAATACACTCCCGCCGCGGGCATTCCCGAACTGCGCCAAGCCATCGCGGACAAGCATAAGCGCGAAAACGGCCTGAGTTTCAAACCTTCGCAGATCATCGTTTCCTGTGGCGGCAAACATTCCTGCTACAACGTCATCCTGGCCACCTGCCAGGAAGGCGATGAGGTCATCATCCCGTCGCCGTACTGGCTGAGTTATCCTGAGATGGTCAAGCTCGCTGGCGCGAAGCCGGTGGTCATCGAGACCACGGACGCGACCGAGTTCAAGGTTACTCCGGCGCAATTGCGCGCGGCTATCACGCCCCGGACCCGGCTGTTCGTGTTGAATTCACCGAGCAATCCCACGGGCAGCGTTTACACGCCCGAGGAAACCAAGGCGCTGGGAGACATCTGTGTCGAGAAGGGCGTGCTCATCATGAGCGACGAGATTTATGAGCACCTGCTTTACGATGGCGCGACGGTGAAAAGTGTCGCCAGTTTCTCGCCTGCGCATTTCGAGCACACGATCATCGTGCATGGCTTTGCGAAGGCATGGAGCATGACCGGCTGGCGTTTGGGCTGGTGCGCCGCACCGGAACCCATTGCGAAGGCGATTGACGCCGTACAAAGTCACAGCACCAGCAACCCGACTTCATTTGCGCAGAAAGGTGCCGTGGCCGCGCTGAACGGCTCCCAGGAACATTTGCCGAAATGGCTGGCGGAATTCGCGAAGCGCCGGACCTACGCCTTCAACAAGCTGAACGCAATGCCCGGCGTTTCGTGCGTGAATGCCAAGGGAGCATTTTATCTCTTTCCCAACATCTCGAAGACCGGCCTCAAGTCCGCGGAGTTTTGCGCCAAGCTGCTCGAGGCGGAGAAAGTCGCGGCCGTGCCTGGAATTGCTTTTGGGGCGGACGACTACATCCGGCTCAGCTACGCGACGAGCATGGCGAATATCGAGAAGGGACTGACCCGCATCGAGAAGTTTTGTGCTGCGCTCAGGAAGTAATTCGCTTTTCCGCTACTAACATCGTCGGTCAACGAACGCGGAACTCAGCGTTGGCTCAGGCAAGGCTGGCTGTCGGATCAATTTCGACGTCCATCGCTGACCGAAGCCCACTCGCAAGTTTTCGCTCGGCGAGGATGCCGATCATGGCGGCATTGTCCGTGCAAAGCGCGGGCTCGGCCAGACGCAGCGCTAATCCGTGATTCTGGCATTTCGCAGCCAGGGCGGCACGCAATGCCCGGTTGCACGTAACGCCCCCGGAAGCGGTGACGCATTTCACGCGCAATCGCTTTGCTGCGCGCAGGGTTTTCGCCACGAGCACTTCTACAATGGCCGTCTGGACGCTTGCACAGAGGTCGCGGAGCTTTTGCGGATCCTCGGCCAGCCGTGGATGATCGCGCAGGAAGTAGCGCACCGAAGTTTTGAGGCCGCTGAAACTGAAATCGTCGTTCGGCTCGTTGAGCAACGGTCGGGGAAAGTCGTAGGCGCTGGGGTTTCCCTCCGCGGCGAGCCGATCAATGACCGGGCCGGCAGGATAGGGGAGACCGAGCAGCTTTCCGGTTTTGTCAAAACACTCGCCCGCGGCATCGTCAATCGTCGAGCCGAGAACCTTGTGTTCAAGTTCGCAGGAAACGTGAATGAGCATCGTGTGACCGCCGCTGACAATCAGCGAGACGTTCGGCTGGAACTGGCGGAAATCGGCCG
>CAYWCK010000132.1:0-12010 GCA_964456685.1 uncultured Bifidobacteriaceae bacterium | reverse complement strand
CGATCATGAAAGTAGCCGTTCCCTTGCTCCAGCACTCCCAGTGATTTGGGCACTTTGCGCTCTCGCAAACGGTGTGGAGCTTCAGTTCGTCCAATAAGCCACGGGTGCGGCTGAAGCTGTCCGAGGTGGGCAGTTTGATGCGCAGCCACTCGGGCAGGCGCGGACGAGGCGTCAATTCAGCCGTGGTCATTTCACTTTCAATTCTTCCCAGAACTTCGACAGCTCTTCTGGACCAAAATCCGCCAGGATTTCGCCGTCCACATCAATCACCGGCGCGAGCGACTGGCCGGAAAGTTCAATCATCTCGTCGTAAGCTTCCGGATCGCTGATCACGTCGAGGGTTTCGTAGCGAATGCCATGCTGCTTCAACCAATGCTCGGCGCGATGACACCACGGACAATACGGCTTGATGAAAAGGCGAATACTCATCTCCTGAAACTATCGCACAAAACGGCCTGGCCGCTTCGCTTAACCGCCGATTTGCGCTTTGTAGGCGTCGGGCGAAAGCAACGCATTCAGTTCGGCGGGATTCGCCAGCTTCAGCTTGTAAAACCAGCCGCCCCCGAATGGTTCGCGATTCACAAGCGCTGGATCATCAGCGGCGGGTTTGTTGACTTCGATGATCTCGCCGCTGACGGGCGAGTAAATGTCGCTGGCCGTCTTCACAGATTCCACCACGGCACAAGATTCGCCCGCTTTCACCTTGCGGCCCACGGCGGGCAATTCCACGAACACGATATCGGTCAACTCGTGTTGCGCATGATCGGTAATGCCGACCACGACGGTGTCACCCGCAACGCGAACCCATTCGTGCGACTTTGCGTATTTTAAATCGGAAGGAACATTGCTCATAAATTCGGTGGCAGCTTAGGCGGACGGCGACTTCCGGTAAATCGGTTTTTGAACTACGATTGCGGGTGCGCGCCGGCCACGAATCTCGATCTCAATCGCCGTACCCGCTTTTGCCATTTGCGAAGGCACGTAACCCATGCCGATGCCGAGGTTGAGCGAGGGGCTTTGCGTGCCGCTCACCACTTCACCCACCTTGACCCCGTCAGCAATTATGGGATAACCGGGCCGAGGCGGAGCGGAGCGTTCCGTCATTTTGAAAGCGACACACTTCTTGGTTACGCCATTAGCCTTCTGGCCGGCCAGCACCGAGCGCCCGATGAAATCGCCCTTCTCCAAGGCGACGAAGAACCCAACCCCGGCCTCGATGGGCGTCGTGTCCTCGTTCAGTTCGTGGCCGTAAAGCGGATAGCAAACCTCGGTGCGCAATGTGTCGCGAGCCCCGAGCCCGCAAGGCTTCATGCCGTACGGCTGCCCCTTGGCCAGGAGCGCGTCCCACACCTCTTGAATCGGCGCCGCCTCACCGACAACTTCAAAGCCGTCTTCGCCAGTGTAACCGGTGCGGGAAACCATCACGCAGCCGTTGCCGAACTTGAAGCCGCCGATTTCATTCTTCTTCAAATCGGTTACCCGCGGCACGCGCATCGCTGAAATCGAAGCCCCGTTGATAACATCCCCGATGAACTCCGCCACGCGCGGCCCTTGCACGGCCACGGCGGAATAATTGTGCGAGGCATCGGTGAGCTTCAGGTCGCCCGCGAATTTCGCCGCCTGCGCTTTGAGCCAGGCGACGTCCGGCTCGATGCGCGAGGCGTTGATGATCAGCAGATAGACTTCCGCGGAAAGACAGTACGCGTAAAGGTCGTCAATCACGCCGCCCCGCTCATTACACATCAACGTGTATTGCCCCAGCCCGGGCGTGAGCTTGCGAATGTCGTTGGTGAGAACGTGATTCAGGAATTCGACGGAAGCCGCGCCGCTAACCGTGACTTCCCCCATGTGCGAGATGTCGAAGATCCCGGCGGCGTTGCGGACGGCGAGATGCTCATCCGTGATGGATGTGTATTGGACGGGCATTTCCCAGCCCCCAAACTCAATCAGCTTGCCTCCGAGTTTTTGATGCGCTGCGTAAAGCGATGTGCGTTTCAGCATGGCTGGATTCTTTCCTCTCAACCCGCAACCTTCAATACCCAACTTGCGTTCAACCCCATTTCTCCGTCTTCATCTGCTCTTTGGCCACGCCCAGTCCCTTGAGCACAATCTCTTCAGCGAACTCGACGAGGAGATTCGGACCGCACGCGTAGAAAACCGTGTTCGGCAGGTCGTGAACCTGCTCGCGCACCCATTCGGCCGTGATGCGACCGCGATGTCCCGTCCAAGGGTCTTCCGGAACCAGCCGCGTGCAGGTGACGAGGAAAGTGAAATTTTTGTTCTCCGCTGCGTAATCAAGGAACTCCCGCTGGAAGATGATGTCGTTGGTGGTGCGGACGCTGTAGAGGACGGTGATTTTGGTGGCCAAGGAGCGCCGCGTGGCCTCACGCACGAAACCGCGGAACGGTGTCACCCCCGAGCCGCCGGCGATGCAAATCAAGTGTTTGTTCGGTTCGAGCACCGGAAGGAACTTTCCCGCCGGGGGCAGCACGCTCAACTTGTCGCCGGCTTTGACCCAATCCACGACCCGCGTTCCCATTTTGCCTTCCCGCTTGATGGTCACCTCATAAAAACCGCGATCCAGCGCACACGAAGACAGCGAATAGGCCCGCTTGTATGACGGTGTGTCCGGCCAGAAGACCGTGATGAACTGGCCGGTCTTGAAATCCGGGTTGTAACCGTCCGGCCATTTGAGCCGCACGGTTTTGGTGTCCGGTAATTCCGTGGTCACCGATTCAACCAACATTTCAAGAATTTCTTTGGCCATAGCGCGAGGAAAAGTCCGGCGAGCATAGACAAATGCTCCGCCCTGTAAAGATTGGTTTGAAATCCGACCTATGCCGGGCTACTCGCCCGAGCTCGAAGACGATGCATCAAGGCAGAAGCCTTCCTTGGTGTTGCGCGCAAAGATTTTGCCGCCGCTGACCACCGGCATGGTCCAGCACTGCCCACCGAAAATCTGTGCCCGCGCCAGTTCACGAAACGCTTTGGGTGAAGCTTCCACCAACACCAGAGGCCCGCGAGCGCTTTGCACCAGCACATTGCCGCCCACCAATACCGTCGCGCCGCCGGCGCCAAAGCCATCCTGTGACCACATCTCCTTGCCCGTCGCAATCTCAATGCACTTTAGCGGCGCACTGTCACTCTTCCCGTGACCATAGAGACCGTACAGATATCCGTCCTTGCAGACCGGCGTGGTCCAGTGATTCATCAACTTGCCTTCCTGCCGCCACAATTGCGTCGAAGAGAAGGTCTCACCGTCCTTGGTGATGCGGAAGGCGCCGGCGCCGACGTTGTAGGCGGCGGAGCAATAGACGATGTCACCAGAAACAATCGGCGACGAGGCGGTTGAGACGTCAAACTTGTACGGCTGACGCCAGAGAACTTTTCCCGTCGTCGGGATGACCGCGACCAATCCCTTCTGCGTGAAGAAAATCACCTGACGAACTCCGTGAATGGTGGCTGGCACCGGCGAGGAGTGAGTGGGCAGATCATCTTCGCCCTTCCAAACGACCTTGCCGCTGGATTTCTCAAACGCAAGCAACCCCTGTCCCGCACCGCCTGCGTTCACGAAAATCAAATCGCCTTCCAGAATCGGTGACGCCGCGTTGTTCCACTTGATGACTTTGCCGCCGAATTCCTTCACCAAGTCGTGTTGCCAGACGATCTTTCCATCCGCCGCGTTGAGGCAGGTGAGAATTTGATACGCGCCGAGAACATAAACCCTCTGTCCATCCACCGTCGGCGTGGAACGCGGGCCATCTCCGCCTTGCTTGTCATAGGTCGCCTTGCCCAACGACACGGCCCACAGTTCCTTGCCCGATTTCACATCCAAAGCGATGGCGACTTCCTTGTCCTCACCGCCGGCCGCGCGCTGGATGAAGCAGAACACCCGGTCCCCGCTGACCGCGAAGGATCCGAAACTCGGCCCCAACGTGGCCTTCCAAAGCACCGGCGGCCCGTCTTTTGGCCACTTGATGGCAATTCCCTCGGTCGTGGAGCCATCAACGCTCGGGCCGCGGTATTGGGGCCAATCCGCCGCCAATACGGTGACGACGCTCAGGGCGAGGAGTGCAAGTGTGGTCTTCATGTTTAAATAGAATGGAGCAGTTTACTTGGAATTCAAGCGAGTGAGAAATTCCTGAGCCAGCACCTCGTAAGCGGCGGCGCTGGCGCTGTATTTATCGTAGTGAATGATCGGTTTACCGAAACTGGGCGCTTCCGCGAGTTTCGTGCTCCGCGGAATCAGAGTTTCGAACACCCGGTCACCCAGGAGATTTCGCACCTCACGCACCACCTCGCTCGACAGCTTGGTCCGGCCATCATACATGGTCATCACGACGCCAAAAATATCCAGATGCGGATTCACGCCCGCTTCCCGCAGTTGCGTGAGGACACGATTCATCATCGAAATTCCCTCGAGCGCGTAATACTCGCACTGCAACGGCACCAGCACGCCGGTGGCGGAAGCAAAGGCGTTCAACGTCAGAATGCCCAGCGATGGCGGGCAATCGACGAGGACCAACTCGAACGCTCCCGACTCGCGAATCGGTTGCAGGATGGAGGCCAAGCGCCCCAGATGATTCTCCGAGCGCGCGAGCTCGACGTCCGCGCCGCACAAATCCACTTCGCTCGGAATAATCGAGAGCCGTTCAAAGGCGGTGGGCTTGATCTTCTCCGCCAGGGTCGCCTCGCCAAAGAGCGCTCGATAAGCGCTCGCGCCTTCAGTCTTCTCGAGGCCGACACCGCTGGTGGCGTTGGCTTGCGGATCCAGATCAAACAACAGCACGCGCTGACCGGCCGCGGCGAGGCACGCGGCGAGATTTACCGCCGTCGTTGTTTTTCCGACGCCGCCTTTTTGATTGGCGACCGCGATCACTTTGGTTGGCACGCGGAGAATTAACGGGATTTTGCCGGGCAGTTCAAGCCCGCGGAAAATTCCCGGTGCAGAAATGCGACCGAAGCTTGCATAAAACACTGCCGGGACTATTTTTGCTTCAGGACAAACACCATATCATGAAACTGATTCTGGTTCCGCACAATGTCACTCTCACCAAAGCCATTGAGGACCACCTCGTGGCCAAATTGGAAAAACTGGATCACCTCGACAAGCGCGCCATCGATGCCCGCGTCATTCTCGAACACGACCATACTCGAGTTCCGGAAAAGCAATTCTCCTGCTCCCTTCGCCTCAGCGTCCGCGGGCCGGACCTGTTCGCCGAGGATCGGGAAAGTGATCTTTACGCCGCCATTGATCTGGTGACCAAGAAAATCGAGCAGCAGATTCGCAAGCGTCACAGCAAGGCCAAGGCTCGGCATCACAGCGAAGCTTCCAAGACCAAGCACAAACTTAAAGAGCGCGGACTTTAATGGGCGATTCCGGGACGTTGCTGCTCCGCGCACGGGTGGTGGTGCCAATTGGCCGCGCCCCCATCGAAAACGGCGCGGTGGCCGTCCGGAAGGGACGCCTGATGGGCGTCGGCCAGTGGTCTTCGCTTCGGAAACGCCACTCCGGCGATTGCCATGACTTGGGCGAGGCGGCGTTAATGCCGGGCCTGGTCAATGCGCATTGCCACTTGGATTACACCGAGATGGCGGGGCTATTTCCGCCGCAGCGTTCGTTCACGGACTGGATCAAGCTCATCACCACCGAGAAGGCGCACTGGACCTATTCTGACTTTGCGCAATCGTGGGTGGCCGGGGCTAAAATGTTGCTGCGCAGCGGTACGACCACGGTGGCGGATATCGAAGCCATCCCGGAACTGCTGCCGGAAGTCTGGGATGCCACCCCGCTCCGCGTTATTTCCTTTCTCGAAATGACCGGCGTCAAAAGCCGGCGTCAGCCCGAGTTGATCCTCCGCGAAGCCGTCGCCAAGATTGATTCCCTGCGTCACGACCGTTGCGCGGCGGCCCTGTCACCGCACGCGCCCTACTCCACCCCGCCGGCATTACTCCGTGCGTCCGCAACTCTGGCTCGGCGCCAACGCTTGCGCATCACCACCCACGTGGCGGAATCCGCCAGCGAGTTCAAAATGTTTTCGTACGCACGCGGGGAGATGTTTGATTGGCTGGAGCGCAATCAACGCGACATGGGCGACTGCGGCCGCTGGTCACCGGTCCGGCAACTGGCCCGGCAACGAGCACTTGGTCGCCACCTGCTAGCCATACACGCCAACTACCTCGGCAAGGGCGACGTGGCCCTCCTGGCGCGCAGCCGGACCAACGTGGTTCACTGCCCCCGCAGCCACGACTATTTCGGACACGACGCGTTCCCTTTTGCGGCGCTGGCGCGCGCCGGGGTGAACATCTGCCTCGGCACCGACAGTCTCGCCACCGTGCGCAAGCATCCCAAACGCGACCTGGAATTAAGCCTGTTCCACGAGACTCGCAAATTTGCCGAGAAGCATCCCGACGTGCCGCCGGAAACGATCTTGCGAATGGCGACCGCGAACGGAGCAAAGGCGCTGGGATTGCACGCTCAGGTTGGCGAATTGCGTCGCGGCGCTTGCGCTGATTTGATCACCATCCCCTTTTCCGGTCGCACGGAGCAGGTGGCGGATGCGATTGTGCATCACGCCGGCGACGTCACGGGAAGCATGGTTGGCGGCGAATGGTTCATCGCTCCAAAATAATTTCGTGGCTGCTTTCGCCCCCGCGCCGCTAAACTCCGTCCGTGCTGGCGTTCGACCGCGAACTCAAATCCCGCCTTGATGCAATCCGCGAACAGGGTTTGCATCGCGAGTTGCGTTGCATCGAATCCCCCCAAGGTACACGCATCCAGATGGGCGGGCGCACGCTGCTTAATTTTTCCTCGAACGATTACCTCGGACTCGCGAACCATCCTGCGCTGAAAGAAGCGGCCATCAAAGCCACGGAAAAGCTCGGCGCTGGCGCCGGCGCCTCCCGCCTGATCTGCGGCTCGCTCGCGCCATTCCACGAACTGGAGGAAGTGCTCGCCGCCTTCAAAGGCACTGAAGCCGCACTAACTTTTTCCACCGGTTACGCCGCAGCCCTCGGCACGATCACCGGCCTGCTCGGCAAAGGTGACATCATCATCCTCGATAAACTCGTCCACGCCTGCATCGTGGATGCCGCCAGACTCAGCGGAGCAAAGCTGCGCGTCTTCGCACACAACGACCTGAGTGACCTTGAAGAAAAACTCCGCTGGGCAAGCCAGAACAAAGCGGACGGCCAAGTGCTCGTTGTCACCGAATCCATCTTCAGCATGGACGGCGACGCCGCACCACTCCGTGAAATCGTCGCGCTCAAGGACAACTACGGTGCATGGCTCATGGTTGACGAAGCCCACGCCACCGGACTCTACGGCCCACACCGACGCGGCCTTGCCGAAGCACTTGGGGTCAGCGACCGCATCGAAGTCCAGATGGGCACGCTCGGCAAGGCGCTGGGCGCGAGCGGCGGTTATATCTGCGGTAGCCGCGCGCTCGTAGATTTCCTGGTGAACCGCGCCCGCAGTTTCATCTTCAGCACCGCGCCCGTCCCCGCTGCGGCTGCGGTTGCGGCTACAGCCATCGAACTAATTCGCTCATCTGAAGGCGAACGATTGAATAATTCCGTGTGGGCAGTGGCAAACCTACTCGAACATTCTGCAGCCGCAGTTGGCATCTCGTTCACATCTCCGGACAGCTTAATCATGCTTCTGATGATTGGTGAAGAATCTGCCGCGGTCGCCGCTGCCGCTAAACTCCGCGAGCAAGGCATCTTCGTTCCTGCCATCCGCTACCCGACCGTTGCCCGAGGTGCAGCCCGACTGCGCGTGACATTGACAGCAGCGCATACGAGCGAAGACGTAGCAACATTGACCGGCGCGCTTTCCCAAATCTGCCATGCATAAGTTTGCCCGCCTCGATCACGCGCACGTCTGGCATCCGTTCACGCAGATGCGCGACTGGCTGAAACGCGAGCCAATCGTCATCGCCTCTGGCAAAGGCGCCGTGTTGCGCGATGCTCACGGGAAGGAATACCTCGACGCGAATTCATCCATCTGGACCAACCTGCACGGGCATCAGCATCCGAAGCTCAACGCCGCGGTAGCGCGACAGTTGAAACGGATTTCCCACAGTTCGGCGCTGGGCTTCGCCAATGAACCTGCCAGCCTGCTGGCTCGTGAATTGGTCGCGGTCGCCAAACCCCGGACACTGCGCCAGCCGTCCGCGCGAGCTGGACGTGGCTCGGCAGCAAACGCAACGCACTTGACGAAAGTTTTTTTTAGCGACGACGGCTCAACCGCGCTCGAGGTCGCGCTCAAACTCGCCTACGAATACACGCGCCGCACACGCGGGGCCACGCGAGCCTGCTCGTCTGGAGCCTCGCCCCACCCAAGATTTTTGTCGCTCGATGGCGCCTACCACGGCGACACCATCGGTGCAGTTTCGCTCGGGCACATTGATCTCTTTCACAAGGCTTATGGCGGCATGCTGTTCGCGACCGACAAGGTGATGTCACCCTATTGCTACCGCTGCCCTTTCAACAAGGCCAAGCCCGAGCGCGAAGACGCGCGCAAATATCGTCAGTGCAACTGGGAGTGTGTCGGCAAAGTGGAGCAGAAATTTCGCGCGCAAAAGAAACGCGGCAATCCGTACGCGGCTTTCGTGTTCGAGCCATTGATGCAAGGCGCGGCCGGCATGATCCCGCAGCCCAGCGGATGGTTGCGGCAAGTCACCGACATCGCCCGATCGCACGGAGCGTTGCTGATCGCGGATGAAGTGATGACCGGCTTTGGCCGCACCGGTGTGACTTGTCACGTGGATGCTGCAGCGGTAAGCCGCGTCAGCAAACAGCCCCAGCAAGCGAAGCTTTTTGCGTGTTCGCGCGTCGGCATTACGCCGGACTTCTTGTGCGTCGCCAAGGGGCTAACCGGTGGTTACCTCCCCATGGCGGCCACACTCACCACGCAAAAAGTCTTCGCCGCATTCCTCGGCGAGTATCACGAATTCAAGACCTTCTTCCACGGGCACAGTTTCACGGGCAATCAACTCGGCGCCAGCGCCGCGCTCGCCAGCCTGGAATTGTTGCACAGCCGAGCCTCCGTCCACGCCCGCGCCCGATTGCAACAGGCGCTGGCGGCGGAATTAAAAAAACTTTGGGCGCTGCCCAACGTCGGTGATATCCGCCAGGTCGGCCTGACGGTGGGAGTTGAACTGGTTCGCGATTGGCGCACGCGCCAGCCGTTCGCCTTGCGGGAACGCGCGGGCATCCGGGTTTGCGAAGCCATGGCCCGCCGTGGCGTTCTGACGCGGCCGGTCGGCAATGTCATCGTGTTGATGCCGCCCTATTGCACGACCATGGCCCAAGTGCGGACCATGGTGGCCGCCTTGGGCGATGCCGTATCGGAAGTGCTTGGCGCCTCCGCCGCCTGCCGGCAACGCGCCTAGTTCTTGGCCGACTTAACCTTCACCCCCATTTGCTTGAGCTTGGGAGCGATTGCTTTGGCCCAGATTTCGTAGCCGGCTTCGGAGAGGTGCAGGTAGTCGGGCATGATCGTCTTGGCAATCGTGCCGTCGGCTTCGATGAGTTGGGAGCCGAAATCGAGGTAGTAAACCATTTTGCCATCCGCGAGCTTGGCCAGCGCTTGATTGATCTGCAGCAACTTGCCGCGTTGATTGCTGAAGTTCTGGCTGCGCGGGAAAATGCCCAGCACGAGCACCTTCGTCTCCGGCAAACGCGTGCGCAATTCCTTCACGATGGTCTGCACGCCTTCCAGGATCTCGCCGGCGGAATACTGTTCCTTGCCGTCATCTTTGTTGTTGTTGGAATTATTCGTCCCGATCATCAGCACCACGGCCTTCGGCTTGATCCCGGTGATCTGACCTTGCTCAAAACGCCACAGCACGTGCTCCGTGCGGTCGCCACCAACGCCGAAGTTCAGGCAGTTCAGCGCGCCGTAGTGCTGCGCCCAAACGTTCTTGCCGTTGCCTTCCCAGCCTTGCGTGATCGAGTCGCCAATGAATGCAATGTCGCACGGACCGGGATGATCCTTGCCACGCTGCATGACTTCGTCCGTGCGCTTGCCCTCGTGCTTGACGGGAACGATGGCGGGATTCTTGCGCGGCTCCGCGTTCTGCGCGAAGGAGGCGGCGCCGACGAGCAAGACGAGAATGAAGCAACTGAGTTTGGTAGAGATGAATTTCATAAACTGGCCGTGAGCTTGGCGGCGGCGATGCTGAGTTGTCAATCTGCGAAGATTGCCCGCCGGACTAACTCAAACGAGGTATGGCTCTTGGAGGCCGATTGTCTAGCCTTGTCACCCGATGATTTCAAAACTGCGCAGAACTCTTGGCTTCACGCTGATTGAATTGCTGGTCGTCATCGCGATCATTGCCATCCTGGCCGCGATGTTGCTGCCGGCATTGGCCAAGTCCAAAGAAAAGGCGAAGCGGACGGCTTGTATAAATAATCTGCGTCAAATCGGCATCTCCACGGTGATGTACACCGGGGACAATGGCAAATATCCGGGCTGCCTCTGGACTCCGTACGGTTTGGGCCAGGGGACTTTTTGCTACGTCTGGCCGACGCGTTTGCTCTCCAACATGTCCAACAATCGGAATGCCTTCTGGTGTCCCGCGGCAAACCCGAACAGCGCTTGGGATACGAATCTCAACAACACTCTCGGTTACGGCTCGCGGAGTTCGCGGGACCCGTTTTGGATACAGCACACGTCCCGTTTCTCGTACGGTTACAATGACTGGGGCTCTTTCCCGGCGGGCGGCGAATACGGATTGGGCGGTGACGTGGATGTGTTTCCCGAGGTGAAGGATTCAAAGGTGAAAAAACCTTCCGAGATGATCATGCTGGCTGACAGCAAGCCGGACGCGTCGTTTGACGGGAACATTGATCCGACCACACCGTCCGAGTGGCCCTCAAATCGTCATTCCCGACGCACGTGCATCATGTTTGCGGATGGTCACGCGGAAGCGCCGAGCCGGAAAGACGTGATTGATCCGAATCCGCGAGGCGTCTGGCGCAGCCGCTGGAACAACGACAATCTGCCGCACGACGATTTATACAATTGGACCGTCAATCCATCCCAGGAAGCGACCATTGACCCGTAACTAAACGTCCGCGCCCAGGAACGTAGTTGGGCGTGGTCAATGCCCGTGTTGATGTTCCTGAATGTATTCCTGCTTCAAGCCGAGCTTCTCCGGCGCGTGGAGCACGAGCATCTTCATCCGCACATCCGGCGGCACATCTTTGCGCGTCGCCTTGCTCACCACGATCATCAAGGTGATCGCCAGCGGCAGGTGTAGGACGGGCGTCCCGCCTGTCTCCATTCTCCCATCTCCACGTCCCCTATCCAGTGGGCATTCTCAAATTAGAGACAGGCGCGACGCCTGTCCTACTTTAATGCCCGTGCTGATGTTCCTGAATGTATTCCTGCTTCAGGCCCAGCTTTTCCGGCGCGTGGAGCACGAGCATTTTCATCCGCACATCGGACGGCACATCTTTGCGCGTGGCTTTGCTCACCACGATCATCAGGCCAATGGCCAGTGGCACGGTCCAGATGGCGGGTTGCTCGCACAGGATGCGCAGGAGCGGATGGTGCGCCCAAAACTCATTCATCGGCGCAAAGCCGGCGAAGATTTTTCCCATCGGCCCTTTGTCGAGCGCAAGGTTGCTAAAGTTGGTCAAGGTCGCCGCGGTCAGCGCGCAGAGGCCGCCGGTTAACATGCCGATGGCGGCGCCCTTCATCGTCATGCCGCGCCACCACACGCTCATGAACAAAAGCGGGAAATAACTCGCCGCGGCGATGGCGAATGCCTGCCCGACCATGAAGTTGATTTCAAGCGGTTCGACGAAACTGCCGAGCACGATGGCCACGCCGCCGATCAACACTGCCGCGAACTTGAACATGCGCAGCCGTTGCTCCGGTGTGGCTTTCGGTTTCAGGATGCGGCCATAGACATCGTGAGCGAGTGCGCCGGTCATGGAGACGAGCAAACCGCTGAACGTGCTCATGAACGCCGCGAACGCGCCGGCGCAGGTGATGCCG
>CAYWCK010000131.1:0-12075 GCA_964456685.1 uncultured Bifidobacteriaceae bacterium | reverse complement strand
CGGCATCAATCGCGCGGAGCCGTGGGTAGTGATGAAACTGGAGGACGTTCTTCGCATTTACTTCGGCAGCCAGCCAGGCGGCCGACTGGTTGTTTATCGACAGAAGGAGAGCAGCACACCGCCCGCGTCCTTCCCCGCCCTTTCCCAACGCTCAACCCACCCCACGCGCAGTATCGCCCTCTATTGAGCAGACTCCACAGCGGCATGCCCGGCCGTCGCCTTGCATTAACGCTACCTGATTCCAACGGTATCAGACTACATCGCCCTTGCCCCCCACCCGCAGCGGACTGCAATAGCCTTGCAGGCAAAGGTTGGAATTAGTATTCGTGAGCGGGGTTTAACTAAACAAATAAATTATCATGGGTTACAAAGACGTCACTCCGCCCGCAGGCGGTAAAATCTCCATTCAAGCCGGCAAACTCAACGTGCCGGAAAATCCAATCCTCCCATTCATTCGTGGCGACGGCACTGGGCCGGACATTTGGGCCGCCAGCGTGCGGGTCTTCGATGCCGCGGTGGCCAAGGCTTACGGTGGGAAGCGCAAGATTTCGTGGTTCGAAGTTTTCGCAGGCGAAGAATCATTCAAGCGTTTCAACAACTGGCTGCCCGACGACACCGTCGAGGCGTTCAAGGAATACCTCGTCGGCATCAAAGGCCCGCTGACTACGCCGGTAGGTGGTGGCATCCGTTCGTTGAATGTCGCCCTGCGACAGATGCTCGACCTGTATGTCTGTCTGCGGCCAGTGCAGTGGTTTCAAGGCGTGCCCTCACCGGTGAAACATCCGGAGAAGGTGGACATGGTGATTTTCCGCGAAAACACCGAGGACATCTACGCCGGCATCGATTATCAAGCCGGTTCACCCGAAGCGGGAAAAATCCTCGATCTGCTCCAAAAGGAACTGCCAGCGGCCTTCAAAAAAATCCGTTTCAACACGAAGGAAAAAGCACAGGAGTTCTGGGATGCGGTCGGGACGAAAGATGTTCCATGCGACGTCCAAGTAGGCATTGGCATCAAACCGGTGAGCTACAGTGGCACCGTGCGATTGATTCATAGCGCGATTGCCTACGCGATCAAGAACAAGCGCAAGAGCGTGACGTTTGTCCACAAGGGCAACATCATGAAGTTCACCGAGGGCGCTTTCCGCGATTGGGGTTATGAAACCGCGAAGAAATACTTCGGCGCGGTGGAGTTGGACGGCGGCCCGTGGTGCAAAATTCCCGAAGGCAAACCGGGCGCTGGTCTCATCATCAAGGACGCCATCGCCGACATCACCTTGCAGCAAGTGCTGACGCGCCCGACGGATTTTGACGTCATCGCGACCTTGAATCTGAATGGCGATTACCTCAGCGACGCGCTCGCTGCTCAAGTGGGCGGCATCGGCATCGCCCCCGGCGGCAATATCAATTACATCAGCGGTCACGCCATCTTTGAGGCAACGCACGGCACGGCGCCGAAGTACGCCAACAAGGATGTGGTGAACCCTGGCTCCGTTGTGCTCAGCGGCGAAATGATGTTGCGCTACATGGGCTGGACCGAAGCGGCCGACTTGATTGTCAAGGGACTCAACGGCGCGATTGGCAGCAAGCGCGTGACCTACGACTTCGCCCGACTAATGGAAGGGGCGACAGAAATTAAGTGCTCCGCCTTCGGCGACAACATCATCAGTCACATGTAGCCCGCAGAAACGCAGGCCATCTTTCAAAGCAGCGCGCCGGATTATGTCCGGCGCGTTTGCTTTTCCAACTGGCTATTGCGTCAAGACGCGAACAAATCCCTGCTTCGCACCCCCGAACAGGGATAGTGGCACGTTCACCGTTTTGACCGACCCATCGCCCGGCACGGTCGAGTTCGTCAGCCAGGTGCCGACAGTCAGATTGGTGCGGTAGAGCACGAGATGATTGAAGCCGGATTGTGAGGCGAACGAGAATCGGAAGTTGTTGGCGGGATACTCCAGGTTAACCAGCGTGACTGGCAGTGGCGAACTGCCGCCACTCGATTCGGTGATCTTGCCGATCCAGCCACCTGTCAGATTCTGGATGAAACAAAATGGGAAGCCGATACAGATCGCTGGCCCGGAAACCGTGAATGCTCCCAGGCTGGCGCGATCATCCGTGAAACCAACACCCCAGACACCGTCGCTCGCGAGCGAAATGTCGCGCAAGCTCGCGAGGTAAGGCGACTGCGCCGTGCGAGTCCACTGATGCACGCCATTGCGATCGAACTTGGCCAGGAACGACTGGCTGAAGAAACCCGGGGCAAGGGCATTGACATGCGGGCCCGCAATCACCCGGCTGCCAAACATGGAATAGCCGTCGAAATCGCCGCCAACGTAAACATTCCCCGCCGCATCCGCGGCAGCGACCCAAGGCATGGTGGTAGTGCTGCCAAAGTTCGTCGCAAATCGAGCATTGCCATTGGTGTCGTAGCCGGCGAGGTATTGACCAGTGCTGGGCCAGGTAACAGAAAATCCTCCAAAGCTGGCGCTGCCGCCGCCGCCACTGCCCGCCAGGAAAACGTTGGAGCCGGCAACTGCAATCCGCGGCGTGTCCGCAAAGACGCCGTTGCCGATCGCGGGGCCGAAGTTGCGCAACCAAATCGCCTGTCCGTTGTCAGCATTGAGCGCCACCAGCGCCCAGTGCCGATCCGACGTGTTGGTAAGCCCACCAGCGTAGTTGGTCTCCGCCCCCCCCATGGCCGCATAAATACGCCCGTTGCCATACGCGAGGTTCTGACACCAACTTGAGGGTTGCGAGACCCAACGCAGAGCGCCATTCGCGTCGAATTGTGCCAGCACACCCCGTTGTCCATTGAGCAGCAGGTTGGTGACACCACTGACAGAGGTATAATTTTCACCGAGCGCCGAAATGGTGACGTTGCCAGCCGGATCAGAAACCAATTGATGATACCCTTGGAAACAAGCATTTGTGCCACCGATCGTCCGAACCCAAAGGATGTTTCCCGCGGAATCAAACCGGGCCAGATAAGTGGTCGATCCGCCAATTTCAGTCAGTTGATTTGTGCCAAGACCATTGGTGCCGATGAATACACCCGACATGTAAACACCATTTCCCGGAGCCGTAGCCAGACATTGAGGATAGGAATTGCCGTTCCCGCTATTGGTCATGCTGCGCCCCCAAATCAGCGAGCCAGTGGAGTTCAGCTTCATCAGCACCGTGGCAAATCGGCCCGACCCGGCCGCGAACTCATTCGTGCCTACACTGTTTGTACCGGTGAAGGAATTGGCGGAATAAACATTACCCGCGGCGTCCTCCAGGCAGGCAATGCCGTAATTGGTGACGACCTGATCAAAGCTGTTGTAAATCGGCGCGCTCACGCCGACCGACCAATCCGGCGGCAGCGGGGCGCTGACGAATGATACCACCGCCGTGTGTGTGTTCGCTGAACCGGACGCATTGCTGGCGACCGCATGGTAGTTGCCGGCAACGCCAGCCGTTCCTGAATTTGTAGGACTGTAAAATGTGGAAGTCGCGCCGGGAATGAGGACACCGCTTTTGTACCACTGCCAGGTGGGCGCCGGGGTGGCGTTGGCCTCGGCGATCAGCGCCACCTGGTACCCGGGATAATTGGTCTGACTGAATGGATGCTGTGTTATCTGAGGTGCGTTGGCTGTCGTAAAGCTGACTTCATCCAGAAAGGCGGCATCAAGGTTAGCGACACCCGAAGCATCCTTGAAGTACGTCCACCGAACCGTATGACTGCCGGGCCCGAATTGGATTTCATACTGATTCCATCCAGAATCACCAGCAATCTCATCGTAATAGTCCCCATCCACCTCCAACAGCAACCAGTCGTAACCGTTGTTGTCGTCACTCGAAACCCGCCACCAGAAATTCAATGTTCCGGGGCCGACCAGGGAGGTTTCGATCCAACTGTCCCCATCGTCACCGATCGCACCGCTGCGTGCCGCATCCAAATTGTCATGCGTGATGGCAGTTTGCCCAAACCAGTTGGTGGTCCCGCCGGTTGTCCAAACCAAGTTGGGCGCATCCACGGCGTCGCCAAGCGCTATTGCCTCCCCGCCATATAACGTGGCGATGTTGCCCGCGGATAGTTCGGTTCCGTAAATCCGCACGTCATCGATCAGGCCTTCGTAATTGTAATTCCCACCGGCAAGTGAAAGATAAGTCCCAACACTCAGGACTCCCGTCGCTCCGGTGTCGCTCCCCTCCAGGATGCCGTCGACATACAGCCTCATCGCTCCATTGGTATGATTCCGAGTCACAGCGAGAAAATGATAGCCCCCGTTGTTGACCGTATTCGTCGAGTGTATCGTAACCGGGTCGCCATTCACGTCTCGGACTGTGAAGGCAGCCTTGTCTCCCGTAATACTGAGCGGTGTCGTGGAGTTTTCATTTTGATTGTCCGCCGTAAGCACAGGCAAACCATTTTCCGCGTCGCTATTATCAAATCCAGCTGAAGCCGTGGTCTTGACCCAAGCGGTCACGGTGAAACTACCCGCCAGTGCATTCGACAGATTTGGGAAGGCGCTGCCGCCATCTGTGAAACAAATGGAGGTGTAACCGAAATACTCACGTGCCCAGTTGTGAATCGCAGCGTCGCTGCTCGGGATATCATGCTGCGGCCCACCACTACTGGAGCAATTGGCGTCATTGTCGTTTCCCGAGGTGTCACGCCCGGGTGAGTTCGTGTTCTCGAAATCGTACCGAGCCACTAGGTAGGCATCAAACGGGTTGGCTTGGCCGACGACAAACTCCACTTGGTACGCATTAACATCGAGATTCGCAGTGGAAACCCAGCCCGCGATTGGATTGTTTCCGAGGTCGAGTGGCACCGAAGCCACGATACTCGCGGTCGCATTACTCAAATAGACCAGGCTGAAAACATTCGTGCCTAAAGGAAGTGGAGGATTCGGCGTGGTCCAACTCAGCACCGCCCCGGTCAGGTCTTGGTACTCGTAATAGCTGAAATTCAGATCACGAACTGTCGGCTGACACGTTCCAAGCCAGCCCACCGGCCCACCAGCCCAGGTAAAGGTCGGATCACTATTCACACCCTGCGCCGTGTTGGTGGGGAAGGTTATCGTTGGAGCATTGAACAGATTTGAATTCAGGCCCGTGGCCGCGACGCTGAAGTAGTATGTGTTCGTCGAGCTGGAATTCGTAACTTGTATGGACCACTGACCGTTGGTCAGCGCACTCATGTAGGAATTGAAATCGGAAGTACCGGTGCCACCGCCGGTGATGTAGTTGAGCCCCGTACCATCCAACTCGTAGCGGAGATGGCTGCCGTTGGGAGAACTGATGGTATAGAATCCCAGCGGTGCAGCGGGCGGCGTTGTATTGGTGCTCAGCCAGCCATACGTAACAAAGTAATCCGGGTAACGATAGGTATGAATGTCCACCGTCAATCCCGCGCGGGCTACCAACTCGCTCAGCACGCACAAACTGAGCAGCAATTTTGCCCAGGCATGAAGACCGAAACCAGATGTCAGAGGTGAATAGTTGTTCATGGGAAGGGACGCAGTGGAAAGGTTGCCACGGGGTTGCAATTTGATCGGCACAAGGTGTCCTCGGGTTTACACCCGTTTGCGTACCGTTCAAGCCCGGCGATTGCGGAAACAATTCGGTAAGTACCCGGCAATGCTTTATTCGCGATGCAATCAGCGGAGATGGTTCAACGCACAACATCCGCCTTCGCGGCTGCCAAACTTGCGTGCTTCCCCTGCCCTGCTCTCTGGCCAACGCGAGCGAAAGCTAGCTCACCGTCACCGTTGAGGTAGATCGCTGCATCGTCTGACCAACTCAGCCATGTCTGAAATAAATGCTTTCTGCAGGGCAGAAGGCGAAACGCCTTTAGCGCGAAGCGTCCGCAAACTCAGCACGTCGTGGCGCTTCGCGAGGCGAACACCCTGCGCATCGTTCATCAGGGCACAATGGAAATACACGGGCGGTTGCAGGCCGAGTGCGCGATAGAGCAGCAATTGCCGAACGGTGGAGCGCAACAGATCTGCGCCACGCACTACTTCGGTGATGCCCATGCCGGCGTCGTCCACGGTGCAGGCGAGTTGATACGACGGCAGGTCATCTTGTCGCCATACCACGAAATCGCCGAAATCTTTCCCCGCAACGAATTGTTGTGAGCCGAACTGCCCGTCACGAAATGAAATGGTTTCACCATCAGGAACACGAAAGCGCCAGGCGAATTGGCGATTTAAAGCTGTGGATTCATGCTTGGAGCGGCACGTTCCCGGATAGATGGGCTCGTCCTCATCTTCCGCGTGGGGCGCGTGCGCAGCAGCCGCGATGTCTTTGCGCGAACAGGTGCAGGGATAAATGAAACCTCCAGCCTGCAACTTTTCCAGCGCCATCCGATAGTGCGCAAGCCGTTCGCTTTGATTGTAAGGCGCGTGCGGGCCACCCACGTCGGGTCCTTCATCCCATGCAAAGCCAAACCAGCGCAGATCCTCAATCATCGCTGCCACGAACTCCGGCTTGCAACGCTGGCGATCCAAGTCTTCGTTGCGCAGGACGAGTGCGCCGCCGCTTTCTCGTGCGCGCTGCTGGGCCGTCCAAAAAGTCCGCGCATGGCCCAGGTGGAGGTAACCCGTGGGCGATGGCGCCAGCCGGCCGCGATAGGAGTTAGGCATGCTCGTGCTTCAGGGTTGCTCCACCACCACCACAGGGTCTGTTGCGTCACGCGGCTTGACAGTCGAAGCTCGCGACTGGCGCAGAGCCAGGATCAACTCCGCCACGCCCAGCACGCCGAAGTAAATCACACCTGCAGCCAAGGCTTGCTGCGGTCGCTTCTCCCAGAGGCCGCTTCCGCGATTCGGATAAACCTCCGCGAGCACAGCCGAGTTCAAACCGCCTTGTGGAAACGGCACGAAGACGGAGAGGAACGCGACCAACAGATAAAGCGCCGCACTGATGCCGGCGCGCTTGAGTTGGGGCTCGCGGGCTTCGCCCGACCCAGTGAACAACCCAAACCAACGAGGAATCATGATTGCGAGGAAGACGCCGAACAACAACCGGCTCTTGAACGCCAGCGCGATGGAAACTCCAAACACAATGTAAAGCAGGCTGACAAAAATCAGCGGCTTCACGGGCGACTTTTCCGATTTCAACAGGCCCGGCAGCATACCGGCGGCATGGACGAGGATGAATTCCATCACCATGATGCCCACGCCGAGCGAAACCCACCGACCGTTTTCGATGGCCATCGGCGTGAACCAGGCGCGCGCCAGCACGTAGGCCATACTCCAACAGGAAAGAGCTGCGGCTACGCCGGCCAAGCGGTTCACGGTTTGGGTGATGCTCGTCACGAGCAAAGCAAACTGAATCGGGCCGCCGCTTGTCAATCGCGCCGCTTCAGCCCAAACCTCGCGCATTCTCGCGCAGCCAGTCGCTGAAAGCCGGCAATCGAAAGGAAAGGACGTTCTGCGCCTTCTGGCAGTTCAGGGTCGTGTCCGGTGGCCGCGGCGGATTCTGAAATTCCCGGCACGAAGCGGGTTCGAGCACGGGCTTCAACTTGGACCAGCGCGCCGCAATCAGCCGGCCCATTTCGAAGCGGGAGAGAGCTTCGCTGCCCGCGACATGATACAGGCCGGTTGCCCGCTGGTTGACAAGTTCCCAAGTTGCCCGCGCAGTGACGACCGCAGGAATGGGCGAACGAAACTCATCCGTGAACAAACGCAATCGTTCGCCGCGTTGACAGGCAAGGAACATCTGCTCGTTGAAAGCCCGGTCACCGGTGGGTGACTGGCCCGCATTGAGCGAGGTGCGGATGACGAGATGGCGGGCGTTGGCGAGGACGATCGCTTCCGCTGCCACCTTGGTTTCGCCGTAAACACTGAGCGGACGCACGGCTGATTCCTCGCGGTATCCCCCGCTCCGCCCATCGAAAACGAGGTCGGTGGAAAAGAACACCAACGGGATTTCTGCAGCGAGTTCGCACAACAGCTTCGTGGTTTCAACGTTCACCTGACGGGCCAAATCGGGCTTGGCCTGACAATCAGGACTCCGGCTCAGCGCAGCACAGTGGATGATCAATTGCGGTCGGTCCCGCTGAAATCGCTCACGCACGGCAGCTGATTCTTGAAGATCAAGTTCAGCTCGCCTGAGGCCGACGATCCTCCACCGCGGTGAAAACTGCGGAGCGATCTGGATCAAATAATTGCCGATGAGTCCAGCGGCGCCGGTAATCCAGGCTGATTGTGGTGTGCTCACTCAGGCGGCAGCCTTGTTAGGAGGACAGGCATTGATTAGCAGCTTCTGGTATGGCGGTGACCAAAACTCGAAATATAGACGTCCATCTGTCATACCATAGATGAGCACGGGGAGACTGTGCCAAGAACACCAAGCAGCAATCCCAACGCCCAAAGCGGGAAGCAAAAACATCGCAATTACCGCGCCCAGCTCAGCCGAGAGAGTCGTGTGCAGTTTTATTGCCTGATCCATCATACAAATTCGGATAAAAGGAATCAGACCGAGACTCGAGAGCGTGAAGGCCAGAGCATAACCGATCCAGCGCAGGAGCCGGCAAGAAGAGCAGCAGGGTATTTCCAACTTCCGTCGGACAAGGTAGTTGATACCACTTGTCACGTGACCAGCTACCAATTCAATTGGCTTTTCAACAGCAGCGTCATTTCCCGTGGGCTTGATTTTTAGGAAATGTAACTTGGTGTGACTGCTACCACAGCAACAACACTTCCCCGGGAGTGGAAATTTGCCTTGAGTGATGCAAACCAAGACCTCTCTCCGATTGTCGAACACCAACTGTCTTAATGGAGCCGCCCAAAAGCTTCTGGGCATTGCGTCGCTCATATCGGAAGCATCAGTCAATTAACCGCTTCGTCAATCCGTCGTAAGCATCAATGCGCCGGTCCCGCAAAAAAGGCCAGTGCGTGCGCGTTGTGTCCACCTGCTCCAGATTCACCGGCACGATCAAAATTTCTTCCCGATTATGGCTGGCCTTGGACAAAATTTCCCCCGAAGTGCCCGCCACGAAACTTTGTCCCCAGAATTCGATGCCGTCCCCGCCCACGCCTTTGAGCACCTCATGCCCGATTCGATTCGCCACGGCGACGTAGCAGCCGTTCGCCACAGCGTGGCTGCGCTGGATCAATTCCCAGGCGCCGTGCTGCTTTTCTCCGTGGGACTTTTTCTCGCTGGGATGCCAGCCAATTGCCGTAGGATAAAAGAGAATTTGCGCGCCCTGCATCGCCGTAAGGCGTGCGCCTTCGGGGTACCACTGATCCCAGCAAATCAGAACGCCGATTTTTCCGTAGCGCGTTTGCCATGAGCGGAAGCCCAGATCGCCCGGCGTGAAATAAAACTTCTCGTAGTACAGCGGATCGTCCGGAATGTGCATCTTCCGGTAAAGGCCCAACAGTGAACCGTCCGCATCAATAATCGCAGCCGTGTTGTGATACAAACCGGCGGTCCGCTTCTCGAACAGCGACGCCACCATTACGACTTTGTGCTGGCGCGCAAGTTTTTGAAACGCCGCGGTGCTCGGCCCTGGAATAGGCTCGGCCAGTTTGAAGTTTTCGTGGTCTTCGCTCTGGCAAAAATACTGGGAAGTAAAAAGTTCCTGCGTGCAGATAATCTGCGCGCCTTCTCGGGCCGCGCGCTCGGCCAGCTTGAGCGTGCGCTGCAAATTGTCCCGCGGATCCGCGGAGGCGTGGGTTTGCAAAAGGCCGAGTCGGACGACCTGGCCGGACGATTTCTTTTTCATACGCCTACGCCGGCTTGGAAATTCGGGCCGTGTGCTCGATCACCTCGGTTTGACCGTGCGGAATCGCGGCCGGCGCCGGGATCGCCTGCCCAAACAGCTCGCGGATGAACTTGCCGAGGGTCTCGTTGGTGGGACCATAACCGCCCTTGTAGATGTAATACTCCAGGGCCGTCATCAATTCGTCCGCCGTGTTGTAACGCTGGGCGAGGTCGCGGCAAAGGCAGCGCTGCAAAATCTCATTGAGTGGATCGTCGATCCGTTCATCAAGTTTGCGGAAGTCCGGGATGGGCATGTTCATTACTCGTTGGCGGGACTCCTCCGCCGTCGGCCCCTTGAAAATATTTTTGCCCAACAGCAGATGTCCCAGCACCACGCCCGCAGAGAAAAGATCCGAGCGCTTGTCGGTGACTTTGAAATCCGCCTGCTCCGGACTCATGTAATCGGCCTTGCCAGCCACGATCTCGCCCTCCTGATCAATCAGAAAGCCCTTGGCTTTCGCGATACCAAAGTCCGTCAGCTTCACATCACCCTCAAAGGCGATCATGATATTCTTAAAGCTGACATCGCGGTGCACGATGCCCAGCGGTTTGCCATCTTTGTCGGCCTTGGCGTGCGCGTAAGCCAACCCGCGCGCGATGCGGCTGGTGATAAACACAGCCAGTTCGCGTGGCAGGAT
This sequence comes from uncultured Bifidobacteriaceae bacterium, assembly GCA_964456685.1. Lineage (GTDB taxonomy): Bacteria > Verrucomicrobiota > Verrucomicrobiia > Limisphaerales > JADLHS01 > CAYWCK01. Next base: position 1,681 of record CAYWCK010000131.1, on the reverse strand, counting down.
GCGGCGTTTATCCGTCAATTGCTGCGCGAATTGCTCGAGGTTCACGCCGCGGATCAACTCCATGCAGATGAAATAAACCCCGTTGGCTTCGCCCAGGTGGTAGGTCTGGACAATGTTCGTATGGATCAAATCCGCCACGAGCTTGGCCTCGCCGATGAAATTTTCGATAAACGTTTGCTGGCTGGCATAGTTGGGCCGGACCACTTTGATGGCGACACGTTTGACAAAATCCCGCGTGCCGCGCTGTTCCGCTTCGTACACCACACCCATGCCGCCCTCAAAAATCTTTCGGACGATGTCGTATTGAAATTCGTTTTGGATTGTGAAGAGGGCCACGGCGCGATGTTGGAAAATCAGAAACGCAAGTCAAGCCTCGCCTTTGGCTACGCGCGTGGAAGCCCTGATTTTACTGCATTTATTTTTGCTTTTTGCTTGCACGCACTTGGCGAAACCTTTTAATTCGCTAGCAGTCGAGTGACTTTAGGAAAGTCGGCTGACGTTTAACAGATAACCAAACAACAACAACACACACTATGGCAAACGCAATGTCCAAGTCGCAAATCGCCGCCGCAGTCGCGGAGAAGGCGGGGCTCAAGAAGAAGCAGGCCGCGGAGATCCTCGAGATCATCGCGAACCTCGCCTACAAGAATGCTAAGAACACTTTCACCCTGCCTGGCATCGGCAAGCTCGTCCTCGTGAATCGCAAGGCCCGTATCGGCCGCAATCCGGCGACTGGCGAACAGATCCAGATCCCGGCCAAGCGCGTCGTCAAGTTCCGCGTGGCCAAGGCCTGCAAAGACGCCGTTCTCGGCAGCAAGTAATCCGTTTTCCTTTTACAGAAGGCTCTCTGGCCGCACGGCTAGAGAGCCTTTTTGCTTGGTGCTAACCATGAAATTCGCCGTCGTCGGTTGCGGAGCCGTGGGCAGCTATTACGGCGCGATGCTCGCGCGCGCTGGCCGTGATGTGCATTTTCTCCTCCGTTCCGACTACGAAATGATCCACCGTCACGGCGTTTCCATTCGAAGTCCCGCCGGCAACTTCAAGGTGCGCCCACGCTGTGCCCGCAGCCCGGAGGAGATCGGCGGCAGCGATGTGGTGTTGATCGCGCTAAAGACCACCGCCAACGATCAATTCGCCGACCTCCTGCCAACCTTGGTACGTCCGGATACCATCGTGGTGACGTTGCAAAATGGTTTGGGGAACGAGGAACAATTGGCGCGGCTTTTTCCCCCGCATCAAATTGTTGGCGGGATTTGCTTCGTCGGACTAAATCGCACCGCGCCGGGAGTCATCGACCATCTCGGCGAAGGCATGATTATGTTGGGAGAATTCGCCGGCTGGCCCGAGCCGCGCACGCAACACCTCGCCACCGTGTTTCGGGATGCGGGTGTGCCTTGCAAAGTCACGGATAACCTCGCCCGTGCGCGATGGGAGAAGCTGGTCTGGAACATTCCCTTCAACGGTCTCGGTGTCCTGAGCGCGGCGGGTCCGGATGCAACGATTCAGCATCCGGTTGCGACCAATCTGCAGTTGCGACCTTGCCTGACTACTTTGGAACTGCTCGCGGACCCGCGTTGGGCGAGACTCGTGCAGGAATTGATGCATGAAATTATCAGCACCGCCATCGCGTTGGGACACAAGTTGGATTTCACCCTCGCCGATCGCATGCTCGAACGGACCC
>CAYWCK010000130.1:0-12122 GCA_964456685.1 uncultured Bifidobacteriaceae bacterium | reverse complement strand
GCCAATGACTGCCGTTTCGCCGACCACCGTGCCGGTGCCGTGGTCCACGAAAAAGTAGTGGCCGATCTTCGCCCCTGGGTGCAGGTCCATGCCCGTGCGGCCGTGCGCCCACTCCGTCATGATGCGGGGCACAAGCGGCACTTGCTTCAGGTAAAGCTGGTGCGCCAGTCGCTGCACGGCGATCGCTTCGATGAAAGGATAGGCGACGATGATCTCCTCTTTGCTGAGTGCCGCGGGGTCACCGTTGTAAGCGGCTTCCGTGTCGGTTTGCAGCACTTCGCGAATGCATGGGAGATCGCCCAGAAACTCCATCGTGATGGCGTGCGCCGCTTTGGCGATCTCGTTTTTCGGCAGGCCTTCAGGCGGATTGTATTCGAGGCTTTTGCGGATTTCATCATCCAAGCTGCCCAAAACGGAGTCGAGCAGCGCCGCAGTTTCCACCTTGATCTCCGATGAGTGAATCAGCCGTTCGTCAAAAAAGCCCGGAAAGAGCAGGCGGAGCAAATCCTTGGTCAACGAGGTAACCACCTGCTTGGAGGGCAGGTTTTTGCCGTCGAGATGATTGATGCCGCCCACGCGGGCGTAGGATGCAATCAACTCATTCGTCAGTTTCGTCACCGCGTCTTGCACGGGGGCAGTATTCCGGAGGTGAACGGGGTTGGCAAGCAGGGTGGCAGTGCCAGCGGCCGGGTGCGGGTTCAACGGAAACAAATTTTCCGCACGCAATCGGCGAAGTCCTCCGCCCCGCTCAGGATCCGGATTTCCACCCGCATGAACAGGATGGGCAGATCCCGCCGATCCAGCTTGGGAAAACGAACGGCGTCTTTTTGGGTGGTGATGATCAGTTCCGCCTGACGTTTCTTGCTCCGGTTGATGGCATTCAGGACTTCTTGTTGGGTGAAGCGGTGGTGATCGGCAAAGCGCTTTGAATAGACCAGCTCCGCGCCCTGCTTGACGAGGCTTTGCTCGAAGCTCTCGGGCTGGGCGATGCCGCTGAGGGAGGCAACTTTTCGCCCCTTGATATAATCCAACGTCTGCCGCTCGCCGGTGAATACGTCCTCCAAATACATCGGATGATGCACGCACTCGATGATGGCGGCGGTGGAATTAAGCCCGGCGATTTGCTTCCGCAATTCGTCGCACTTCCCGTCGCTCTTGGTGATGAAAATGGTGTGGGCGCGCGCCAGGTGCGAGGGAGGCTCGCGCAACGTGCCGCGTGGCAGCAGATGGCCGTTGCTGAAGGGGAGTTGGCGGTCAATCAGCACCACGTCATGTCGCCGGCCGCGCAAGTGCCAATATTGAAACCCGTCGTCCAGCAGCAACGTATCGCAGCCGAACTTCTCAATCGCGTAGCGCCCGCTCTTCACGCGGTCCTTGTCCACCAACACCACGACATCCTTGAGGTTGGAGGCCAGCATGAACGGCTCGTCGCCCGCCATGTGGGAATCCAACAGCAGCGATTTGCCATCCGAAACGATGCGCGGCGGAGTGGCATCCGCGCGGAACAGCAGCTTGTTCTTCAGCCACTGATGAAAGGGCTGCGGTTTGGACCGGTAACCGCGCGAAAGGATGGCTACATTACGGCCGGCATCGCGCAGGGCGCGGGCGAATTTCTCCACGACGGGCGTCTTGCCCGTGCCGCCCACGGTGATGTTGCCCACGGCGATCACCTGCACGCCGAGCGTGTAATCCCGGAGGATGCGGACGTTATAAAGCCAACGGCGGGCTTTGACGGCTGCCGTGAAGAGTTTCGAGCCACCGAGGAGAAAAGCGCGGAGCAGATTCGCACGCGCGCCACGGCGTTCCTCGAAGATGACTTCGAGGAAATACGTTTCCAGGTTTTCCGCCCAGGCGCGCAACTCTTCCCGCATGGCGGCGCAGTGTGTCAGTCAGTCCACGGCAGGGCAAGCGGGAGACAAGGCGGACGTCCGAAAAGCAAAAAGCCGAAACGCAACCGCGTTTCGGCTTCGTGGAAATGCAGAGCGACTCAGGCCAGAGCCCGCCGCAACCGAGGCAGGACGAATTTATAGAAAGCGCCCAAAACGGCAAAAATGATCAACGCCCACTCGGTAGGTTCCGGCACGGGGGTGAGGCCCGGCAATAGTTCGGTGCCGTTCATGGTGGCAAAATACAGCGTGCCGCTGATGTCGAACCGGGTGTGACTGAGGAAATCCGCGCTGGCACCACCGGTGATAAAAATCCGATCATCAGTTCCCGCGCCGAGCGGGCCTTGCGTGCCCGCCCAGTTATTGATTGTGAGCGTGCCGGCAGTCCATGAGGCGGCCCCATTAAAAGTCAACGTCGTGGCCGTGCCGCTGACCAGATTTAGCGTGGAATTGGCCGTCAGGGACAATGCACCCAAACTGGTGTTTTGGTTGTTTGCATTCAAGGTGCCACCCGCAAAATTCAACCCGCTTGCGGTCGTGCCCAGCGCGTTGGCGGCGCCCAACGTGATAGCACCGCCGCTCAACGTCGTCCCACCCGTGTAAGTACCGGCACCGTTCAGGACCAACGTGCCGCTCCCAGTCTTGGTCAATGAACGGGCTCCCCCAGTCTGGCCAACTGCTCCGAGCGTTAATTGAGCGTTGGCGCTGCCGCTGTTGACAACGTTAAACGTGGCATTGCCCGTCAAAGTCGTCGCCCCAAACGTCGTGCCCGCCGTACCACTGTTCACGAAGCTGCCCGCGTTTACGGTGAGTGTTTGCGCGCCAAGGCTCAAAGTCCCCATCGTGTGCGTAACCCCAGCACCATTAGCCAGACGATCTGATGTAACGGTGGAATTTGCGCTGACCGTGGTAGGACGGTTGTATGCCAAGCCGGTATTATTCGCCAGTTGTAACTCGCCGCCGGCTAGAAAGACGGTGTTAGGATTTCCGCTTGAACCGTCGCCCAATGAATTCGCGCTTGTGGTCGCGCGCATAATGCCCCCATTCACGGTGGTGTTACCGTCGTAAGAAGTCATATTGCCACTCATGACAACCATTCCATTGTTCACGATGGTTCCGCCGTCATAACTGTTCACTCCTGAAAGGATTAAGGTGCCGGCACCATTCTTTGTGATGCTAAATGTTCCACTATCACTCACAATCCCACTGACCGTCAGATTGCCTTCGATATTCCAAACTCCGTTAGCGCCAAGAGTGACCGCACTGTTTATGGTGGTGGTACCGGTCGTGACCGTGCGAGTGATGGTGCCCGCACTGAGTGTAAGTGTGTTGTTGTCGAGACTAAAACTCGTGGCGTTGGTGATAGACAAAGCAGCAATCGAGCGGTTGGCGCCAAGAGAAATACTCGTTCCAGAGCCGAAACCAGTGCCGAAAACGATGGTGTCGCCACTTGCCGCAGGGAGTGCATTGCCGTTCCAGTTATTCTGCGTGGCCCAGTCGTCATTGGCCCCGCCACCATCCCAGACCTTGGTGGCCGCGTGCCCAGTGCTTGCCAGCAAAACGACTTGGAGTGCCAAGCCCAAGATTGTCAGAAGTTTTCTCATAAAATTTTACCTTTTGTCCTACTCGCGCGCCCGAATCAGCAACTTTTCAGCCATGAGCACTGCTTGTTTTGCCAAAGTTAACGACTCGCATCGGGTTGGAATGAGAGCCGGTTCGTCGGACCTGGTACTGCTTCCTATTGAATCGGCAAAAGTTGTAGCTGGCGCTGCCATTGGCGTCAAGCATAGATTCCGCAAAAAAGGATGCAATAACGCTGATATACAAGGGGTTTCCGTAATTTACCCGGGAAGAAGTCTGCGTAGTGGCCGCAGGGTGGAAAGGCCTCAAGTCGAATCTGGGGAATGGGTGTACGCGAGATTTCAATGAGACTTTCGCTGCAATATGGAGGTTTTGGCCTCCCCATTAACCGGGGCGCCGGCGCTTCAACCGTGACTTGGCTCAAACTGGTGGATGGATGGAGCGCAATCACAGCCGCGACCGCGCTATTGGAAGAAGCTCGGATGCGAATGAAATTTCAGCGGATGGCGGCCAACAAGTCGTCCTCTTCGGCACGGAGTTGCTCCAAACGCAGGTCTTGGCGGAGGCGGCGCGCCTCGTCGGTGTGACCGTTGGCAGCGAGCACAGCGGCGTAAACGGCGCGCTGGCTAGGCAAAGCCCGCGGCCATTCGATAGCCCGATTGGCGTAAACGCGGAGCGCCCCGGTGAAATCCTTTTGCCGATACAACGCCAGCGCGAAGGTGGTGCCGAACGGCAGACTTTCCGGGAATTGGTTCGACAAGGTCTCCGCCGTCTGACAGGACGCGGCGAGTTCCGTGTTGAGCAACAAGTTCAGGTAGGCGAAGTCGTTTTGCAGGGCGGGTTCGCGCGGCCAGCGGCGGACCATCTCGGCCAGGAGGTCGCGCAATTCAATGGTGGTGCCGAAGCGCTCGGTCAGGCGGGTCAACTCGCGAAATACATTGCGGGGATTCTCCAGGCGAGAGATCAAAAGGCGCAGTGCCTTTCGGGCGGTGTCGGGCTGATCGCATTTCTCCGCGTAGATGGCCAGCCATTGCAATTGTTCCGGATTGCCTTCCGCTGCGCGGAGTGCATCACGCCACGCCAGATCGGCGAGGCTCTGATTGTTCAGTTTGGAATGACAGCGGGCGCGAAAGGCCCAGGTATAGGCCGCTTCCAAGGGGGTTTGCGAAGACTCGAGCAGCTTGAGCAGATCGGCCCAGCGGTTCAGGGCCGCGAGCGCGTCCAGATGAACCATGAAATAGTCCTTACGTTTCAGCGCCTCGGCTGCTGGCAACGCCTGAAGGGTGCGGTCGAATTCGCGGAGTTGATTGAGCCAGGCGCCAAACTGAACGCGCATTTCCGGCGCGGTTTTCTGAAAATTGGTGGCAGCTTGATCCAAGAGTTTACCACGCTGAAGGGGCGTTGCATCGATCTCCAACCTAAGTGCGAGGAGGTCATGAGTGGTGGTGTGCAAGGGGTGTTTCCCTAGCAGTGTGATCACTTTCTGTCTTTGATCGGCGCTTAGATCCCGGCGCTCCGCGAGGAAGACCAGCGCATCCAGCGCGAGGGCATCGATCTCAGCCGCCCGCGTCCACAGATTTGAGCGGGCGACGCTGCGTTGAACTGTGTCCGCAGCGTCAAACTGCACGCTCGAGAGGAAGAGGTTATATTGGCGGTTGGTGGGATCGGCCGCAGCGGCTTGGGAGGCATATTGGATGGTTTGCCTTCGGTCCTGGAGCAGGGTGAATAGTTGCGAGGCCAGCCACAGGCAAGCAGGTTTTTGCGGTGCCTCGGCGAGGAGATGTTGCAACTCTTGGGCAGCCGGGCCCGCGGCGCCGGCGCGTAGAGCCTGTTCCACAAAGGTCAACCGGTCCGCCTCCGTTGCGTGGCCGGTCTGGATGAGTTGAGACCAAAAAGCCAGTGCGCTGGCATTGGTGGCGCGCGTTTGGGCCTGAGCCATGGCGCGTATCACGGCCGGATCGCCTGGCGCCAGCAGCCACGCCGCCTTGGCCTTGCTTTGACCCAAGGCGTGATCGTTCCTTTGCAGATGATATAAGGCATCGGCTGCAAGCCCCCGCGCACGCCATTGCTTGAAATGCCGATACGCGGGGGGAGCCATTAAATATCCGGCAACGAGAACCAAGGCGAGCCCGAGGAGGCAAATTACCAGGCGCCGGACTCTTAACCGGCGCCCATAATCGACCGTCTCGAAGAGAAACTCAAACATGCCCTGCGTGCCTGACAGAATGGCCGAGGCCGTGGTCCGGTTCAATCATTACTGGCGATGGGCAACTCGATAGCCCCCCTTCTGAGGTCACTGCCAGACTTGGGCAAATTTTGTGCGCACTTACCAGCACCCTCTACCACACGAACCTTTGAGAAAGCAGAAGGAGGCTGACGAAGACAAATCAGCCTCCTTCCTTTTCCCAAGCGAGCTAGGTTTGATAGCCAAAACCTAACTTTCTCGGGCGCTAAACATGACCTTTTTGGTTCGCAATTATTGGCTCAGGACGCTCGTCATCCAACCCAGATTGGACGAAACACGACTCGCATAGAAACATGCGGGCCGGATGATTCCGTCGTCTGGCATCTGCTGGTATAGGCCAGTCTTGTCGAAGATGGCGCCGTAGAACGAGGCATCCGTGGCGCAAACCTTGAACGGGCCTTCAATGCCGTAGTTGATTCCGGCCAGTTTCCAAACGCCGTCCTCCTTTATGAAGACAGCACCCGAAGAATCCCCACTTGAGAGGCTGGCTTCATTATTGTTGCCGTCCGTGTCAAACGAGACCAGAAGGAAACCGGAGCCCGCGGCTTTGACCAAATTCTCCCCCCAGCGCATGACGCCGTCACCCGCGCCAGCTTTCCAGCCTTTGAGTTCCAGATTGGTGACGACTTCACTGGTGATCACCGGCACGTAGTCCGCGACGACTTGGGTTGTGAGGACGATGTTGGTCGTCCAAGAAGTACTACCCTTGGCAAGATTGGTGGATACCAGAGTGGGGGTAACAACCTTGCTGGTGGTTACTTTGGTGGTAACTACGGTGAGAGTGTCGCCCTTGATGGTGCCGGTGGGATAAAGCTTCTGCGCCTGTTTTGCGGAAAGTCCAAGCTTCTTCAAGCTATATACGTTGGTAGCGTAGTTTGTCTTGTAAACATAGCTCGTCACAAAAACCGTGTAGTTGGTCAACACCTGATTTGTAGAGTAATTGGGCGTCGCAACATAGTTGGTGATGGTCAAGGTGTAATTCGTCTGGAGGTAGTTCGTCGTGTAGGTTGTCAGCACCGTGCTGACGTTGACCTCGCCTCCGCGTTGCGTGCCACGGCCAATAACAACCAACGGTTTGCCGGTCTCATCGCTTTGCGTGTACAGCGGTGCCCAAATTGGGAACACACCGTCCACTTTCCAGATGCGCAGGTCGCCGCCCGCTGGGTCATCCCAATAGCCTACGGTGGTGTAAATATTATCGGCGAATAAGAATTTGTCCCCCACGCTCCCGCCAACATGCTTGGCAGCAACAAAGAATTGGGCGGCGATGGGCGTACCCAGGAAGTTGCCCCAAAGCCCCTGGTACTGCCATCCGCTTTCGGCCAGCTCCCCGGTTGGCGCGGTGGTATTGTAGCTTGGATCGCCACTGCCTTTTAGCATAACCGCCGGCGCTAACTGTGTGGTCCAAGCCACTGCCACCACGGCCAGAAGGGGAATTAGTTTGCTCTTAACTGCGCTCCGATTTCTCGTTTTCATAGTTGTCTTCGTTGTCGTTTTCTCGCGCGAGGTTGTGTCACGCGCGTCGTCAACGAAGGCAGCAGCCCGCGAGCGCAAGGGCTGGTTTGGATGGCTGAATACCAGGCCAGAAAAGGCCTCGAGATTTTGTCAGACAGAAGGGGAGCCAGCGTCAGATAAACCAAAGGGGCCTAATTGGCTGCAGACGGTTCTGGCAGTGGAAGTCTATTTCAGCGACGCTGGGGCACGGAGAATTGAGAAGCTCAAAGGTTGTATTACTGGCCGGCCTCCCGCGAAGATTCGTTTGAGTAGCGCTTTTGTAACAACCAAGGAAAGGGGTGGCATTAAACCTCGAGCCAAAAGCTGGACCAGTTGCATCCCGTGTGGTTTCACGCCAGCCGCATCCCAGTTCCGTTCGTTTGAATCAACAGCGCCCATTCTCTGGAGCGCGCTGGAACCTGAGCGTAAACCTTATGAATTGGGCCCGTCGCCTTCGAGGGAAATCAACCCGTGGGAGATGGCGAACTTGGTCAACCCGGCCACGCTGTGGATGTCCAGCTTGCGCATGATCCGCTCGCGATGGGTTTCAATCGTGCGCACACCAATGCCGAGCATAGACGCAATCTCCTTGTTGCTCTTGCCATTGGAGATTTGAACCAAAACTTCCTTCTCGCGATCGCTCAGTTTGGACATGGGATTGCGATCATCCGATTCGGCCACGTATTGATTCAGCGCAATGCGGGCGACTGACGGGCTGAAGAAAGCATCACCGGCGTTTACCGCCTCGATTGCTTTCACCAATTCATCCGTGGGAGCATCCTTAAGCACGTAGCCGCGGGCGCCGGCCTTGATGATGCGCAGCACGTAATCGCGGCCGCTATGCATGGAAAGGACCAGCACCTTGATCTTGGGAGTTTCTTTGCGCAGCGTTTCCGTGACGGCCAGCCCATCCATGCCCGGCATGTTGATGTCCATGAGCACAATGTCCGGTTCGAGCTCCTTGGCGATGCGGATGGATTCAGCGCCATCGCCGGCTTCCCCCACGATTTTCAAGTTCTCGCGATTGGCAAGGCACGAATGGAGACCTTTGCGCACGACTGGGTGATCATCCACCAGCAGAAGTTTGATTTTCTTTTTTACGCTGCTCATGACGTGCCCATTGCCGGTGACACTGCACTGGCGACCGCCATCTAAATAGTCGGCAACGGCTCGCAAGGCAAGCGCGAGTCTGCAAAAAATCCAGCAATTATGCCGGCTCTTGCTGGGTCAGGCAGTGGAGCGAACCAAAGCCGAGCACCAGATCCACCGCGTGAATGCCCACCACCGGCCGGTCGCGGAACAGTTCCCCCAAGATGCCGAGTGCGACCCGGTCGTTCGGATCGTTGAACGTCGGAACGATCACGCAGGCGTTGGCGATATAAAAATTCGCGTAGCTCGCCGGCAGCCGCCAGTTCTTGTAATGCAGCGGCGCGGGCATGGGCAGCGCGATCACTTCCGGCCTCGCGCCGTCTTCGAGCCGCAAATCGGACACCCGCTCCCAGTTTTCTGCCAGTGGCTTGTAATTGGGATCGCGCCGGTTCGTTTCCTTGATCAAAACGAGCGTCTTGCGGTCGGTGAAACGACAAATGTCGTCTATGTGTCCGTGCGTATCATCCCCGACCGGACCGGCCGCGAGCCAGAGCACATTGGTGACGCCAAGATACTTTTTGAACTGCGCATCGTATTGCGCCTTGGTCATGCCCGGATTACGCACCTGAATTTTCGGATGCTGATAACACTCCTCCGTGGTCAGCAACGTGCCGCGCCCGTTCACCTCGATGCCGCCGCCTTCGATGATGAATTTCTTGTTGCCGAATTTTGCGTCGAACAGCGGGCGCTTCAAAATCCGCGCCGCCGTTTCGGGCACTTTGGTGTCGAGCTGCCAGTTGGAATACTTGGCCCACGCGTTGAAATGGAAGTGGACGATGGCCTTTTCCGCTTTCCGCTTCACGTGAATGGGCCCGCTGTCGCGCGTCCAACCGCGATTGGTTGGATGCACCACAAACTCCACGCGTTTCAAATCGCAATTCGCGCGCTTGAGATAGCTCGCGGCAAATTTCGCTTCGGCGCGGCTGTTGACCAGGATCCGCACCAGTTCGCCGGCGGAAATCTTCCGCACCATCTCGCCGTACACCCAGCGGATCGTGTCAATCTTGTCCGGCCAGTCGGATTCATTGTGCGGCCAGCCAAGCCACGTGGCTGCGTGCTTTTCCCATTCCGCCGGCATCGCGTAGCCGAGTGCTGCTGGGGTCGCTTCGTCCTGTCTTGTTACTTTCGCCATAACGTCCGGCGAGAATAAAATTTTTTGACGAATTGTCCACGGCGCATTCACGTGCGCTTCGGCTCGGACAGATTTTGTCTCAGCCAAATGATAAAGTGCGGACGTGAAATCGATATTTTGGCGAACCCTGCTACCTTCCTGAAGTGACTCCAGCCGAAAATAAACTTCGCGGCCGCGGCGTGACGTCGAATCCGACGAACCGCTTCGTGTCCGTTGCAAGCGAGCGCTTCGAGGATTATGACGATTCCGAAGATCCCGCGCCGCGCACGCAGTTGATTGCCGACGCCAGCGCCAGCCTGATCACCTACAACGAGAGCCCGGACATTCCGTTCAACGCCAGCCTCAACGTCTATCGCGGCTGCGAGCACGGTTGCGCCTACTGCTACGCCCGGCCGTATCACGAATATCTTGGTTACTCGCCCGGCCTCGATTTCGAGACGAAGATCGTCGTGAAATACCACGCGCCGGAGTTGCTGCGGAAGGAACTCGCATCGCCAAAATGGAAACCGCAGGTGCTCGCCATGAGCGGCGTGACGGACTGCTACCAACCCGCCGAGCGCAAACTGCAACTCACCCGCCGCGTGCTGGAAGTGCTGCTGGAATTCCGCAATCCCGTCGGCATCGTCACAAAAAATCACCTCGTCACGCGCGATGTAGATTTGCTGGCGCGACTGGCGAAATTCAACGCGGCCGTCGTTTATGTTTCCATCACCACCCTCGATGCGGAACTCACGCCCAAGCTAGAACCGCGTGCCGCTCTGCCGAAGATGCGTCTGGCGGCGATCAAAACTCTGGCCGAAGCTGGCGTGCCGGTGGGCGTAATGCTCGCGCCGATGATTCCCGGCCTGAACGATCACGAGATGCCGAAGATCATCGCCGCCGCCGCCGAAGCGGGGGCCACCTCCGCCGGATTGGTCCCGCTGCGATTGCCCTTCGCCGTGAAGGACATTTTCGCCGACTGGCTCGCGCGCCATTTCTCCGACCGGAAGGAGAATGTTATGAATCGCATCCGCTCGTTGCGTGGTGGAAAGTTGAACCAGGCCGACTTCGGCGCGCGGATGCACGGCGAAGGCATCTGGGCCGAGCAACTCCGGCAGATGTTCTCCGTGGCCACACGCAAACATGGGTTGAATCAGCGCGAGTACAAACTTTCCACGGAACATTTCCATCGGCCGGGCGGCAGGCAACTTGACTTGTTGTAACGCTGGCCGGTTTTACTCCTGGCCTGTCGTTCAGTCCGGTGCATGGGCGCGGGAAATGTCGTTGACCCTTCTTCGCTTCGACATAGAGTCGTCACGTGGATCAGCCACACCCAACGGATTCTGTGACTGGTGTATTTTGGGAGCAACACGCCAACATCGTCGTCTAATCAGGTATATGAAAACACATCCAACCCTCGCGTTAGTACTGTTATGCTGCTGCCTGACACCAGCATTTTCGCAATCGCCGGTGCAACCACCCACCATCAACGTCACCGGGTCCGCGGAGGTGAAAGTTGCCCCGGACGAAATCGGTTTGCGGGTCGGCGTCGAGTCGCGCCACCCAAACCTCGAGATGGCGAAAAAGCAGAATGACGATGCGGTTGCCAAGGCGCTTGCGTTCCTGAAAGCCAGCGAAATCGCCGCCAAGGACGTCCAGACGGATTTCATCAACATCGAACCGACCTATGACCACGACGTCTCACGGACGACGCCCACGACCTACGTGGTCCGCCGATCCATCGAGATCAAGCTGGTGAAGATCCCGAAGTTCGAGGGGCTGTTGACCGGCCTGCTGACGAATGGCGTTAATAACGTCCACGGGATTGACTTTCGTACCACCCAATTGCGCAAGCACCGGGATTCAGCCAGGGCGATGGCGATTAGGGCCGCCAAGGAGAAAGCCGACGCACTGGCCGTCGAACTGGGGGTCAAACGCGGCAAGGTTCATCACATTGATGCGAGCGAAGGAGGCGGTTGGTGGAGTTCATCCGCTTACTGGGGCGGACGATACGGCAGCGCGATGTATCAAAACGCCGTTCAGAATGTCGGTGGCACGGCAGAGACAACGGATGATACACTTTCGATCGGCCAGATCAGCGTGTCAGCATCGGTTAACGTGTCTTTCCTGATCGAATGATGCCGCTTGAGCGCCTCGCCGGTTGCGGTAAGCCGGCGGAGTGGTTCTGAGTTGGGTTGCCTTATTCCCGCGGCCACTGCCCAAAATTCTTCTTTGGCTTGCGCATCATGCCGCGTATCGTGTGCGGCACGGAATTTTTAACCCGAAAAATTTATGGCCAGAACTGAACGTCATCGCATCCCCAATCGCACCATCCATAATCGCGAAGCCATCGCCGAAATGCCGGAATGGCTGAAGGAAAAAAATTGCCCGCACAAAAAGAAATACATGTCGGGCAAACGCATCCAGCCGAAGAACCTGACCGGCAAGGAAAAGCTCACCTACATGGTGGACGAAGTTTTTCTCGCGTATAATTCCGCGCGACTCAAGGAAGCCTGCCAGCTTTTCACGAATCAGATGCTCGCGCCCGACGTGACCATCGGCATGAGCATCAGCGGCGCGCTCACTCCCGCCGGTCTCGGCTGCTCGTCCATCATCCCGCTCATCAAGGCCGGCTTTGTGGACTGGATCGTTTCCA
>CAYWCK010000129.1:0-12274 GCA_964456685.1 uncultured Bifidobacteriaceae bacterium | reverse complement strand
AATTACGTTCCGAGGGGAAGGACCTGTTGCTGGTTGTGGATGAGCCTACTTCCGCCAGCACCAATCTGGTCGATGCGGTAGTGGTCGTGCGGGGGGTGGCCGCCGGAGTGTTTAGTTGGCAGCGCCAACTACTCGAACCGGTTTTGGCGGTGACATCGGAAGCGGACATTGCAGTGGCCCGCCCGCCGCCGCCGCTGGACAGCCTGCCGGTGAAAACGATTCAATCGCTCTTTCGTTATTCGCCCGAAGGCTTTCCGGAACATCGCGTGCGGCTGCGGGGCCAATTGCTGGGGCGGCAGGCCGGGAAATGGCTCGCGGTTCGCGACGCGACGAGCGGTCTGTTTGTCGAGTCGCCGGGCAGCGAGGAGCTGGTTGCGGGCGATGAAATCGAATTGATCGGTTTTCCCGAGACGCGCGAGCACACCCTCTGGCTGATCAAGACGGTGGTGCGCAAGCTGGGCAGCGGTTCGCCCACGGCGCCGCTCGTCAGTAGCGTCACCAATGCGTTCCGGCATCCTTGCGAACTGCACCGCATCGAGGGCACGCTGAGCGGGCCGCCGCGTCCTGGCGAAGGGAGCTGGGTGCTCAATCTGCGGCAAGGCGAGCAGGTTTTCGAAGCGTGGTTGCCGGCGGCGGGCGGATTATTCCCGGCCGATTGGCGCGAAGGTGCGCGCCTGGCGGTCACGGGCATTACCGAACCTTTCATTCTGCCGAGGGATCGCAAGGTGATGTATCCGTACCCGCGCGGGCTGCGTGTGCACGCGCGGACCCTGTCGGACGTGGAACTCGTGCGCGCCGCACCGTGGTGGACGGCGCCGCGCATCACCAAGACGGTGCTGGGGAGCCTCGTCGGCGCGCTGGTGCTGCTTGGACTGGCCACGCTGGCGGCGGCGTTCCTCGCGCGCAAAAACGCCGCGTTGCGCGAGGCGCGCGCGCAACTCCAGTCGGCGCGCGATGAACTCGCGAAGCGTTACTCCGTCCGCACCGGCGAATGGCAGGAGGAACTCGCCGCGCGGCATGCGGCCGAGGCGGACTTCGCGTTACTCACCGCCGAGCGGACCCGGCTCGCGCGCGAATTGCACGACACGCTGGAGCAAACGATTGCCAGCGCGGCGTTGCAGCTCGACGCCGCCCGCGGCTTCTTTGTCGAGCAGCCGCGCGAATCCGAGCGATTGCTGGTGGCCGCGACGGAGCAACTTCGCGAAAGCCAGTTGGAAGTGCGCCGCTCGGTTTGGAATTTGCGGTCGGTGAAACTCGAGGAGGCGACGCTCTCCGAGGCCTTGCAGCAATTGGGCAAGGCGCTCGCGGACACGCACGGGCCGAAGGTCGAGGTGCGTTGCGAAGGTGAGCCGCTGCATGTTCCACCCGGCGTGGCGAGCCACCTCTTCCGCATCGCTCAGGAAGGCGTGACGAATGCGCTCAAGCACGCCGCCGCCAAACAAATCGAGATCGTGCTCTCCTTCCAACCGGACTGGGTGGAATTGCGCGTGAACGATGACGGTTGCGGGTTCGATCCGGCGGTTGCCTCGCTCAACGGGCATTTCGGCTTGCGCGGTTTGCGCGAGCGCGCGCGGGCGCTGGACGCGGAACTGGCGGTGGATTCCAAGCCGGGGCAGGGGACACGACTCCACGTGACCGTGCCTGCGGAGTCGCTGCGGGAGAACTGAACGATGAATGTCTTTGACCCACCGCTGAAATTGTTGATCGTGGACGATCATTTCGTCTTTCGCGCCGGACTCAAGGCGGTGCTGAGTCTGCGCAAAGATTTTCAAGTCGTGGCCGAGGCCGAGGATGTGGCGTCCGCACTCACGGAATTTCGCGCGCACGAGCCGGCGATGACGCTGATGGACTTGCGGTTGCCGGACGCTACGGGCATCGAGGCCGTGCGGCGCATCCGGCAGGAATTTCCCGCGGCGCGCGTTCTGATGCTGACGACGTTCGACGGCGATGAAGACATTCATCGCGCGCTGGAAGCGGGCGCGTGCGGCTATTTATTGAAGAGCGTGCCGGGGCCGGAGTTGTTGCGCGCCATCGAGGCAGCAGCGCTTGGCAAACGCTACATTCCACCGCAAGTCCAGAAGCGCCTGGAAGAACGCGCGACGTTTGGTGAACTGACGGATCGCGAGCGCGAGGTGCTGCCGTTTGTGGTGAAGGGGCTGACGAACAAGGACATTGCCCGCATTCTCAAGTTCACCGAGTTCACCGCCAAGGCGCACGTACGCAGCCTGCTTTCCAAACTGGGTGCGGCGGACCGTACGGAACTCGTTTCCATTGCCGTGCAACGCGGCTTGGTGCATCTGGAGTGATGGCAGGGGAAACTGGATCGCGCGCATGTGCCTCAACAAACTCACGGTCGCGGTCACGGGTTGGGTGCTGTGCTGCGGCGTCGCGATGGCGGGGAACGTCCAGACAATCTTCACGTATCCGTCGAGCGTGACGCAAATCGCAGGCAACTGGATCAGCCTCAAAGCCGAGTTGAATTACAACAACAGCGTCAGCAACGCGCCCATCGCCGTGGTCATGCACGGTTACTCCGCCGGCAGCGACATCGCCAGCATTCGCGCCAATGCTCAACGCCTGCGCGACGCCGGCTTCTTCGCCATCTCGCCAACGATGCGCGGACGTGAAGGCTCGCAAGGTGTGCGCGATTCGGGTGGCGTGGAGATTCACGATATCTACGACGCGGTCGAGGCGGTGAAGGTCGCGTACGCGCCGTTCGTGAACTCCACCAACATTCACATCACCGGCTACTCTGGCGGCGGCGGCAACGTCATGTCGGCACTGACGAAGTTTCCCGATTACTTCTGCCTGGGCTCCACTTTCTATGGCATGTCCGACTACGGCTTCGATTTAGTGAGTGGCTGGTACAACAATGGCGCCAATTACGGCGGTGCCCGCACACCGCAACTCGACACCGACATCGGCAACCCGAACACCGGCGGACTGCTCGTGTTGGATAAGTATCGCGCTCGCGCGTCTAACCTTGCCGCGAAGAACAATCCCTACAGCGAGATTCACCTGTTTGTGAATTGGGATGAACCGATTTGCCCCGCCGTCAACTCGATCAGCTACCTGACCAACGCGCTGGCCGCGCCGGCGTTTGGCGGGGAATTCACCAACATCGTCCTGCATCTCGGCACCAACGGCGTCTATTACGACTTCAACACCAACGGCGTCAGTGAGGCCAGCGAGTTGCAGTATTGGGCGCATGGCAATCCCAGCGCGAACCAGCAAGCCTCTGCCGAGTCATGGTATCTCTCGCGGTTGAAGAATGGCCGCATTCCGCGGCCCACGCTTAACGACCGCGATGAACTGTACGTCGCGGGCTGGGTCAAGACGCGGCCCTTCGAGTTCTGGCTTGGCGATGGCCAGAACGCGGCTGGCACTTTGAGTTACTCCCTGTCGGCCGTGCAGAAACAGTTCACGCTCGGCATCCTCAGCAGCGTCAAGACCGTGACCGGGAAATTGAAAGTGGACACGACCGATATGGGCGGATTGCCGGTGGAAGTCCGGACGAACGGGGCGTTGGCCATGACCTTCACCGGCGGCGGCGTTTACACGTACAGTTCAATCGGAGACGGTCAGACGATCACGTTGACTGCGCCGCCCCGACTGTCTGTTGAGCGCGTGGGAACGAATTGGTGGCTGACCTGGCAGTCCGGAATATTGTTGGAGGCGGACACGTTATCCGGTCCTTGGGTGACGAACGTCGCAGCGGTCCCCCCGCATCTGGTGGCACCAACGAACTTCCAGAAATTCTTCCGGGTCCGGCGGGACTGAAGCGTTTATCCGTGCGGTATCTCAATCACGCGCGGAACGCGTGCCGCGTTGTCATTTCAGCATCGCCTTCTGCGCCTGAATCACTTCACCGCCGCGATGGTTGACAACGTTGCGGATGCCGCTGCCGGGTTTGCCGCCACCGAGTCGGAAGGTGAGCAGGTGATGTAGTTTGATGCCCGGCGCATCGGGAGTTTCGATGGCGTTCGCGGCGACGACGGGGGCTTTGAAGAAGACGTGATAGACGCCCAGTCCCCACGCTTCGTGAGTCGTGACGTTGCTGGCGACTTTGTAAGAAGCAAAACCGTCGCCCGTCGGGCTGCGCCATGCGTCTTGCGACGGCGGGTCATAGGGCATTTCGCTTTGGTAGAAATAGACGCGACCACCTTCGCCTTGCCAAATCGTCTGATGCTTCTGCGTGTGCTCGACGAACAGGCCGTAGAGCGTGACATCGTCGCCCGTCACGAGCAGGCCGGTGTCGCAGGTGTTTTCCGTCCAACCGACGTTGTCGCCGTGGTCGGCGCGCCAGAGCCAGAAATTGTCGCCGATGACGTGATGGTCGTGGATCGCGACCATCAGCTTGGCCTTGCCGGGGCCGTAACCGCCGACACGGCAAACGAGGTCGTGAATGACGGTCGGGTTTTCCGTGCGGCCGGCCACGCGACCAGGCAGACCGAATTGAGCGAGCGTTTCCGTTTCCCTCGCGCCTGCGTCGAACATCAGGCCGCTAACGATCACGCCTTCGCCGACTTCAACGCGCAGCGCCGTCCGGCCTGTGGTGGGAACGAAAGTTGGAAATCCGATTCCGAGGATGATGGTGTTGGTCCGCGAAACAACCAGGGTATCGTCGAGCGGGTAGATGCCCGGCGTAACGAGGAGATGCTGGCCCGCGTGCAAGGCGGCATTGATGCTCGCGGCCGTGTCGTGACCGGCTTTGGCGATGTAGAAGCGTTCGAGCGGGATGGCCTCGCCGAATTGAGAAGTCCGCTCCCAAGAAATACCTGAGGTCGGGCTTTGTCGCAGCGGCGGTAATTGAACAAACCAGCGCTCGCCTTCAGTGGTGAGATACGGCTTCTCGCGGACGAGGGGTGTTGATTCAACTCGCGTCACGGCGCGCTGCGGCCAGTCGCCGGGTGGTGGGTTTTCGCAGCCGACGAACACCATGTTCCAATTCACGTCCGTCCATTCCTTCCAACCGCTGTTGCGGGAGAACCACTGTTGCTGGCTGCCGGCTTTCACCGCGCCGTCAATGCCGCAATCGGCCATGAATCCGCCGCTGGCGCCGCCTCGGCCGGACCAGAGTTGGAGATTGCCGCGAATGTGCGTCCGGCGCATGGGCGCGGCTTGTGACACGGCCCAGATGTTCGTGCCATCGGGCGGTTGCACGGTGAGATTCTCCATCGCCCGCCAGAAGTTGCACGTGGCGTTGTAGTTCATCCACGCGGCGTCGGTCCAGACGTGGCCGGTGATGGTGACGTCGCCGGGTGTTTTCCCCAGCCCCGCGACATGCGTGTAGAACCCGACCGGCACATCGAGTTCGTAGCGACCGGGTTTGAAGAGCAGTGCGTATCGGCCGCTGCCGAACTGCGCCCGCTCCTGTTCCTTGAAGACCGCCTGAATCCTTTGCTGTGAGTCGGCCTGTCCAGGCTCGAGGATGAGGACGTTTGGGCCGAAGTCAGGCTGGGCGGCCTGTGCGCCGGCTTCCGCGGCGAAGGTGAGCATCAGGCTGAAGCCAAAGAGGATTGAGTTCCGTGTGTTCATTCAATGCGTTCGCACGACGCGCTCGCTGGACCAATGTTTGGGCGGAACTGCCCGCGCCGCGCGGATACCACACTCAAGGCGCGAAGGCCCGGCGTTACAAGTCTTAAGTGCCGGGGCGTCTTATCCTTTCGGGCAATGGCGCATCGGCGGGCGGGCGGTAGAATCGCGAACAAATTCAGCACCGACTCTTCATGGAATTCAAACTGGCAACGAACCCGCGCGGTAGCCGGCGGGTGGCATTCACCTTGATCGAACTACTGGTGGTCATCGCGATCATTGCCATCCTGGCGGCGATGCTCCTGCCGGCGCTGAGCAAAGCCAAGGATCGGGCACTCAAAATCGCCTGCCTCAACAACCTGAAGCAAATCGGTTTGAGCACGATGCTGTATGCGGACGACCACAATGGCGATCTGGTGGGCGATACCATCGGGATGCCGGGACAGCGCACCACAGATGACGACGACGTGAATTTCCTGTTTCCATCGTACGCTCCGAATCTGAAGAGTTTTGTTTGCCCGAGCACTCAAAATACTGTCACCAACGAGTTGATTGTTTACGCCAGCGGGAAGTCGTACGTAAAAGACTTGCTGGACAACTGCCCGAAGGGGCGTCTCGCCGGCCGGGGCATCAGTTACGAAGTGGACGGCGCCATGATCATCGAAGGGACCGTCCGCAAGAAGTCGGAACGGGCCATCAGCAACTTTGTGCTGGTGAACAACGTCAGGAATCGCGGCTTGAAACCCGGTCCTTCACGTATCCAGTTGATCCACGACGCGGACGACCAGTTCGCCTCGCTGCCCGGCAGCATGAACAATTACCCGGATAAGACGGACAATCACGGTGCCGCGGGCCTGAACAACATCTACTGCGACGGTCATGCCGCCTGGCTTTCCGCAAAGAACTTTTTGGACGATTACAACATTTCCAACGATGACAATCGCACCGGCCCCTGACGGGCCGCACGGCCGACATTCATTTCCCGAATCTCAGTTCCAACCCCATCAAAACACATGAAAACTAAGACCCTGTTGGTATCGGTGGCGGCACTTCTGCTGGCCGCTGTCAGCTTTGCGGCTGACGTTCGCAACGGCCTGGTAGCCTACTGGCCGATGAATACGGCTCCCGGCTCCGGCTCCATGACCACGCCCGATGTCGTGGCGGGCAACGATCTCCAAGGCCCGCTCAAAGATGGCAGTACCGCCTTGGTGGCGGGACGACATGGCAATGCCATTACCTTCGCCGGCAATACTGCCGATTATCTTTACCTCCTCCCGGTCGGCGATACCGGCCTGCCCGTGGCGAAGCAGGGCAGTTGGACTTATTGCGTGTGGGTGAATGGTCCGAGCGGCCAGGTTAGCCAAAGCACTTACTTCGCGGAGACGACTTCCGGCACCTCAACGCAATGGCGGTTTGGGATGGAAGCCGACGGCACGACCAAAACCCGGACCATCATCCGGGATAGCGGCGGGGCTTTGAAGGTCAACGCGGTGCTCGGCAACACGAATACGCTGGACAGCACCTGGCATCATATCGCCTACACCTACGATATTAGCAGCAGCAAATTCATTTGCTACGTGGACGGCCAACCGGTTTCCACCAACATCTTTACGTATGCACAGAACGCGGCCTCATTCAATCAAATCGCTGTCGGCGCGCTGGTGCGGGCCACGGTAGCCGTGCCTTTCACTGGTGCGGTGGATGATTTGGCGCTCTGGGCTCGGCCGCTCAGTCAGGGCGAGATTCAGGACGTGATGACCAACAGTATCGCCACGCCGATTCCGGCTTTCGCACCCACGGTGACCGTACATCCCACCAGCGCTACGAACCTGTATCCGGGGGACAATTTCACAATGTCCGCCACCTGCATCGGTACCCGCCCGTTTTCCTACCAGTGGCTCAAGGACGGAACCAATTATCCGGGCGGAAACAATCTGACCCTGCCGCTGTTGAACGTAACCACCAACGACAGTGGCCAATACCGATTGATCATCAGCAATACGGGCGGCAGTGCCACGACCGACGTGGCCCAAGTCACGGTCAAGGCCTTTGTCGCTCCAAACCTGACCAATGGCATCATTGCCTACTATCCCTGTGATTCCATCGTGGCGAGCAAAGCGCCCGAGTTAGTCGCCGCCTATGACCTACCGCTTTTCGGCGGCATGAATGCCACCAACATTGTTGCGGGCAAATGGGGCAATGCGCTGTATTTCGACAAGAGCATCCCGCAATACGGGAAAAAGGTGTTCGCTCCGGGAGACGGTTTGCCGGGCATCCGCCGAACCAACGTGACGTATTCCGTATGGGTAAAGAATGTGCCGGTTAGTTCATTTCAGTTTGGCGAGGCCTCTTCGCTGGAAGCTTTAACCTTTCATGGGATTGGAGGCGTAGGTGGTACTCAGCTTCGCATGTATATTCGCAATTCAGGCGGAAGCGTCTATAGCGACACTTACACATCTTCCGTTTGGGACGATACTTGGCATAACGTCATTTACTCCCAACACGACATCGGTGGTGGGGCGTTGGCAGCACAGCTTTACGTTGATGGCGTTTTGGTTGCCACTCCCGCTACGGCAATCGCTTCGCTGGCTCCGGATTCGCTGGGGTTCTGCATCAACCCACGGTCAACTCTGGGCAGTGCCTCGGGCGGCGGCATTGATGAGGTAGTGTATTGGAACCGCGTCCTTTCTCCGGAGGAAATCGCCCTGGTCCAGACGAGCTACATTACAAATCCTCCGAGCGCCCTGCCGGCTTTGGCAATCACCTCGTTTAAGGCGGATCTCGCCGCCGTGGTCAGTGGTGATTCCACGATGCTGCGCTGGGACGTGCCCGGCAACATCACCTCCGCCACGATCAGCAGCGGCGTCGGTGACGTGACGGCCCGGACTACCGCAGCCGGCGGCACTACGAACATCGCGGTCAGTGTAACCAACACGACGACTTACACGCTCACGATTACACGCGGCGTTGAAAGCGTCAGCAAGAGCGTCACCATCGGTGCGGTCAAAGGGGTCGCGGCGGGTTGGGGTCTGCTGGACAACTTCGACTTCTACAAACCCGGGGTCTTGACGACCAACGGTACTTGGAATGCGATCGCGACACCCGACACGTTGATGGTGGTGCAGCCGACCAACCAAAACCACCAGGCAGCTTGCTTCGCCATCAGCAGCGATGGCAGCGGCGGTATTCTGAACCTCCAAGGATTGGCCGTGACGGCCGGCCAGGCTCGCACGTTGTTCTTCCGCATGACGCCCCAGGGCGCCCCAGTCGCAGACCTCGCGCACCTGGTCGGTATCACGGAGCGGGTGGGAACCTTCATGTATACCATGTTTGCGAACAACAGCGGCCCGCTGGCATACCCGAAGTGGGATAACACCAGCAGTGCCTGGTGGATGGGGGTCAGCTCCGGAGGCAGTTATTCATACGACATGACCGGGCTTGAAACCGGTGCCGTTTACAAAGTCTGGATTGATGTCACGAATGTGCCCATCGTAAACGTGCCGGGTGCCCGCGTAATGCCTGACGAAGAAGACCTCTTCTCACTCTACATCCAGAAAGAGGGTGATCCGTCGCGCACGGCGCTGTTCGAAAATTTCCCCAGCGATCGTTTGCTTAACACCATTGACGATTTCACCGGGACACACTACCCCGATGACAACATCAACAAGCTCTACCTGATGGGGGCCAGCTTCTCCGGAGAGGTGTTGTTCGATGACATCTACCTGAGCAAGACCGGCATCCTCACCACGACTCCGATTGGCCCCGGCTATGCCGGCCCCTCGCCCACGCTCCAAATCGTAAAGGTCGGCGGCCAGTGGCAGGTGGTCTTCCAAGGCAAGTTGGTGGAGTCCAGCTCGCTGAATGGTCCTTGGACAGAAGTTCCCGGCGCAGCCTCGCCGTATCTATTGCCAAATTCGGGCGAAAAGAAGTTCTATCGGGCCCTGTTCTACTAAGGTCGCAATTGGGGTATGGGGTGGCACGTTAATCATCACACTGCCACGATGGAGAGTGCAGCGAGTTCATGGCTCGCTGCACTCATCCGTATTATGAACCAACCGGGCAAAAGCCATGCTCCGCGCGGCGAAAACTCAACCCGCCGGACTGATCTCGGCAATTCGGACTCGCCTGCCTTCGCGGAGCGAGCGCGCCGCGGCCAGTCCCATGATGACCGGTTGCAATCCTTCGGCGCCGGTCGCGGGCGGTGTTCGATCCTGCAATACCGCCTCCACAAAGGCGCGCATCTCGATGACGTAGGCCTCGGCGTAGCGTTCGAGGAAAAAGTGCAGCGGTTTCGCTTCATGCACGCCGCTCGCGTCGGAGAGCACGTGCGCATCCGGTGTGCGGTTGCCGGCCGCGGCGGAACCTTTCGAGCCGAACACTTCGATCCGCTGGTCGTAGCCATAGACGGCCTTCCGGCTGTTATCAATCGTCGCCAGTGCGCCGTTTTTCAACCGCATGGTGATGATGGCGGTGTCCACGTCGCCGGCGTCGCGAATGGCCGGATCAACCAATGCGTCGCCAATGGCGTAAACGTCCTCCGCTTCGCTGCCGCTGAGAAAGCGCACCATGTCGAAATCGTGGATCGTCATGTCGAGAAAGATTCCGCCCGAGACTTTGATGTAGTCGAGGGGCGGTGGTCCGGGGTCGCGGCTCGTGATGCGGATAACTTGGGGTTGACCGATGGCGCCGGCGGCGACCAGTTCCCGCACGCGGGCGAAACTCGGATCGAAACGCCGGTTAAAACCGATCTGCAATTTCACGCCCGCCTTTTCCACCGCGGCGAGCGCCGCGTGGATGCGAGCGAGGTCGTGATCAATCGGCTTCTCGCAGAAGATGTGTTTCCCGGCGGCGGCGGCTTCCTGAATGATCCGTGCGTGGGTGTCGGTTGAAGAGCAGATGGCGACAGCATCCACTGATTTGTCGGCGAGCAGTTCGTGGTAATCGCCAGTGGCACGGGCGACGTGCAGTTGCGCGCCCAGATCGCGTGCGGCCGAGGCGTTCACGTCGGCCACGGCGACCAGCCGTGCGCGCGGAATGCGCGTGGCCAAATTTTCTGCATGGATGCGGCCAATGCGTCCGCAACCAATCACCGCGAGATTCAAAGTTTGGTTGGTCATAAAATCAAGTTGCCGTCAGTTCCGCCTGGTTTTCACGCTTAGCAGCCGACGTGAGTCGGCTCAAATTGTTTGAAGGGGAGCGGACTTACGACCGCTGCTGCATGTGAGAAGGAGAGAGGTGAATCTGTCGCTCCTTCTCCAGTCAAAGCCCCAGCTTCCGCAGGTAGTCCCGATTGCGCTGCGCAAATTCTTTCGGCGCGCCCATGCCCGGCAGCACATCCTGCTCGACGACGATCCAGTCCGTGTAATTCGTGCGACGCAATTCCGCGGTGACGGCGGCGAAATCCACGTCGCCTTTGCCGAGTTCGCAAAAAATGCCGTGTTTGAGCGAACCGAAATAATCCCAGCCTTCGGCGCGCGAGCGTTGATGAATCGTGGGGCTGCAATCTTTGAAATGCACATGCCAGATGCGGTCACGATGCCGCCGCAAGCCAGCCACCGGTTCGCCGCCACCGAAGCGGTAGTGGCCCGTGTCAAAGCACAAGCCCACCAGTTCCGGATTCGTGAGCGCGAGCAACCGGGCGATTTCCTCCGGCGTTTCGATGTAGCCCGCGGCGTGATGATGAAACACACTGCGGAGACCGGCTTGTTCGCGCACCGCTCGCGCAACCGTTTCGACGCCGGATGCGAAAGTGGCCCACTGCGCTTCGTTGAGCCCATCGGCGGGGGTAATGCGCCCGGCCTGTTTGGTGCGGGCGGGGATTTTTCCATTATCGTCCGCCAGCACGATGAACGGCGATTGATCTTCCACCACCGCCAGCAACTTCGCCGTGCGCACCGCCACCTCAACGCCGGCAGCGTGAGCTTTGGGATCGGCGAACGCGACGGGCACAAATGCTCCCACCATTGCCAGGCGGCGCGCATCAAGTTCGCGGCGCAGCGCGGCGGGTTCGGTAGGCATGAATCCCCAGTCGCCAAACTCCGTGCCGACGTAGCCGGTGTCGCGAATTTCATCGAGCACCTGCGCGTAGCCGAGGGCCTTGCCCGGGAGATCGAATTCAAGCACGCCCCAGGAGCAGGGGGCGTTGGCGATGCGGATGGGATGGGGTTGAGTCATGGCGCTGGAAGGATAGCTCACAGAAAATATTTTTCTTTTTTCACGGCCTGCGCGAACGCTTTGCGCGCCTTTCGCACGGACGCCATTTCGGAAACTTCCGCGATCGGTACGTCCCACCACGAGTCGTAGCCCGGCGCGCGTTTCTCGGCGTCGGTCTCGATCACGATTACGGTCGAGCGGGTTTGTCGCCGCGCTTCGGCGAGGGCGGTCTTCAACTCCGGGATGTCGCGCGCGGCGATCACATGCGCTCCCAGGCTGCGGGCATTGGCTGCAAAATCCACCGGCACGTTCGCGCCGTCCAGGTGACCCGTCTTCGGATTGCGAAGCTTGTAGCGCACGCCGAACCGGCCGTTGCCGATCGCTTGCGACAAGCCGCCGATACTCTGGAAGCCGTGGTTGTTCAGCAGAACGATCGTCAGTTTCACGCCTTCTTGAACTGCTGTTACGAGTTCACTCGACATCATCAGCCATGAGCCATCGCCCACCATGACGTAAACCTCACGGTTCGGTGCGGCGAGTTTGATGCCCAGGCCGCCGGCGACTTCGTAGCCCATGCACGAATAGC
>CAYWCK010000128.1:0-12396 GCA_964456685.1 uncultured Bifidobacteriaceae bacterium | reverse complement strand
GTGCGCCAGTTCACCAAAGTGTTGCCGTTCGCCAATGAATCCCGGACTTCTGTAAAATGTCCCACCAGCGTGTCAGGCCCGATTGTGCTGTTGCTGATTTCCACCCCGGATTCGACCACGACACGGTTTTCGAGAACCGCGTACGGGCCGACGACCGTGTTTTCTGCCACCCACACGTTCTCGCCAATCCAGCATGGCCCCTGCAGTTTAGCTGCCGGCGAGACCCGGCTACGCAAGCCGACCCACACGCCGGGTTGGACTTCACGCACGCCCACGCGATGCCTTCGCGCCGCGTGCGGCAACCACGCCTGCAAAGCGGCCATCCAGCTCTGATAGCTCTCAAACAGGGGCAGGTTGGGCAGATTGGGAAAGTGGTCCATGACCACGACATCGTGGTGCTCTGCCGGCCAATCCGTCTCGTCCTTCGCCCGATACTTGGCCCGTGCCTCCGCAACTGAAAGCTCTCTTAAGGCAGGAATTACTTCCACGCTCACGCCCCAGCGAGCGCCGTTGCCCACCGCGGCGCGAACCTGGTCTGGTCGGTCCGTGGCCAACACCCGAATGTCACGAATTCCAAGGTCGGCCAGATGCTCCAACCAGTAAACCAAAAGCGGCTTGCCGAAGACTGGCGTTAGCACCAATGGCAACGCTTCGGCCAGAGCTGCAACCTCTGACCGTTCGGCTGGCGCAATTAGAATGGACTTCATCAATAAGCGCCTTTGCTCAATAGAACTGCAGGCACCGTCTTGGCCAGAATGACCAAGTCGCCCCAAAAACTCTGACTCTCGATGTAGCGGACGTCCAACTGCACCTGGCCATCAAAATCAATCTCCGCCCGCCCGCCAATCTGCCAGAGGCAAGTGAGCCCGGGAGTTACTTCCAGACGCCGGCGCTGTTCCAGAGTGTAGTGCTCCACCTCCCGCGGCAGACAGGGCCGGGGACCGACGATGGACATGTCACCGCGAAGCACGTTGTAGAACTGCGGAAATTCATCAATGGAAAACTTGCGCAGCCATTTACCAATCCGGGTGATGCGCGGGTCACGTTTGATCTTAAAAGTCACTCCCGTGGTGTGCTGATTTTGGGAAAGCAATTCCGCGAGCTTGGCCTCGGCATTCACGATCATGCTGCGGAACTTGAACATTTTGAATTCGTGGCCATGACGACCGACGCGAATTTGCCGCAAGAACACCGGGCCACCGTCCTCGAGTTTGATCAGCAGTGCAACCAAGAGAAACAGCGGGCTCAGAAAAATCAACGCGCACAAGCTGAACACGATGTCGAAGACCCGCTTAAGGAACAAGGCACTGGCCACGACCACACTCCAAGCCAGCCGTTTGCGCATCACGTACGCATTCAAACGCCAGCGCCCGATCGGACGCTGGGCGGTCGTAAAACGCCAGACAATCTGCGATTTAATCTGCTCCTCAGTCATGCTTGCCAACCGATTGTAACATTTTGGCCTGCCGCTGCAAACTTTCCGCCAACTTCTTGACCCTACATTCTGTCGGGATTTCCCGGATTACCAGTTGCGCCCAGCGAACTTGCGGCTCCACAAAGCGAGTGTGCATGGGCGCCACGGTCAAACGAAACTGCTGGCGAACGGATGCGGCAGAACGACCCCGATTGAGCAAATCACGTGCAAGGCGACGACTTAATCGCGTCGCTTGGCCACATTTTAGGAAAATTGAAGCCCCAAACAACTTTCTCACGCCGCGGCGATGCAATAGCCAGAGTCCATCCACCAGAATTATGGGGCTGGGTGAAAAGGATTTTGACGCTTTCCGCCGCGAGTGTGTCTCAAAATCGTAACACGGAAGACTCGTACGCCTGCCTGCGAGACACTCGGCCAGCACTTGCTCAAAGCTCGCCCAGTCAATCGCCTGCGGGTGATCGAAATTGATGCGCGCCCTTCGTTTCAGTGACAAGTGGGAACGGTCGCGGTAGAAATCGTCCAACGACAGGCGTGCGGCCTTCCGGCCCAGCTTAGCGCAAAGCTTGTCCGCGAGCCATGTCTTCCCGGACCCGCTCCCACCTACGATCGCTACCAGCAAAGGCTTTGGTCTCATACTCGTCCGGCTCCGTGTTCTCGTTGGATCAAACGCCGAAACATCGCCTCCAGACCGTCGATGTATTCTTTGAATCCAAACTTCACGCGTGCGATGTCGCGCCCCTGCTTTCCCAAAGTTCGCGCCAACCCCTTGTCGGTGAGCAAGCGTTCCACCCCCGCAGCAAATGCGGCGCGGTCCATCCATGGAATGAGGTAGCCAGACCGATCGTGATCCAGCCATTCGCGGATTCCACCCGCGTCAAACGCCACCACTGGCAAACCATAGCGCATGGCTTCCAAGCCTACCGCGCCGAAAGGCTCCGGCCAGACCGAACTTACCACCGCCAAACTCGCGTCGCTGTAATAGGCGGCCATATCCGCCGGCGGCACGTAGCCGGTGAACTTGACCCGCTTGGCCAGCCCCAGCTTGCGACTCAAAGCTTCACACTGCGCACGATGGCCGCCATCGCCGAGGATCACGCATTCAAAAGGCTGCTTCACCAGCGCCAACGCTTCCAGCAACACGTCCACGCCCTTGCCCCGGATGATTTGCCCGGCGAACATGATCAGGTTGCGCTCACTGAATGACGCCGTCCCGCGGGCTTCTTCGAATCGCGGCACCGGTGGATGCACTTCGATCTGGGTCATCGAGAATCCATTCCGCAACAACTCATCCCGCATATATCCCGTCGCCACCACCAGCCGATGAAAATGCTGATTCAACCGGATCTCCCGCTTTTTCTGAGCGAGGCTGACCCATTTGAACGGCAATCCCCCATCGCGATTTCGCGCCAACATGGCGCCACAGGGAAACAGGCAGGCCAACGAGGCGGGGCGCCGGCAAATTTTTCGGGAAAGTGGGTGATACTTGTAGCTCCGCATGCAGTACAAATCGTGGTCATGAACCATGCGCGCGAGCGGCACGCCAGCAGCAATGAGAGTTTCGATTACGACCAAGTCCGGCAACTTGTGGACATAGACCACATCGGGTGAAAAATCCTCCAAAGCCTTACGCACGGACGCTGCGGGTTCAGCCGGTGCAAAGGCCAACCGATCGGGGAACAATTCCTCCCAAGCCGTTTCCGCTCGACCAGTTGCCGGTCCATGCAGCAGCGCCACGATATGCCCGCGCTTTTTCAACTCCGCCGCGGTGAGCGTCAGATTAACTTCCGCCCCACCGAACGCCCCAAACCGCTCGTGCACGAAGAGTAGTTTCATTTTCCGCTGTCGCGGCTAAAGGCTAGAAAGCCGCCCGAATTGAAACCAGTCAAATCCGACAAAACGACACTGCCCGTCGTGAGCCCTGCCCAAGCAGGAAAGCCCCGACTTGACTCTTGTCAGCGGCCAGAACAATGTTACTCCATGACCTCCAACGGAAACGGGACTTACTGTAAGCCCTCCGCTGCGCCTGGGTTTCACTCAAAAGAACTCAAGCGTCGTCTGCGAGCCGGATTCACCTTGATCGAATTGCTGGTGGTTATCGCCATCATCGCCATCCTGGCGGCCATGCTGTTGCCCGCGTTGTCGAAAGCAAAGCTCCGCGCCAATGGCGTTCTGTGCATGAACAATGGCAAACAGATGATGATTG
Source organism: uncultured Bifidobacteriaceae bacterium (assembly GCA_964456685.1). Taxonomy (GTDB): domain Bacteria; phylum Verrucomicrobiota; class Verrucomicrobiia; order Limisphaerales; family JADLHS01; genus CAYWCK01. The sequence goes on along the minus strand of CAYWCK010000128.1, from coordinate 8,758 downwards.
CCATGCACATGTACACTTCCGACAACCGCGAATGGTTTCCGCCAAATGAAGACAGCAGTGGGGCCGTGCGCGGCTGGGTGCGCGGCAACATGTCGTGGACCAGCGGCAGCCTCGACCAGACCAACACCCTTAACTTGACCGACCCAACTAAAGCAGTGCTCGCTCCGTACACGGGAAACAACTTCAAAATCTATAAGTGCCCCGGTGACACCGTGCCTTCCTTGTTGCTGGGAATGAGAATGCAGCGAGTCCGCAGCTTCGCCATGAATCAGGCTGTGGGGACGAAGGTAAATGCGGTAGCACCGGTCGATGGACCTTGGCTGGACGGCACCCATTCCCATGTGGCCAACACCCTTTACCTTTGCTACGGAAAGATGTCAGACATCGTCCGCCCATCGCCCGCAAACCTCTGGGTCCTTTTGGATGAGGATTATCGCAGCATCAATGATGCGGCTTTTGCGGTGACGATGGTCGAAAACAAACTGCTCGATGCACCGGGCAGCTACCACGGAGACGCTTGCGGCTGGGCATTTGCGGATGGCCATTCGGAAATTCACCGCTGGAAAGATGGGCGGACCGTGGTTAAAGGCACCTCCTTCAGCGCCGTGACGTATAGTCCGATCAATCAGGACGTCGTGTGGATCCAAGAACGCAGTTCGGCGAAAAAATAGCCGCGGCGGTTTAAGGACCGACCACGAGCACCCGATAAAATCCCTGCCCGTTGAGCGGGTCGCTCAAACTCGCGGTGTTTCCATTGGCCACGACATCGGGCACGAGGTCAATCCAATCCGGCGCGTCCAGACTCGACTTGAACTGCACCCGATACTTCACACCAGGCGTTGTGCTCCACGTCAGCACAAAATTGTTGCCCGATATGCCTACCGCTTGCACCACGGGCGGCGTCACCACCGTAAGCGAAGCGGGTGAACTGATCACACTGCCGGCCAGGTTGGAGACCACTACAGAGTAATTTCCCGCGTCGTTCGCTGTGACGCTGCCCAACACGTAGCTGCTGGCGGTCGCGTTGCTCAGATTCGTGCCCTGGAATTGCCATTGATAAGTCGGCGCGGGAAAACCGGTGGCAGCCACGCTGAAACTCGCGCTCGTGCCCACCACGTTGGTGCGCGCCTGCGGTTGCGCAGTGATGTTCGGCACCACCGCCGGCACCTCCACGCGCACGTTGTCCACCAGGCCAAAGCTCAACGCGGTGTTGTCGGAAAGCGAGGTGAACGGATCCCAGTAGCCGATGAAAATGTTGTTGCCCGCCAGCGGCGCGTTGGTGAGGGCGGCGATTTTAAAATCGTCGATGTACCACTCCACCACGTTGCCTTCCTTGTTGATCAACACCTGGCGCCAGACAAAACCAACCGTCCCCGCCTCGAGCGCGCCCGTTTGCTGCGCGTAGTTCGCCTGCTGCAACGCCGGCGCCGTCTGTCCTCCGGGAAATTCTGTCGCGTAATACGGGTGCAGGTTGCCGCGCGCATTGCTGGCCGTGCCCGCCGCGTAAACTCCGGTGGTGGTGGCCTGCAACGCCGTCCCCGCGTAGGCGTTGAAATCGGAAGTCGTCGAGGTGTCGCCCGCCTGCCCCTCGCCATCCACGGCAAACCACACTCCGTCAGCCGTCGTGCCCGCCCCGGTCCACTGGACCTTGCCGCCGGTTGTGCCCACGCCCGCGGTGATGAATTGCGATGATCCCACTCCGCCCAGCGGAAACGGTCCATTCGCATTGATCCACATATCGAACCGCAGCTTGTAATTCCCGCTGAAACTCTGGGCGACCGGCGAAAGGTTGATCGCCGCCGCCACCCCCGCCGACAGATTGGCCTCCATTTTCACGGCGCGCGTTGTGCCGCCCACCGAGTGCGGCGCGGACAAAATTCCGTCGGCGGCGTAATTGTAACTGAAAGCAAGCCGGGTGTCGGCGGAACTCCGGTTGGTCAACCAGTTCGCGGCCGTGTTGGTGTCGAAATCGTCTTGGAACACGACGATACCGCTGACGGTCAAAACCGCCACCGCGCTGGTCGCGGCACCGCTGGTGTTCGTGACCACCACCGAATAACTTCCCGCATCGCCGGCCAGCAGTCCTATTAGCGTGAGGTTGGTGGTGGTGACGCCGGTAATATTCGCCGCGTTGCTGAGATTGGTGCCGTTCTTTCGCCATTGGTAACTCAGCGGATTGTTGCCACTGGCGGCGACGAGCAGCGTTGCAGTTTGCCCCAGGCCTTTCACCTGACTCCATGGCTGCAGCGTGATCACCGGGAAAGTGGGCGACGGCGTCGTGGCGTTCGTCGTATTGCTGTAACCGGAATTGTTGAAGTTAAAAGCGCGCACCCGATAGAAGTACGTCGCGCCGCTGTTCAAGCCGTTGGTATCCGCATACGCGTTCGTCGTCGCCATCACCGTGTCAATTTGCGTCCACGGTCCGCCCGCGCTGGCGGCGCGCTCGACCTTGAAACCGAATTCGTTGGTCGCGGTGTCGATCCAGGTGAGATTGATGCGATTCGTTGCTACGGCCGTCGCCGTGAGGGTGGTCGGCGCGGTGGGCGCCGGCAGCGAGCGCTCCAGCCAGTTCTCGGGCGTCCACCCCACCGTACTGTCGCTCCATTGAACCTGATACCAAGTGAACCCGTTGCCATCTGCCGTCACTTGCACCGGGCCGTCAAGGATTACGCCAATCGAGCCAACCGCCTTGGTGGTCACGGCCGGGCAAGCGGTACCGCTGGAGATGCTGCCATCGCCGCACTGGCGGACCGTTTGGGTTGTGCCGATCACGCGGACGTCATCGCCAATCACGAGCGGCGCGCCTTTGACGAGCGTATTGCCGGGGTAGTAATGGTTCACGATCCACTTCCAGTCCTGACGCGGGTAACCGTTCGGGGTGGCGTCACCGCTGCTCGGGCCAGCCATCTTGCGCCCCGTCGCCCAACGTGCCGTGCCCCACTGACACATCCCGCGCCCGTGACCATTGCGCGTTTCCCCCGAACACACCGGATCAAAGATGCATCCGCCCGTCGGCTGCGTGTAACCATCCCCGCAGGAAAACCCGAGCGAGTTATTCTCCGCCGAATACTCCGTGCTGGGAATCACCCCGCTGCCGTTGACCACAACGTAATTCGCAGTGTAATCCGCCGCCGTGTTCGCCGCGCTGCTGGTCGCCGTACCGTACACCTGGCAACTGGTCGTTGCACAGATATCGTACGTGCTGCTCGTGGTGACGGCGTTGAGCTTGGCAATGGCGTAACACCGGACGGCCACGGCGCCGGCGTTGAGCGAGTTGCTGCCGCCGGTATAGGTGGCCCAACTGGAAATCCACTCCGCCGGCAGCGAATGTTTCACGTAATAATCCATCGTTACGTATTCAATCACGCTGCTTTGGTTGAGGACCCGGATGTTACGCGGCACGCGCACGGTGGCGTTGCTGCCAGCGGTCGCCAACAGGTGTGGCCCGCCATCGCCGCCCAATTTGCGTAACTCCGCCGCCGTGGGTTTCGTGACCGCCGTATCCGGCGGCGGGTAGGTCGCAGGAGACAGTCGCCGTCGCTGCGTGTTCTCGTCCGTGAACGCACGCCCTGCCCCGCGCGTCATTCGCAGGCAATACGTCCAGTCACCGCCCGACCACAATTCCAAATTCTGCCGCTCCTCGCTGCGATAGCCGGGCTTTTGCAAAACGAGGCTGGCCGCCGTATCCGCACCTTTCACCGCCACCGGAACGAACAGGCGGAAGAAGCCACGCACGTCTGTCCGGACTTCCACCCCACTTGGCACTCCCCGGACCTGCACTCCGGCCAGCGGCGTGCCGAATGCCTCGTCCACCACGAAACCTTGAACGAGCGTGAAACCTTCCCGCTGAAGCGCCGCCAGCCGTTCCGCGCTCAATTCCCGGGGAACTTTCACAGGGTCGAGTTTGAACTCCAGTTCATAACCAGCGACCGCCGCCGTATCCACCTGTGCCGAGAACGGTTGGTAATTCGGAACATTGGCCATCACTGCGTAACGCCCCGGCGGCAGCGTCCAGGTCGCCCGACCGGAACGAGGCAGCCACCCGCGTTGCGTCGCCTCCACCCGGCCATCTTCCGTCAAGCGCTGGAGGAAGACTCCTTGCGGTTGCAATCCGTAACCCGTCGCGCTGTCGGTGAAACGCACGCGCACGGCATCACCACCAGCCGCGTGTGCGGAAACGCCGAGCCAAAGCAGACAGTTCACCAGGGACACGATCGAGAGGTAACGCGAACTCATGACCATTAAAATGAGTGGAGCATACAACTTGAGGGCTGGCTGGGACTTCACAATTCTGGACGCAACCTAAACCACCTGCGCGTCGGAATCAAAGGCAAAGCCTTTGACCGGCGGAAAAGATTGGGGAAGTCATGAATCTCGGTGAAAAATGGCGTTTTGAGCATGCGCCGCAAAGATGCGCCACGGCGCCGGCAGCAATCCTACTTCAATCGGGAAGCGCCCGCCATTGCCGCCGCGCGATGAACGGATCGAGTCGCGCCAAAACATAATACGCCCAGCGCTGCTTGAGCCGCGTCCATAACGAGCGCGAGCTTTGCCACGTGTCCAGTTCCACCCGCTGCGCGCGGGCCAAGGCCTCATTGAAAATCGTTTGGGCCTCACTCACGAGCGCGGCATTCGCAAACCGCAGCATGAGTTCATAGTTGATCCGCAGACTGCGCGGATCGAGGTTGGAGGAGCCGATATACGCCACGCCCTCCAGCACGAACAATTTCGCGTGCAACACTTGAGGCTGGTATTCGTAAATCTCCACGCCCGCCCGCAGCAAACGTCGGTACAGGCTTTGCGTCGCCAGACGCGAGAGGGCGACATCGGTTTTGGCCGGCAAGAGCAGCCGCACTGAACCACCGCGGCGCGCCACGCGGGTGATCGCCCGCCGGAAGGCGCGCGAGGGCAAAAAATACGGCACGATGATGCTCACCTGCCGGGCATGATGCAGGTCGTGGAGCAGCGCCCGTTGAATGGGATTCCGCCCGCGGCCCGGTCCGCTCAGCAACAGCGTTTGTTCCGGACCAGCGATTTGACGCTTCGTTACCGAGCGACGCAAGCGCACCAGGCGTTTGTGCTGGAAGTCGGCCCGCGCAAACATTTCGTCAAAGGAGCTGGCCAATTCGGACGCGAGCGATCCAGTCAACCGCAGCCCCAGATCGCACCATCCACGGGTGACGCCGTCGCCTTCGTACTCGGGCGCCACGTTGAAACCACCCACGAACGCCACCTGCCCATCACACACGAGCAGCTTGCGATGATTGCGAATCCCCAGGCGGTTCAACGAAATGGGATTGAACACGCGCGCCTCGCCCCCGCTTGCCTGCAAGGGCGACCAGAAATCGCCGGGCATTGAATATGAACCCAGGGCATCGCAGAGCACGCGCACGCGCACACCGCGGCGCGCGGCGCGCGTCAACGCTTCGCGCAGCCGGAGCCCCGGACCAGTCGGGGAGTAGATGTAGGATTCGAGCGCGATGGAGCTGTGCGCGGCCTCAATGGCGGCTTCCATGGCAGCGAACATTTCGTCGCCCGTTCGCAACCAGTTCCACGCCGTGGCAGGAGACGCCGACATCATCCGCAGCTTAGCCAAATAAGCTGTATGGCGCAAACCCCGTGGTTATCGCCGAGCCGATGGGAGGTAAATCGTCTCGGCGATTGTCAGTCGGTCATTGAACGCGCACCAGTTCCAACCTGTCCGCGAAAGTGAAGCGAAGCGGTAGCTGACTATGAAAGGAATTTTATTAGAACTTTCGCGGTTTTGTGCAAAAACTATGAGCGTGCAACGGATCTTGATTGGGCTCATTACCGCCCTGCTCTGCCTCGGACTGCGCGAAGCGAATGCGGCCCACGCGCGCACTTCGTTGATCTTGGAAGCTGCCGCCGCCAAGCCCGGCGACACGGTCATGGCCGCGGTCCATTTTGAAATGGAGGCCGACTGGCACATTTACTGGAAGAATGCCGGCGAAGGCGGCTTGGGCCAGCCGCCAAAAATCACCTGGCAATTGCCCACCGGCGTCACCGTCGGCGAAGTCCTCTATCCGGTGCCGGAAAAACTGCCCGCCCCCAAGGCCACCACTTATGTGCTGCACGACGAAATTGCGTTGCTCGTGCCGCTCAAGCTGGCCGCTGATCTGCAGCCCGGCCCTGTGGAGATCTCGGCGAAACTGGTCTGGCTTGAATGCGAAAAAGCCTGCGTGCAAAGCCGCGCCAGCATCTCCAATCAGTTGACCGTCGCGTCGCAGGGGCAATCCTCCCCCGACGCGCCACGGTTTGCGCCCTGGCGCGAACGTTTGCCCAAGTCGGATCCAAGTTTTCAATTCACGGCCACTTGGGAAGGAGCGGCCAATGGCGATTCGCGGGCATTGGTTCTCGAATGGCCTGCCCCAGCCAAACTTGAACTCGTCGATTTCTTCCCCGACAAAGCGGAGACTTTTGAGATCGGTGCGGACACGGACATTCTCAGCGACGGCGGCGGCAAGGTTCGCCTGCGCAAGCAGGTCACGAAAACGGAAGGCGAATGGCCGCAGGAAATCAGCGGCCTGGTGATTCGAAAATCGGCCGGCGTAATCGAAGGCGTCGAAGTCAAAACCCGCGTTGCCAATCCGACCGCAAGCAACGCAACCCAGCAGGCGTCGGGCGACGCCAATCAGTCGTTGGGATTGATGCTGCTTTACGCACTCCTGGGCGGCCTGATTCTGAATGTGATGCCGTGCGTTTTCCCGGTCATCGCGCTGAAGATTTTCGGCTTCGTCCAACAAAGCCAGGACGAACCGCGCCGCGTTTTCTGGTTGGGTCTCATTTACGGCCTGGGCGTGCTCGCGTCCTTCCTCGTCATGGCTGCGCTTGTCATCGGCATCAAATCGGCCGGCGGTTCCGCGAGCTGGGGTATGCAATTCAAGAGCCCGCAGCTGTCCGTCGGATTCATCGCCTTGGTCGTGCTCATCGCCCTGAATCTGTTTGGCCTTTTCGAAGTCACGCTCAGCGGCCGGGCAATGGGCGCCGCCGGCGATCTGGCAGCCAAGAGCGGAGCCAGCGGCGCGTTTTTCAACGGAGTTCTGGCCACCGTGCTGGCCACCCCCTGCACCGCGCCCATCCTGGCCACGGCGCTGGGATTTGCCTTCGCGCAATCGCCGTTGGTCATCCTGCTTTTCTTTCTCACCATCGGCTTCGGCCTCGCCCTGCCCTACGTGGTGCTGAGTTGGAAACCGGCCTGGCTGAAATTCCTGCCCAAGCCCGGCGCGTGGATGGAGAAATTCAAAGTGGGCATGGGATTCCCCATGCTCGCCACGGCCGTGTGGATTCTCTGGTTCACCGCGCCACGCTTCGGCGAAGACGGCGTGATCTGGCTGGGCTTTTTCTTCATCGGCCTCGCGTTCGCCGCGTGGGTCTGGGGTGAGTTTGTCCAGCGCGGCAACAAGCGCCGTGGCCTGGCAATGGTCCTCGCGCTCCTTGCTTTGCTCGCCAGCTACGGCTTCGCGCTCGAATACAAATTGCATTGGCGCGCGTTGACCAAAGCCGCCGACACCGTCGCCTGGCAAAAATGGAGTCAGGACGCCGTCGCCAAGGCGCGTAGCGAAGGCCGGCCGATCCTGGTGGACTTCACCGCCAAATGGTGCGTCACCTGTAACACGTTCGTGAAGCCGGCCGTGGACAATGCTGAAGTGCGAAAGAAACTCGAAGCCATCAACGGCGTTGCGCTGCTCGCTGACAACACAGATTACCCGGATGACATCATGGCGGAACTGCGGAAGTACCGCGCCGATGCCGCGGTGCCGTTGGTTCTGGTGTATTCCCGCGATGCCAAGCAACCGCCAGTCGTCCTGCCGACGATTCCCTCGCGACAGGATGTGCTCAACGCACTCGACAAAGCGGCAAACTAGCAGCGGTTTGCTCAACCAAGCAACCGCCGTGGGTTCAGCTCACAAACAGCGCGCTGGCTCTCGGGCTTCAATGCCGACTCCTTGAGTTTCAACAGCGCCGACTCGAAGTAGAAGAACGGCGCGTGCGAGCCGAACAACACGCGCTCCGCCGAAATCTTCCCGATCAGCTCCGCGACCCCACCGACATTTTCCACCGTCGCGATGTCGAAGCGGGCGCCCGCTGCCGCGAGCTGCTGGACCAATGCGCCGGAGATCGAGCGTTGCCAGTTCAGCAAAACCACCCGGGCCGACGGATGCAATTTGAGCAAGTTCACCAACGGCTTCGCGTCGAGATGCGGCGCGGTGGCTTCCTTATGCTGCAAACGCTCATCCTCCAGGTCAGCGGCGATCTGCAAAACGATTTTTCGCTCGGCTGCGCGGGCAAAAAGTTTCACGAAGCTTTCGTCGCCAAGTTTGTAACCGTGGTAGCCGGGGAACAATCGCAGCCCGCAGATGCGATGTTCCTCCACGCAGCGAACGAACTCACTTTCCCAATCAGTCCGTTTGGGATTCACGGAGCCAAATGGCGCCAGCACTCCACGCCCGTGCGCGCGACATTGCGCCACGAGTTTGGCATTCGCCGCACGCAGATCCTGCGCGAATACGGCGTCGTAGCTGGCCGCCCACGCCTGCGTCACGCCAACGCGGCGCAGTTTCGTGACGAGTTTGCCCGTTTCGTCGTCCGGCAACCGGCGAAACGGCCAACGGCCGAGCGTGACGTTCACGTCAATGATGCCATCAGCTGGCGGTGCTTTTGCGAAGGCACCCGCCACAGGTAACGTAACGATGCCAGCCGTGACAGCCGCGGTTGTGTGGATGAAATCGCGCCTGGT
>CAYWCK010000127.1:0-12460 GCA_964456685.1 uncultured Bifidobacteriaceae bacterium | reverse complement strand
ATCCGCCACGAGTTGCGCGAATGGCTCGTGCGCCTGCATGAGGACCTGAACGTGACGACGATTTTCGTGACGCACGATCAGGAGGAAGCCATGGAAGTCTCGAATCGCATCGTGATCTTCTCCAAGGGCAATCTCGAACAGATCGGCGCGCCGCGGGAGGTTTACGAGCAGCCCGCCAACGAATTCGTCGCCCGGTTTGTCGGCGTGATGAACGTGTTGGACACCGAGGTGCAGGGCGGGATTGCGCGGGTCAATGAACTGACTTTCCCGGCGGACGGTCACCCGGACGGCACGCGGCTGCGCATCGGTTTCCGTCCTTACGCAGTGCAAATCTCCACGGATCTAAATCTCTTTCCGCATCGCGCGGTGCTGAGGCGCACATTCTTTCTCGGGATCATGCTGCGGCTGGAAATGGAACTGCCCTCAGGCCTCACTTTACGCACGCGCATCAGCAAGGAGGAATACGCGCAGTTGGGATTGGCCGATGATCAGGAAGTGTCCTTCCACATCCGGAATTTCCGCGTACTCGCCAGTGAGAGCACCCGCCTCGCGCCGGAGCAGGAAATCGCGCACGAACCGCCGCCCACGATTGGCGAGCATATCTGACGGCGTGGGTTCTACTCCTTCGCCGCTTTCTTGCCTTTGCCTTTCTTTCCCGTCGCACCTTCGTTCAACGAGCCCTCCGGATCCGCCTGCGCGGGCCGGGCATAGCCCGTGGCCTTGACCTGCTGATCGAACTCCGCGTTCATTCGTGCGAGCAACTGCTTGTGCGCCGAATCGTTGGCCAAGTTCGTGATTTCGTAAGGGTCATTCTTGAGGTCGAACAGTTCCGTCCAGTCCTCGTGGCCCGGATATTTGATCAACTTCGCGTCGGCGGTACGCACCGCGACCAGCGAGGGCGTGCCGACGAAGCCGCGCTCGTAAAAATACTCCGCGAGGAACGACTGCCGCCACGCGACCTTCTTACCCGCGAGTAACGGCTGCCAGCTTTTGCCCTGCATCGTGGTCGGCACGGGAACAGCCGCGAGTTCGAGAAACGTCGGCGCGATATCGATGTTCAGCACCATGTCGTCGCAAAGCGTGCCTGGGCCGACCAATCTTGGATAACGAACGAGCATGGGAATGCGCAGCGATTGGTCGTAGGCGGAGCGCTTGTCGCCGAGCCCGTGCTCGCCATTGTAGTAACCGTTGTCACTTGTGAAGACGACGACGGTGTTATCCGCCAGGCCGAGATCATCGAGCGCCTTGAGCAGGCGACCCATGTTGTCGTCCATTGCCGAAAGGCAGCGGAAGTAATTCACGTTGATATCCACTTCAGCTTCCGCGCTGGCTGTTTGCTTCTTTGCGGCCGGGGCGTCTGCCGCGCCGCGATAGATCGGGCGCACGCCTAGATTCGGCACGCTCCGGGCCTTGGCGCCGGCGAAGCGGTCCTTCGCGCGGCCGGGTGGCGTGTTCGGGCCGTGCGTCGCTTTGTAGCCGATCACCAAGGAGAACGCCCGGTCTTTGTTCTGCTTCAGGAATTCAATTGCGAAGTCGGTGGAAACGTCATCCACCCAACCTTTCGTCTCGGTCGTGACGCCGTTGATCTCGAATGGACAATTGTCGTAGCGCCCCTGGCCAACGAAACTCGCCGAGTAATCGAATCCGGGTCGCTGGCCGCGTTGCGCGCCATGATGCCATTTGCCGATGTAAGCCGTCCGGTACCCGGCGGCGCGGAGCAGGCTCGCGTGCGTAACGCTGTTCGTCGGAAACGGCGTGTGATTGTCAATGACACCATTCGCGTGGTTATAACGGCCGGTGAGAAACGCGGCGCGGCTCGGCGCGCAGAGCGACAGCGTGACAAAAGCGTTGCGGAAGCGCATGCCCTCACCGGCCATGCGATCAAGATTCGGCGTCTGGAACCACGGAAAGCGCGCGCGCTCACCTTGCTCGCGTTGGACGACGCCCAGTGCGTCGTAGCGCTGGTCATCGGTGTAAACGAAGAGGAAGTTGGGTTTGCGTTCAGCAGCGGGGAGCGCGCCCGCGAGCACGCTGGCGGCAAACAACGTGATGATGAATTTGGCTTTCATGGTGAAATCGGATCACGGATGGGTGAGCGCCAGTTCAGGGTCGCTCAACTCTGCGCCCGCTGCGGCTTGCTGGGACGGCTTCTTTCCTTTCGGCAGAACCTCCGCGGTGGGCAGGAACGGCCCGACTTGCTTCAGCTTTGCCTTCAATTCCTCGATGACCTTCGCGTTCGCCGAGTCGTCGGACACATCATGCGTTTCCTGCGGGTCCGCGAGTTCGTCATAGAGTTCCCGGTTGCCGTCGCTCCATTGCGTGTAACGCCAGCGCGCGGTGCGGACGGATTGGCCGTAGTTTCTGCCGCGCACCACGAGCGTGAATGCGGCCTCGCGGCCTTTGCCGGCGGGATTCTTCAGCAACGGCCGGAGCGATTTACCCGCCAGTTGGTGTGGCGCTTTCACATGGCCGTAATCCGCAATGGTCGGATAAATGTCCACGTATTCAATGAGCGAGCGGCAAACTTCTCCGTGTTTCCCATCCGGCGCGACGATGATGAACGGCGCGCGGCAACTGCGTTCAAAGAGGGTGTTCTTGTTCCACCAGTTGCGTTCGTTATGGTGATAGCCGTGGTCGCCCATGAAAATCACAACGGTGTTATCCCAGAGTTTCAACTGGTCGAGCGTGTTCATCAGGCGGCCGACTTGCGCATCGGTAAATGAGACACCCGCGTAATAAGCCCGCTGGAATTCCATTCGTTCGACATCGGTGAACGCGTTGAACGCCTCGGCAAAAGCGCCGGCGGGCATCGTCAGGGGTTTGGTCGGAGTGATGTTGGCTGGATCATGATAGAGCTTCAGCGAGCCGGGCGGGTAAAGGTCAAAGTATTTCGCCGGCACGAGAAACGGATCATGCGGGCGATGAAAACCCGCCGCCACCATCCACGGCTTGCCCGCTTGCGTGAGTTTCTCGATGGTCGCGATCGTGTGGGCGGCGGTTTGGCCATCGGGTTGATCGTCGTCCGTGCCGGCCATTGCGCCCCAACGGCACCACGCGAGTTTGCCGCCGGTGAGATTTCGGCCCGCCTCACTGACACTGCCCGCCGCGGTGGGTTGAAACATCAGCGCTTCGTCCCATGATTTGCCGAGATCAGTCCAGCCCTCGCGAATCTCGCCCATGGCTTCGCCAACGTGAAAAATCTTTCCATACGATGCGGCGTGCCAGCCGTTTTGCCGGAGCAATTGCGGCAGCGTGACGATGTCGGGCATCACCGAGCGGAACATCGTGGTGTTGCCCACGACCTTGGTCTGCTCACAGCGCAGGCCGGTGAGAAACGAAGTGCGGCTCGGGTTGCAGACGGGATACTGTGCGTAGGCGTGTTCGAACCGCACGCCGCGTTGCGCGAGGCGATCGATATTCGGCGTCTTGACCTGCGCGTTGCCGTAACAACCAATCGTGTCGCGCAGGTCGTCCGCAACGATCAGTAAAACGTTTAGTTTGCCCGCCGCTGGCGCCGCGACGAGCGCTGCCAATGAAAATAGGAGTGCAATAATTTTCGTCTGCATCGTGTTTATTCAGTTTTCGGAGCCCGGTCGGGTGTAGCCTTTGTCCCGCGACTCGGCGAGGAACTTCTTCAATTTCGCCGCGAGTGCGGTGTTCGGGGTAGCACTTCTTTCGTTTCCGACGGATCGGCTTTCAAATCATACAACTCATACATCTGCCGGCCGGCTAATGCGGTGGCAATAACTGCTCCTGTGGTTGGGTTCAATTGTGCCGACATGATGATACTTAGCGAGGTCGAGGGGTCGAGTGTTCAAATACTCCGCGACACGCGCTGAGTTGTCCCAAAGCGCGCGCAGCAAATCCACTGTGCCGCCAGTTCTCAGCACCAGGCTTCGTTGCCTGTTGTTCGCCATTTGCCGGCATGTTTCAAAAACCAAAAGTTTTGCAGTGACGGTCCTGCCGCTTCCTGTTAAGAGCAATCGCAATCATGAACGGCCCGGTGAATTCCCTTCAACCCGCATCCAACTGGCCAGGTCAGTTGCCATCCCAGCCATGACCCACTTTAATTGGATGGTCGATGGCAGCATCGTGGGAGTCTATCTGCTCCTGACGATGATGGCTGGCTTGATGGTGCGGAAATACGTCTCCAAGGTGGAACATTTCCTCGTCGCGGGGCGCGAGATGGATGTTTATCTCGGCATCGCTTCCCTGGCGGCTACGGAGTTCGGCATCATCACCTGCATGTACACCGCCCAAGCCGGTTTCAACGACGGCTTTGCGGGTTCGCTGCCGGGCATTGCGCAGGCCGTGGCCATGTTCCTGATCGGGTGGACCGGCTTCTGTGTGAAACCACTGCGGGATTCGGGCGCCATGACGCTACCGGAACTTTTTGAGACGCGGTATGGCCGATTTGTCCGCTGGTTAGCGGGCGTTGTCATCGTTTTTGGTGGACTGCTCAACATGGGCGTCTTCCTCAAGATCGGCGGTGATTTTCTCTGCCTCGTTTGCGGCCTCGACATCAAGTATCTCGCTCTGATGATGACCGCGCTGCTGGTCATGGTGGCGGTTTACACGATCCTGGGCGGCATGCTTTCCGTGTTGGTGACGGACTTCCTGCAGTTTGTCGTGATGAGCATCGGCCTGTTGGTGGTCACCGTGATGGTGCTGTATCAGGTGGGTTGGGACAAAATCATCGCCACAGTTGAACTGCACCACGGCGCCGGCGGCTTCAACCCGATCATCAATCCGCATCTCGGCTGGACTTTTGTGATCATGCAGATCCTGGGCAACACCGCGGCCACGCTCACCTGGCAGACGACGATTGCGCGCCTGCTGGCCGCGAAGGATACGGACACCGGGCGCAAAGTTTACACCCGCACCAGTTTCTTTTTCGTTTGCCGCTGGGTCATTCCCGGTTTGTGGGGCATAGCGGCGCTGGCGGTTTTGGGCTGGCAACCGTTGAAGCAGCTCACTACGGCGGAACTCGCCCAAGTCCCGCCGGCCGTGCAGCAAAAAATCTCAGCCTCTCAGCCTGGGTCGCCGCTGGCGCAGCTTACCGAGGCCGAAATCAAGGCGCTGCCCGCCGGGGCCGAAAACAAGCTCAACGACACTTCCCTGCACGCGATGCCGAAGTTTCTGAGCACGTTTGTGCCGATTGGCCTGATGGGGTTGCTCATCGCCGCGATGCTGGCGGCCGACATGTCCACCGATTCGAGCTACATGCTGAGTTGGGGGAGCGTGATCTACAACGACATCCTGGGGCCGTTCCGCCGCAAACCGCAATCCGATCGGCGGGCGATTCTGTGGAATCGCTGCATCGTCGCGCTCATCGGTGTTTACCTGCTGGTGTTCGGGCTGCTCTACAAGATCGAGGGCAACGTGTGGTCCTATTTATTGCTCACGGGTTCGATTTACCTGTCGAGCATGTCCGTGTTGTTGGTCGCCTGTTGTTATTGGAAACGGGCCAACAGTTGGGGCGCGCTGGGCGCGATCATTCTCGGCGCTGCCGTGCCCATGGCCCACCTGACGCTGGAGAAGATTCCGGCCACGATGAAATTCGCCGCGTCCATCGGCAAGGATAGCGCGGGCATCGCCGCGTTTGTCGCCGCGGCCTTGGGAATGATCATCGGCTCGCTGCTCAAATCCGGTACGGAGGTAAAATCATGACGCAAGGACACAGCATCTGGTTTACGGTCGTTTGGCTCTGCGTGATCTGGTATTCGACCATCACCGTGTACGTGAGCATCAAGGGCGTGCTCGATATCCGACAGATGCTCGCCCGCTTGAAAAGAAATCACGAAGCTGCCGACCCGGAGCGAACGATCTCATCAGAATCTCCGCACTGAGTTGTCAGCTCCGATTTCTACGGATTGCGTGAACTTCATTTGCTTTCGTTTGGGAGGGGGATAGCTTTTGGCCGTGAACACGGAATATTCAGTCGCCGCGCATTGGTCGGGCGGTTTTGATGAGGGCGGCTTGCGCGTCTGGGCCGAGAATCTGCGCCAGCAATTGCGGGCGCCGCACGTCTCGTTGGGGCTCGTGTTCATGACCCCCCGTTTCTTTCCGCACGCCAAGCAGGTTCTGGAAATTCTGCGGGTGCACGCGCAAGTGCCGCTTTTGGCCGGGTGCTCCAGCAGCGGCCTGGTGGCGAATGCGGAGGAATTCGAGGACGACGCGGGACTGGTGCTGGCGCTTTACTCGCTGCCGGGGGCCGTCCTGAAGGAAGTCTATTTTACCCAGGCGCAAATTGAGGAAGCCAATGCCGGCAGCTATTGGCCGGTGGAAACCGGCGTGACGCCCGAGCGGACGAATGGCTGGCTCGCGTTTGTTGATCCGTTCCACCTCGATGCCGAGGCCTGGTTGCGGGGCTGGAACCAGGCCTATGCTCCCTTGCCGGTCTTCGGCGGATTGGCCAGCGGCGTTTTTTCCGAGCAAAGCACCCAGGTTTATCTGAACGGGGAGGTCTATGACGAAGGCGGCGTGGCCATCTCCATTGGCGGCGAGGTAAAACTCACCGGTGTCATTTCACAGGGTTGCACGCCCATTGGCGAAACGTGGACGTTGACCCGCGTGGAGCAAAATCTGATTCATCGCATTGCCAACCGGCCTGCGTACGAGGTGCTGGCAGAAACCGTCGGCGCGCTTTCTCCCGACGATCAACGCAAGGTGCGGGGCAATCTTTTCATCGGGCTGGTGGTGAACGAATACCTCGAAGATTTTCATCGTGGCGATTTTCTGGTGCGCAACCTCATCGGTGGCGATCCGAATTCCGGCGTGCTCGCCGTTGGCGCGATGCCGCGAGCGGGACAAACGATGCAATTCCAGCGACGGGATTCCTCCGCGGCTTCCGAAGATTTGAAAGAGTTGCTGGTGCGCACGCGGTTGGGGTTGGGCGAGGCGAAGATATACGGCGGCTGCCTGTGCTGTTGCAACGGGCGTGGTAAAAGCATGTTTGGCCGGTCCGGTCACGACGCGCAAACCATCCAGCAACAACTCGGCGGCATTGGCCTGTCCGGATTTTTTTGCAATGGCGAGATCGGCCCCGTCGGCGCGCGGAATTTTCTCCACGGTTACACAGCGTCCCTGGCGTTGTTCGTCGCCAAGTAAGCGCCCGGCCGCCTGCTCAAGGCGCCGCGCTTTGGTTCACCGCTTCCCGATACGGCTTCTCCTCCAAGTAGAGCTGGAGCAATTCCCGGTTGCGACCGGCCACCGGTTCATTGGTTGCGGCTTCGGCGAGGGCGATCGCTTCGCGGCAGACCGCAATCGCTTCCGCAAATTGTCCCGCCTCGGCATGGGCGGCCGCCAGTGTGCCGAGGAATTGCGGCTCCCGTTCGTGGGTCAACCGGCAAGCCAGCTGTGCCAGCCGCACGGCCTCTTTGCCATCTCGGAACGTAGCCACCGGGCAGGTGGCGCGCAACCACGCAAGGTTGTTGTGCAGTTCCGGCGATTCCGGGGCCAATTTCAACGCCGCGCTGAAGTGAGCAACCGCTTCGGGGTATCGCCCCTGCGAAGATTCCACGCTGCCAAGCAGGGCGAGCGCGTCGGGGTGGTCCGGTTGTCGGCGCAGGATTTCGTTTAACTGTTCGGCCGCTTCGGCGGGTTGCTGCAACTGCAACCGGGCGGAAGCGAGCAGCAACCGCGTGACGACGGTGTCTTCACCGAAAGCCAGTGCCCATTGCAGATGTCGCGCCGCCTCGGTCGGTTGGCCGAGACTCAAACAGATCGAACCGACGATGCGGTGCGAAACGCGATTGGCGGGCGCAGTCGCCAGACCGGCGCGGGCCGTAGCCAGAGCTTCGGCGGATTGGCCGGCCTGCATCAAGGCCAGCGCTAGGTCTTGGTAGGCGCGGGTGGACTGCGACCCCAACTCGATGGCCTGGCGCAACCGAGGGATGGCTTGGGTGATTTCACCGGCGTGGCGCATTTCAGCCGCTGCTTGCACGAGGCAGAGGGAATCCATTGGGTCGAGGCTGACGGCGCGTTCGGCCCAGGTTCGCGCTTCCGCATGCTGCCCGGCATCCGCCAGAAACTGCGAGTGGAGCAGTGCAAGGCGCGCGTCTTGGGGGTGTCGTTGCGCTGCCTTGGCAACACGTTGACTGGCTTGAGCCGTGCGGTCCGCGGAATGCTCGTGCAGCGCCAGGGCCACAGCCGTTGCGGGTGCGTCGCGCCGTAACCAGAATGACGCGACACCGTTGAGGGCGGCGAGGATTGTCAGCATTGCGCTGGCGGCTCCAAATCCGCGGCGCCACTGGTTCAACTTCATCCAACCCGTCGTTGCCAGCACCGCCAGCGGAATCAACGCCGCAAGGCCATAGAACGCTTTCACCGAAGCCGTGTAGGGCGCTTTCAAGCAGATGAAAGCGATGGCCGCCAGAAAGCCACCGAAGCAGCCGAGCAGGAGAAAACTCACCGCGTCCGGCTGTCGCACCCAGCGCCAGAGCGTCAGGGCCGCGCCGAAGATGAGCAACCCCGTGGGAATTACTGCCAACGCGTAGCCCGCGATCATCAAGTCGTAATTCCAAGGCGGGCGGAAGTCGCGCACCGAAACGCCGCTCCACAAGCCGTCGCCCCAGAGCGTCGTGTAAAGGCCATCGCCGAAACTGTCGATCCCTGAATTGAACGGCCGCGAGACAACTTCGCCAGCTTGAAGGAAAAATTCTGTGGTGCGATAGCCGGTTTCCTGCCACCACGCGGAACCGCCCGCGTGATCCCAACTCAGGACGATTGGCGAACCAAAGCGATGCCACACCAAGCCGTAATACCAGCCGCTCACGATCAAACTGATCGCGAACGCGACACCCAGAGTCCGCAGCCAGACGAAGGGACGCGCCCGTTGAGCGAGCAGCCGGCCACCCAGCGCGAAGGCAATGACTGGGGCCGCCACCAGCGCGCTGATTTTTGTCAACAGCGCGGCGCCGAGGCATAACCCGAGGGCCGCACAGCCGCCGAAGTTGATTTCGTTGCGGACGAGCATGCGTAAAGACAAAACGATCGCGCCGGCGGTAAAGGCCGCCATGGGTGCTTCGTTGGAGATGTAGAAGGAAAGCAACAGCAGCATCGGCATTAGCCCGGCGACGATGCTGGCGACGCTCCGCGCCCGCGCGTCCTGCGGAAACAGAGTTCGCGCCGCCAGCAAAATGCAACCGACATGCGCGAGTCCAAATGCGAGGCAGAGCAGGCGAAGCGCCAGCAATCCGCCCGCAGAGTCGAGGGGCAAATGAAGAACCGACAACAGACCCGCGCCCAGGAGATAGAAGAGCGGCGGCTGAAACATTTGAAAGCCTTCGTCGGCAAAAGGAATCCGGCCGTGTTCCCGGATGAAACCGATATATTTGAGGTGTTCCTGGGTATCGTAGCCCATCGTGTCCGCCGGCAGCAGGGTGGCGTTGTGCCCGATCAAGCCCAGCCAGGCGAGACTGATCAGCGTCAGAGCAACCGGCCATCGTGGCCAGCGGTGAGCGGCAAACCAAATAAGCGTTGCAAAGCCGCCGAATAGCAACAGGCACGGCCACACCGCCCCCAACGCAGCGCCGAAATTTTCCGACGTGAAAAGCAGATTGCCCGGCTGAAGTTCACGCCTGGCTCCCGCCGGCACCGCCAGTTGCGACGTCGCACCTGCTAGCGAGGAGTGCCATTGCCCGTCCGTCCCGATGCGGAGCGCGCCCGCTTCCAAACGCAGCCAGAGCGCCGGCGGGCCAAGCGCGTTGGCGACGGTTACCACCAATTCATTTGTGCCGCTTCGCAGCCATTGCGTGATTTCGATGTTGCGGGTGAGTTTCCAATTCTCATTTGTACTGCCTGTGAGGGCAACCGGTTGGCCGTTGAGCGAAAGGGTTGCGTTGCGGAATGCGCGCCAAGAGATGGCAGCGTTCGCCGGGAGGGTGTCCAAGTGGAAGGTGCGCTGAAAGGTGCAGTTCCAATTCGCCGCCCGATGCAAGTTGCCGTCCGGCGGCAGCGGGTAAACGATCCATTCCGCGCCGCGCTGTTGGGAAAGGAAGAAGACGTCCGGATTTCGCGCGCATCGCCACCAGACCCAGGCGGTCGCCAGCACCAAGCCCAGCGCCAGGGCGAAGCAACGGCGTTTCGGCGTTGTGAAAAGCGGCACGGACGGAGGGTGCAAAGTTGGCGCGCATTCGGCAATGCTCAAGCCATCCGCTGCGGCGCCGGCTCAGGCCTTTTTGCCGAATTCTTTTTCCAGCGGGATCAGCAGGACAACCAGGAAGCTGGGCAGCGTGGCCATGATCACCCAGATGAAGAAGTGGTGGTAGCCAATGATTTCCTGCAACCAACCGCTCCACATGCCGGGCAGCATCATGCCCAGCGCCATGAATCCGGTGCAGATGGCGTAGTGCGCGGTCTTATGTTCACCGCGGGCGATGTAAATCATGTAGAGCATGTAGGCGGTGAACCCAAATCCGTAACCGAACTGTTCCACTGCCACCGCGATGCTGATCGTGGTGAGGCTGTCGGGCTGGACTTGCGCGAGGTAGATGAACACCGCGTCCGGCAGGTGGATGATCAACACCATGGGCCAGAGCCAACGCTTCAGTCCGTGCTTGGACGCAACCAATCCGCCGAGGATGCCGCCGAAGGTCAGGGCGAGGATGCCGATTGTTCCGTAAACGAGTCCGACCTGACCGGTGGTCAGGCCCAAGCCGCCGACTTCGCGCGCATCGAGCAGGAACGGCGTGACCATCTTGACCAGTTGCGCTTCGCCAAAGCGGTAGAGCAGCAGGAACAGCAGCAGGAACGCGATCTTCGGTTTGCGAAAGAACGAACCGAATGTTTTGAAAAACTCCTTGATGAACCCGGGAATATTCTGCGCGTCGCCCGGCTGATCCCCGGCGGGGCGCGGCAAAATGAATTTGTGCCACAACCCAAACACCGCGAAGAGGCCCACCAGCACAAAGAAGGTGACGGTCCAGGAAAGGGGAATGTTGCCCGAGCGCACCGCGAAAACCGCGCTCGTGGCGCTCTTCAGCTTCGGATCCAGTTGCAGCACCGCGAGCGCGGGAACGTTCCAGTTCGAATCGTCGAACACGAGGCGCGTGCCCTCGGCCAGCGACACGCTTTTATCGCCCGTGGCAAACGCCGGCGTGACCACGATTTCCTTGCCGGGCGGTTTGGTCAGGCGCAGCGCCGCGATCCCGATGTTGCCGGCGAAGTCGCTTTTCGAAGCCGTCTGCCGTGCGAAGTGGGTGCGCAGATAATCCTCGAGCGGTCCGGAAATATTTTGCGCCCACCAGGAATTCGTGGCGGCGCTGGCGGCGGGACCGGTCCCCATCTGCAGCGTGCGGATGAAATGATTGGTGGTGTTCCAGTTCCGGGCGGCGGCGAGCAATGCCGCGATTTCCGCCTTTGGCCGCGGTTCCGGCGCGATGGCCAGTTGCGCGGGCTCGGCGATCAGCCGGAGTTCCGCGGCGGGAGTTGAACCGGCTTGCAACAATTCCGGCGCGATCGTTTGCACGAGCGCCGTGCCGGGCTGGGCGTTCACCGTGACTTGCTGCTGCGGGAGGCCGGTATGGCTTTGAATCAAGCCCGCGAGAATCACCAGCAAACCCTGTCCGAAAACCATTGAGATGCGGAAGAATGTGCTCCGGATGCCTACGAAAAACGCCTGCTCCTTCTCCGACAACGCCAGCAGGTAATAGCCATCGGCCGCGATGTCATGCGTCGCGGAACTGAAAGCAACCAGATAGAAGATTACCAGCGAAGCTTGGAAGAAGGCGGGCAGGGGAAGCGTGAGTCCCACGGCCGCAAAGCCGGCGCCGAGCAACAGTTGCATGGCCCAGATCCACCAGCGCCGCGTGCGCAAAATATCCACCACCGGACTCCAGAGCGGTTTGATCACCCACGGCAGGTACAGCCAAGCGGTGTAGAACGCGATGTCGGCATTCGAGACGCCGAGGCTTTTGTACATGATGACCGAGACCGCATTGACGACGGCGAAGGGCAGGCCCTGCGCGAGATACAACGTCGGCACCCAGGCCCAGGGACTGCGCGTAGTGGATTTGTGGTCTGGCATCTGGTTGAGCGCGGCGCACCGCGCACGCCAGACGTTAAACCGCAAACCCGCGCCCGCAGCAAGCCGTAAGTCCGCGCCGGGATAGTTTGGTCGGGGCCAGTACTCACTTAAAAGCGGCGGAGGGAGGATGCGCCGATGCGAGGTTTGCGAACGAAAACGGGCGGACCGTTGCCGGTCCGCCCGTCGTGAATCGCTGACGCGAAACTTATTCCTTATCTTCCCGGATCGCTTCGTCCGCGGCATCGAAGGCGTGCTGCAATGCCACGAGGTCTTCGCCCGGCTTCAAGGAGTCGAGCACGGCCTGCTCGGCCTTGAGCTGCTCGGGCGAGTAGTTCGCGGCCTTGATCGAGAGACCGATGCGCCGGTCGCTGCGGTCGATCTTGATGACGCGCGCGGTGACGTCCTGGCCAACCTTGAGCGCGTTCTTGATCT
>CAYWCK010000126.1:0-12503 GCA_964456685.1 uncultured Bifidobacteriaceae bacterium | reverse complement strand
CACGGATTTCTCGGCAGGCAGCAGTTCGACAATCGTCCCTTTGACCTGAAAGACCTGTTGCGTGGGTGCCGCCGTCGGCGTCGGCGTTTTGACATCCGTTGGCGCGCGGGAGCAGGAAACCGCCGCCACCGCGAGACTGATCGCCAGCATGGAAAACCGGATATTCATGGCGCGGGCAACTTGCCCCAAGTCCCGTGCCCGTGGCAAGTGGGGCGCAGTTTTTACCAGACCTCCACCGGGCCCTTCGGCACAGACACCCGCCCCGCAGCCTCGTCCGGCTCCGCCTGCATGAACGAAGCCACCATGGGCGGCGGGCGAAAACGCGGCTTCAACTCGCCGTCGGCTTCCTCGAACTGCGCCCGCCAGCGCCGGTAATTCGCCAGCACCTCCTGAAATTGCGCGCGGTTGGAAACATGGACCACGCGTTTGTTGAACTCGCTCGCCGGACCGAAGCGCCGCGCGTATTGCGGCGCGACCTTGCGGAACATGCGGCAGCCCAGCTCCTCGCCGAAGACCTCGATCATAAGATCAAAGTGACGGCTCAGAACGCGGACGCGTTCGGTGAACGAGGGCTCGGCGGGCAGCGGAGTGCCCGCCCTACCATTCGCGGCTGGGCGCAAATACTCCAGCGTCCGTTTGAAAATCCATGGATCGTAAAAGGCGCCGCGGCCGATGCTCACGCCGGCGCAACCGGTTTCCGCGAACATGTGGCGCGCGGCTTCCGGGGTGGTCACATCACCGTTGCCGATCACCGGGATGTTTTTCACCGCCTGCACCACGGCGCGGATGCCGGCCAGATTCACGCGCCCGCCGAAACCCTGTTGCCGCGTGCGACCATGAACGAAGATTCCCGCCACACCGACATCCTCCAACGCGCGCGCCAAATCCGGCGCGGTGATGTTCTCGTCATCCCAGCCGAGGCGCATCTTGGCGGTGACGGGAATTTTCACCGCGTCCACCATGCCTTTGACCAGCGCGGCGGTCTTTTCGAGAGAAGTCATCATGGCCGAGCCGCCGCCGACCTGGCAGACCTTCTTGACGGGACAGCCCATGTTGATGTCCACGCTCGCCGCGCCCCGCGCCGCGACGAATTGTGCGGCCTCGCGCATTTCCTCGGGCACGGACCCGAAGAGCTGCACGGCGAGCGGTTGATCGGCCGGGCTGGATTCGATGAGCTTGAAGGCCTTGGGCCGCTTCTCCAGCAGCGAGCGGGCGTTGACGAGGTCCGTGGTGCAGAGGCCGACGCCGCCAATCTCGCGCACGACCAGCCGAAAGGGCAGGTTGGTGTAACCCGCCAGCGGCGAGAGAAACAGATTCGATGACAATGTCAGCGGTCCGAAGCGCATTGGGAAAAGTATAGCCAGCCCGTGTCCGGCAGCACGAAAAAGCGGTGGCTAAGACACAGTTTGCTGAAACTTTCGCAGCCGCAACTTGAGGAACAATATGCCGAGGCTAAACCAACCAACCAAGCGCGGTTCGGGGATGGGTTGATTTGAAAACTGAATGTCGTCGAACAATAATTCGCTGCCACCAATCAGCAACTCGCCCGCATGGCCAGCAAACCGGGAAATGTCGCCCGCCATGATAATCTTATTTCCTGAAGTGCCGAACTGAACCAAAGGAATATTATGTCCGTCAAATGACACACCGACATTGCCGTAAGGCCCACAAAGCAATCGGAGAGAGAATGCGTCACTGGGAATTTGACCGACTTGACCAATGCTAACACCTCTCAGAACAACAGAATAATTTCCCGAGATTGGTTGCAGTGAAGATGGCGCATTTGGACTGACAAGAGAAATCGAACCCCATTCAATTGGGTAGCTATCCAAGAAGACCCAGTTGACCAGATTCGTACTCAAATATCCGGTCCAACCAGGAAGTGCATTACCGATTGGCACAATGCCAGTGCCAATAGGATCCAAGGGTGGAATGGGGTTCTCAAAGCCAAGATTCTGGAACGTGCCTTGGCTTAGACCGACTGTGCCGAGGAAGACCAGAGTTGTCGCAATGCAAAGTGGGATTCTCCATTTCCTCAACCGTCGATCCCAGCGCAGCCCACTCATGACTCTTTCCTCTCACCTTCCCGCCAGCCAGTCAAGCCTGGTGCGGTGAGGCACGCGGAGCGCGGCTGTGTCGCCAGACCAGCCGCAGCACTTTCACCTTGCTGCGGCTGAAGCTCCGCCTACAGCCGCGCTCCGGTCGGCACAATCGCTTGTCGAAGTGCGGCTGATTTGTCAGGGTTAGGCATGTTCAAACGTTTGTGGCTCGGGCTGTTCGCGGCGGCATTCTCGGTCAATGCGGCGGAAATGGTTTTTGATTTCTCCACCACGGCCGAAGGCAAACTGCTCGAGGGCTTTCGCAGCGTGCTGGCCGGCAACGGTGCGGCGGGTGAGTGGAAGATTGTGATGGACGAGTTGCCGCCACTGCTCGCGCCGTTGACGGACAAAGCGCCGGTCGTGACCCGGCGCGGCGTGCTGGCGCAGGTGAACCAGGACGCAACCGATGAACGATTCCCGATGCTCGTCTGCGATCGCGAGGTTTTCTCCGACTTCACGCTGACGACCCGGTTCAAACTGGTCGGGGGCAAGACGGAACAGATGGCGGGCATCGCCTTTCGCATCCAGGACGAAAAGAATTTCTACGTCATTCGTGCCAGCGGCCTGGGCAATAATCTGCGCTTCTACAAAGTGGTGGCGGGAGAGCGCAGCAAGCCCATCGGGCCGGAATTGCCGATCCAACCGGGCGTGTGGCACGAGCTGGCGATTCGCTGCAAGGGCAATCAAATCGAGGCGCGGCTGAACGGGCAGCCCGCGATTCCGCCGTTGTCGGACAACAGTTTCAATTCGGGGAAATTCGGGTTTTGGACCAAGTCGGATTCGTTGAGTTACTTCTCGGATACGCGGATTACCTATGTGCCGCGGGTGCCGCTGGCGCAGGTGGTGGTGCAGGACATCTGCAAGAAGAACCCGCGGCTGCTGGATTTGAAGATTTACGGTCGGGGCGAGGACGGCGAACCGCACGTCATCGGTAGCAAGAATGAGAATGAACTGGGCACCGCGGGTGGCAAATCTGAGAAAGAATGCATCGCCAGCGGACAGATTTTCTTCGGCCGCGAGAAATCGCACGTCTCGGTTGTCATGCCGTTGCGGGATCGCGACGGGGAGACCATCGCGGCGGTGCGCTTCAAGATGGACACCTTTGCGGGCCAGACGGAGAAAAACGCGGTGGCTCGCGCTCGTCCGTTGATGAAGCAAATCCAGTTGCGCGTGCAGACGGCAGAGGAACTTGCGCAGTAAGAGCAGCCATCAAGCGGTAAGCGTGACCGCTGGCAGTGCGCGGGAACCATTTCGGTCCTTCAACCTTCCTATTCCCGGACATTGTGGGCCCACTCGGGAGTTTTAGTCGGGGGAACATGGGAATTTCCACCGGCGCTTCGGAGTGGGCCAACTTTATGCTCTCACAAAGATGACTCATGAAACTTGGCATCTTCATCGAACGTGATGGCGTTTTGAACCGGGTGAAAGTTGAACGCCAACATCAAGTCGGTCCCATCACCCTTGATCAGTTCGTGATCCGCAAAGAGACGTTGCCGCATTGGCAGCGGCTCAAAGCGGCCGGATTTGTCCTCATCGCCACCACCAACCAACCCGGACTCTCCCGGGGTTACCAGTCGCGGCGCGAGCTGGATCTGATGCATGCCCAGCTCCGCCGCGCATTGCCGCTGGATGACATCGTCGTCTGTCCGCATGACGAGACGGACAATTGCCCCTGCCGGAAGCCCAAGGCGGGATTGCTGAAGGAGGCGGCCTTCACCTGGCATTTGAATTTGGATCGTTCCTTCGTCATCAGCGACAAATGGCAGGATGCAGAGGCGGCGCACCTCGCCGGCTGCACTTCCATGCTGATTGATTCACCCTGGCTCGGGAATGTGCACCACGACTTGGTGCTGCCCGATCTCAAGGCCGTCGTGGAAAAAATTCTGCAGTTGCAGATCGCCAACGGGCCGGTGTTTGCGTGAGGGTGCCTACATCGGCCTGTTGGTGCAAAATTCTACGGTTTCGCGGGCTTGTCCTCCGGGGTTGGCGCCGGCGCCGGCAAATCGTTTTCGGTCTTCCGCCGCTCCCCGCCCACGACGAAAATTTTGCCATCGCTGTCCGACTGCAAATGCGGGCGCGCTTCCTGGAATTCGTAGAATTGTCGCACCACCACTTCGCCATCCGGGTTGACGACCGAGTAGAGCGTGCTCCGGGCGCTGTTCTGGTGGAGGACGTGCAAGTGACTGCGGGCATCCACCTGCGCCTCCGGCCGGCCGAACGAAACCATGGAACCCAACTGCGAGACTTTGAATACGCGCGACTCCGAGGTGTCACTGACGCGGGCGTAAAGCCGGATTTCTGAACGCAGCGAGGTCATTTGCAACAGCGCGTAACGGCGGGTTTCCGGGGGCTGCCCCGGCAGCGCCGTGCCCGGTACGCCGAAATCCTGCTCCCAGAACTTCGCGCCGTTGATGATGCTGAAATCCTTGGGCGGGCTGGTGGATTGCGCCCCCCAGGATTTGATGCGCACGGTGGCGGTGACGCGGTAGCGACCGGCTCGGGTAAGGGCAAAATACGGCGCCAAGTCCACCCGCTTCGTCGCGACCTTGGCCGTGTCGAGGCTGAATTCCCCAAGCACCGGCACTTCCCCGTTCTTCGCCACGATGAAATTGTCGCGGGACTCGATGGAAAAAGTCAGCCAGTCGGCCTCGTCGCCCAGTTTCAACGCCTGGCCGGAACGATTCGTGACGCGGACCGAGGCGGGGAGTGATTCGCCCGGGAGGAATTGCTCCTGGTCCATGGTTACTTCCACCAAAATCTGCCCCCAAACTCCCGGCACCAGCGTGGTGAGGGCCAGCAGGACAGCGGTCAAGATTCTCATGCGACCCAATCTAGGGCGATTCCCCCTGCTGACAAGCTGCAAAAGCCGGCGAATGACTTGCATTTCCGCGGGTCGCGATTGCTTTCCGGCGGCCGGGCAATTAGCCTCCGCGGCCCATGATACGTCTGGTGCTCTTCGACATCGACGGCACGCTGGTCCACACCGGCGGTGCCGGCATGAAGGCATTCAGCCAGGTGTTCGCCACCGAGTTCAACGTTCCGAACGGCTCCGAGAAGATCAAGTTCGCCGGGCGTACGGACTACAGCCTCGTCCGCGAATTCTTTGTCTGGAACCAGATCGAGCCGACGCCGGAGAATTTCGAACGCTTTTTCGATCGCTACGTTTTCTGGCTCGATCATGTGCTGGGCCACAGCCACACCAAGGAATGCCCCGGCATTCGCCCGTTCATTCGGGAATTGAAAGCGGCGACGAATCCGCCTTTGGTCGGCCTGCTCACCGGCAACATCAAACTCGGGGCCGAGATCAAGCTAAGGCATTTCGATCTGTGGAAAGAGTTTGCGATGGGGGCCTTTGCCGATGACCACGAGGATCGCGATCAGATCGCCCACGCGGCGTTGCAACGCGGCCGGCGTGTTCTGCAATATCCGCTGCGCGGCGAAGAGGTGGTTGTGATTGGCGACACCGCGCTGGACATCCGCTGTGGGCGGGCCATTGGAGCCAAAGTGCTGGCCGTGGCCACCGGCGGCCATCATTACGACGAACTCCAGCGGCATTCGCCCGACTGGCTGGTGCGGGATTTGACCGAAGTGAGCGCGCGCGAAATCTGCGCGTGACGTCAGTGCCGGTGCGGGCCGCCGCGACCACAACCACATCCGCCCTTGGCCATGCAACTTGGCGCGGCGCTGGGTTTGCTGGGCGCTGCCCCGGCGGTGGCCGAGGCGAAGGTGGAGAACTTCTTGGCGAGCTTCGTGGACCCGCAATGCGGACACTTCGTCCCGCTCCATTCGCTCGAGCGGACGAGAATTTCGCTGTCCCGTTCGCACTTCCCGCAATGAAACTCGTAAATCGGCATGGCCGCAGGATAATCGGAGCTGGGCCGCAGCTCAAGCCGGACGCGGGAAAGACCGCAAGGCCAGCCCGCCACAATCGGTGCAGTTGCCTTCCACGTTCATGAACTGGGCCTGACACCGGGGACAATAAGCGCGGCAGGTTTCGTCGTTGGGCGGCGGCGGTTGCGCCAGCGCGTCCAGTTGGAGGCCGCTGCGCTTCAACATGCCCGCCACGGCCTCCTGCCAGACCTGACGGGAATGCTGCTCCACCGCCCGGACCGCCGCATCATCGTTTGGGGCTTGCGGCATTGCTGGATTCTGCAAGTCCAGCCAAAGCCGCTGCGCAAACTGCCGAAACGCTTCCGATGGTAACAGTGCTTTGGCCGGCGCAAGCGGGTGGAAATTTTCCAGCAATGGCCGCGCGAGTGGATCCACGGCGCGCATGGCCGAAGTGGGCGCAAGCAGGATGGTGAGCGTGTGGGTAAAACGCTCGTCCTCCGCATCCGGGTAGAGCCGGCGATGCGCCCGGAGAAATGAGAGGGCGGTTGAACAGGTCAGCGCCAGAAGTCCGATCAACAGCCAAAGCCAGCTCAGTTTGAATCCGATTTTCCAGACCGCGACCGGCACGACCAGAAAGACGTACGCCACCACGCCATTGGCAAGCCCCCGCACCAGCTTGGAACTCTCGGTGAAAACCTGCACCCGCCGCTCGACAGCTGCGGGGTCGAGGCTGGCTTGGAAGAATTCGGCGATTGCTCCTGCGCGTTGCTCCGGTTTCAGGCTGGAAATCCCTTTGAGCGTCGCAACGATTTGGCGGGCCAAGGTCGCCGTAGCGCACGTGACGAAGATTTCGCCGTTGATGCGCACCTTCCGACCGGCGGCGCTCACTTCCCGCAGGTCCTGGAAGCGCACGAACCGGCCGGTTTGAACTGGTCGCCAGCCGGGGTTTACGTTGGTGGCGACAAAGCCAAGCACGCCATCAGGCGAGAGCGAGAGCGGAAACTGGTTCGCCACGAACACCGATCCCAGCGGTGGCAAAGGGGCGGCAAGCACGAACCCGCCGGCCTGATTGGCCACCAACGAACCGGGCTGCAAGGCCTGCCAGCGCCGACCCAGCCAGGTGAAAAACGCGACGCCCCCGCGCCGCAGCCAGCACGCACATTCCCAGACGTAGAGAGCCGCTACCACGGCGAACAACCACTGGACATCGCTCATGGCAAACGAACGGAGCAGGGGAGGCGGTTATTCGTCCCGCCGTCCCGTCATGCGGTTGAAGAGTTTCTTGAACACCCCTAGCAGGGCGACCACGCCCACGACCACCAGCTTCCAAGCTTTCTTGAAGAACAGGATGACCGGACCGAGCAGCCCCAGCTTCGCTGCGCCCACCGCCGCGCCGCCCAAAACCAGTGCGCCCAGACCGTATTTCGCAATCTTGTCACCGGGCCGGTATTCTGCATACGACTCGCCCGTGGCAAACTTATGGTGGGTGAGCAGGTTCTTGAACTCCGGCAGCGTGGTGGGCAGATCCTTCGGGTCGCAGATCAACACCACTTCCATCACGCCTTTCCGGCCCAACAGGCGGGTGTTGTAGTTCAGCAAAGGCTCGCCGCCGCTTGTCGCGCGAATGGCCCAGGTGAGATTGTGGGTTTCGGAGTCATATTTCGGCTCCTGTTCCCAACCGACGATGAGCAAGGGCGGATGCCCCGCCGCTTCGCGTGCCTTGTTCTGCTGCGCCGTGCCATCTTGATAGGACTTGAGCAGCTTCGGAGCATCGAGCTTGTCCTTGTCGTCATCCTTCACATAACCGATGTCGCTGAACTCGAAGATGACCGACCATTCTCCGTTGGTCGGGCGAAGAAAACCCAGTTCGTTGCCGCTGGTGGGCTCGCCCGAGGCCTTCATCAGGGCGCGCGTCATTTCGCCATCCAGAAAGGCAAAGCCGGCGGGTATTTCAATCTGCGAAACCGTGCCCAGCTTGGCCGTTGCCGGACCATGCAGGACTTCCATTTCCTTCGGTTGGGCCGCGGGCGTGGCGGTGGCGAACAGCAAAGCGCTGAGCAACAGGGCGAGCTGGATTGGTTTTGGCATAGGTTTGAGGTGGTTGATGGCGGCGCGGCGTGATTTCAGGAACAACTGCGTCCCGTTTAACCTCCGCGAGGTGGCAGCGTCAAGGGGAATGACGGCCGGCATCAGGGCTTTGGCTTGCGGCCGCGCAAATGCTGGTCAAACCAGTCGGCGAAAATCTCCTCGTCCTTCACCATGTCCGCCCAACCGTGCTTCTGGCCTTCGCGGACAACCAGTTTGGTTTCCACCCCGAATTCCTGGCACCGCTTCATGAATTGCTCCGCCTGATAGATGGGCACAAGTTTGTCGGCATCGCCATGCGCAATGAGAATGGGCGGCGTATTCGAGGAAACAAAGTAGATTGGCGAGATCTCGCGCCCCAGCTTCTGCCTTTCCTCCGCCGTTTCCGCCCGCGGGCCGAAAGCGACTTTGAAATCCTTCAGCGTCCCCACGCCCACTGCGTCTTCACCCGGCTGGCCGTAATTGAGAAAATCGGTGGGCGGGAAGAAACACGCCACGCACTGGATCGCGCTGCTCTCGCGGTCCACCGGGTCTTTGGCGTCGGCCTTGCCGGGCTCGCCTTTCACCGCCATGGTCAGCGAGAGATGCCCGCCCGCGCTGCCGCCGGTGATGCCAAGCTTGCCCGGCCGGACGCCATACTTCGCCGCGTTGTACCGGATGAACCGGATGGCCCGATGAATGTCCGGCACGATCTCGGTGATATTGAACTTGGGTTGCGAGCCGTGCACGACGGCGAAGACGGTATAACCGCGCGCCAGCAGCGGCACGACGATCTTGGGATTGATGGCTTCGTGCGCCGAAAACCACCCGCCGCTGACCATCCAGACCACGCCATAACCATTGGGCTGGGCCGGCTGAAAAACATCGAGCGTCAGCGCCGTGCCGAACTTGCGGCCGTAGATCACGTCTTCGGTGCGGGTGAAATTCGTGCTGGTGGATTCCGCGCTGGAGGCCAGCCAAGCCAGCCCGAGTCCGAGGGCGATCAGGAATTTTTTCATGAAGTATTTGGCACTGAGCACGGTCAAAATGCTCGCGCGTTGCCGGGTGAATATGCTAACCCGTGCGCGCTGTAAATCGAAATGAGCCGCGCGCTATCCATCTGCCGTTTGGCCTGCCAGCTGCGTTGCTGGATTTGCCTCCTCTGCCTCGGCGCTGGTGGGCTGGCGCACGGTCAGGAGCAAACCTATGTCGTGCGGCGCAGCGACACGCTCTATGGCATCGCGCGCCAGTTCAACGTTTCGCCCGGGACGCTCGCCGACCGCAATGGAATTTCCCGCGCCACCCAGGTGTACGTCGGCCAGCGGCTCATCATTCCCGGCCGCCCCGCGAGTTCCCCTGCTTCCGGCGGGAAGCAAACCTCCGGTTCCCTGAGCGCCTCCGTGCAGCGCGCCCTCGATCGCGCACCGGTTTCACCGCACCGCTGGAAATACATCGTCATTCTCCATAGCGGTACAGATGAAGGCACTTTGAAGTCACTCGACCGTTATCATCGCGAAGAGCGGCACATGGAAAATGGTTTGGCCTATCATTTCCTCATTGGCAACGGCAACGGCATGGGCGACGGCGAGATTGCCGTGGGCAATCGTTGGAAAGAACAGCTCGATGGCGGCCATTTGCGCAGCGAGGAGCAAAACAAAATCGCGCTGGGCATCTGCCTGATTGGAAACTTTGACAAGACGCGGCCCACCGAGAAGCAACTGAAGAACCTCGAGAACCTGATTCGCGCCCTGCTGAAACGATGTGAACTTCCCGGCAGCGCGGTGAAGACGCATCATCAAATCAACATCGTCCGCACGGAATGTCCGGGCAGCAAATTCCCGGAGCGCGAATTCCTCGACCGCTTCAAGAAGTCCGCCAAGTGAGCTGCCGGTTCAGACGTTGAACTTGAAGAGCAACACGTCACCGTCCGCCACGACGTATTCTTTCCCTTCCATCCGATACAAACCCTTCTCGCGTGCCGCCGCCACGGAGCCGCATTTCATCAAATCGTCGTAGGCCACCGTTTCCGCTTTGATGAAGCCGCGCTCGAAATCGGAATGAATCACACCGGCCGCCTGCGGGGCGGTGTCGCCGGCGTGAATCGTCCAGGCGCGGACTTCCTTTTCGCCCGCCGTGAAATAAGTCCGCAACCCGAGCAGGTGATAGGTGGCGCGGATCAACCGGCCGACGCCGCTCTCTTCGACGCCGAGTTCCTTCAAAAATGCTTTCGCTTCGTCAGGCGAGAGATCCATCAAGTCGCTCTCGATCTGCGCGCTGATCACCACCGCTTCGCAGGCGAGATGCGTTTTGACGTAATCGTTCACCTTTTGCACGTAGGCATTCTGGTCGCCCTGCGCGAGTTCGGATTCCTTGACGTTGCACGCGAAGATGGTCGGCTTGTCGGTGAGCAGGAAGAATGGCCGGGAAATGATTTTTTCCTCCGGCGTCAATTCCGCGAGCAGCGCTGGTTTGCCGGCGTCCAGAACCGGCTCGATTTTCGCCAGCACGGCATCCTCCGCCACGGCCAGCTTGTCACCCCGCTTCGCGTCTTTCGCAATTTTCTCGCGGCGCTTCTTCACGGCTTCGAGGTCCGCGAGCACCAATTCCGTGTTGATCACCTCGATGTCGCGCACCGGGTCCACGCTGCCCGCAACGTGGTGAATGTCCCCGTCCTCGAAGCACCGCACCACCTGCACGATGGCATCCACTTCGCGGATGTGGGAAAGAAACTTGTTGCCGAGGCCTTCGCCCTGGCTCGCGCCCTTCACCAGACCGGCGATGTCCACAAACTCGATCGCCGCCGGAATGATCACCTGCGTCTTCGCGACCTTGGACAAAGGTTCGAGCCGAGGATCTGGCACGGTCACGATGCCGACGTTCGGATCAATGGTGCAGAAGGGATAATTGGCCGCCTCCGCCTTGCGGGTGCGGGTGACGGCGTTGAACAATGTGGACTTGCCCACGTTGGGCAGCCCGACGATACCAGCTCTCAACATAGAATTATTTCTCGGCGGAGGCTTCGGCCACCGCTTCGCGAATCAGCTCCTTGAATTTGCCAATGCCCTCATCAAAGCCCGCAGCGATGGGCAGGACGGGGGTCTTCTTCACCTTGCGTTTGAACTTCTTCAAATTCTCCTCGGCCACCGGCTCGTCCATTTTGTTGGCGACCACGTAACGCGGCTTGTCCAGCAGGGCGGGATCGTAGAGTTCCAGCTCGTTCAACAACTGCGCGTAATCGTCCCACGGCTCCCGATTGTCCGTGCCCGCCATGTCGAGCAACAGCACCAGAATTTTGCAGCGTTGGATGTGGCGCAGAAACGCATGACCGAGCCCGACGTTGCGATGCGCGCCCTCGATCAAACCGGGCACGTCGCAAACCACCAGCCGCTTCCAGTCCTCATATTCCACAATCCCGATTTGCGGATGCAGGGTGGTAAAAGGATACGGCGCAATCTTTGGCCGGGCGCGGGAAATGGCCGTCAGCAGCGTGGACTTGCCCGCGTTCGGATATCCGACGAGGCCGACGTCCGCCATGATGCGCAGTTCGAGCAGGTATTCGCCCTCCTGTCCGGGCTCGCCCGGTTGAGCGAACCGCGGCGTTTGCCGTCGCGCGGTGGCGAAGTTCCGATTGCCCAAACCGCCCCGCCCACCCTTGCACAGGATGAATTGCTGTCCGTGCTCGGTGAGGTCGGTGATCAATTCACCCTTGTCGCCGCGGGCGCCCGGAAAAACCTCGCCGCCGTCGTCCTGGGAAAGATCAATTTCCATCGCGTGCTGGCCCCGCGCAGTGCGAAAGATCGGGCGGCTTGCTGTGCTGGAGTGAATGATCGGCTTGTCGTCCTCCGCCGCTTCCGATTCTTCGGGCTCGGCGGACTTCTTCTTTTCGATCGGTGGCGTGGTGTCGGCCAGCCGCCAGACCAGCGTGCCGCACGGAACTTTGATGATGAGATCCTTGCCGGCATGGCCATCCATGCCTTTGCCCATGCCGCCCTCGCCACCTTCCGCAATCAGCCGCGGGGTGTAGTACTGCGCAATGAGATTGTTCAGGTCATGATCGGCCTGCAGGATCACACTGCCGCCCCGCCCGCCATTGCCGCCGCTGGGGCCGCCCTTGGGGATGTAAGCTTCACGATGGAACGCGACACAGCCTTTTCCGCCGTGGCCGGCTCGCGCATAAACTTTGATCTCGTCGATGAACATCCCGTTGGGAAACAAAAAAGGCGAGGCGCGGGGCCTCGCCATGAAAATGTCTGATGCCGGCTAGTTCTTGGCGGCTTCGGCCACAACGTTCACGCGGCGGCCTTCCTTGTCGAACTTCACGTGGCCATCCGCCAGCGCGAAGAGCGTCCAATCGCGGCCCGTGCCGACATTTGCGCCGGCCACGAACTTCGCGCCGCGCTGCCGCACGATGATGCTGCCGGCCGTGACGACCTGCCCGCCGTAAACTTTCACGCCCAGCCGTTTGCTGACGCTGTCGCGTCCGTTACGAACGCTGCCTTGACCTTTCTT
>CAYWCK010000125.1:0-12519 GCA_964456685.1 uncultured Bifidobacteriaceae bacterium | reverse complement strand
AGCACGCCTTGATGCACGGACGGCAGAAAACCCGCGCCCCAGTTGCTCGCGCCAGCGCTCGGGCCTTTCGCGCCGGTGCTGAACACGACGAACGACGGCAAATCCTGCGATTCGCTGCCGAGGCCGTAGGTCGCCCACGCGCCCATGCTCGGCCGGCCGAATTGCTGCGTGCCGGTGCTCATCAGCAGTTGGCCGGGCGCGTGATTGAACGCATCCGTCCACATGGATTTCACGATGGCGATGTCGTCCGCGATGCTCGCCGTGTGCGGCAGCAATTCAGAAAGCTCCGCGCCGCTCTGGCCGTGCTTCGCGAATTTGAACTTCGGCCCGAGCAGGGTGGAATTCGGGTTAATGAACGCCGCGCGATAATCCTTAAGCAAGTCCGCGGGCGGCAGTTTGCCGTTCCACTTCGCGAGTTCGGGTTTGTTGTCGAACAATTCCAAATGACTCGGCGCGCCAGCCATGAAGAGGAAGATGACGCGTTTGGCTTTCGCCGGAAAATGCGGCTGTTTAGGCGCGAGCGGATTATCCGGCGTGATCGCGGCCAGTCCGTTCTCACGAAACAAAGTACCCAACGCCACGGCGCCCAAGCCGACGCCGCATTGCTGGAAGAACCAGCGCCGCGTCATCGCTTTTCGGTCAAGACCGCGATAAAGATGATCCTGGCAATTCATGGCTATTCTTTCGTCATCGTCTCGTCCAAGTTCAACAATACCCGTGACACGACGGTATAGGCGGCAAGTTGTGTTGGTGTGCTTCCCGCTGGCAGGTCTTTAGCCAATTCGCTTTTGCCGGTTGCTAACTCGTTCGGATTTACCCAGCCGTCGGCGATGTGCTGCTTTTCCTTTTCCAACAGTGCCAGCAATTCATCCCGTTCATCCTTGTTCGGTGCTCGGGAAACGGCGCGGCGGAAGGCAAAATCAATTTTGTCGGCATCAGTCTTCCCGCCCTCGGCGACGATCTTGCGCGCGAAGGCTTGGGCGCATTCCATAAACGTGGTTTCGTTCAGGCCCACGAGCGCTTGCAGGGGATTGTTCGAGCGTTGGCGGCGGACGCAGGAGAAATCACCGTTCGGCGCGTCAAAGGTCAACAACATCGGATTCGGCACGGAACGCCAGCGGAAAACATAGAGTCCGCGCCGGTAACGCTCCGCGCCGGTGTCTTCGACCCAGGTCTTCGGACCGTAACTGGCCGGCGGCTGGAACAGGAAGCCGGGCGTAGGTGGGAAAATGCTCCGTCCGCCGAGCGCGGGATTCAACAGGCCGCTCGTGGCGAGGCTGATGTCGCGCACGATTTCGCCCTCCACGCGGAAGCGGGCGCCGCGCGCGAGCAGGCGGTTGTAAGGATCACGCGTGTATTGCTCGGGTGTGATGCGCGAGGACTGGCGGTAGGTCGCCGAATTCACGATGAGCCGGTGCATCTTCTTGATGCTCCAGCCGGAGTCCATGAACTCGCACGCGAGCCAGTCCAGCAGTTCGGGATGCGATGGCATTTCGCAGCGCGTGCCGAAATCTTCCGCCGAAGAAACCAGCCCGTTGCCGAAATAAGCCTGCCAGATGCGATTCACAAACGCGCGCGCGGTCGTCGGAGATTTTTTGTCCACGAGCCACTTCGCGAGTGTGAGGCGTGAGCCATCGGCGTCGGCGGGCAGGGGATGCAAAGCTTTGGGAGTTCCGAAAGTCACCTTGTCGCCTGGCTTCAGAAAATCGCCGCGCTTGAGCATGCGGGTCTCGCGCGGTTCGGTGCGCGCCGCGAGGGCTAGCTGCGTGGTGCCTTCCGGCCATTGCGCCCAGAGCTTCTCGATTTTCTCGTTCGTTTCCTTGAACTCCGGAATCGTCGTGCGCCAGTACGAGAAAATCGCCGCAGTTTGCGCCGGCGAGCGTTTCTCGCGAGGAATCGCCAAAATATCCCGAACTCGTTTCGGAACCGGATCAGCAACGATCGGCTCATCTCCGCCTGCCATGGCAATCCGGAAGCGGCCGAGATTGTTGTTCATGTGCTCGTCGCTGTTCCAGCCGCCGTGACGCTGGATGACGCGCATGTGCCAGACCGTGCCGCCGGCGAAGCCGACGTTCGTGGCGCATTGGAAGACTGCCTTGCGATCCTGATTGCGGCGACCGGGGCCGGCGTCAATGCCCCAGGCGGTGTCCTCGTTGTTATCGTTCGCGTAACTCGCCGGACCGACCACGCGCTTCTTGTTGGACTTGTCCTCGAAATTGGATTCGAGCACCGCCTCCGGTTGCTCGTAGTCGGCCGTCACTTTGGAAAACTTGACCGCCACTTTGTTGGTCGGGTTTACGACGCTAACGGCTTCGACGGTGAACTCAGTCAACGCGCACGTGCCTTTGAACGAGCGGCCCGGGCCGTTCGCCGGCAGGTTGGCGTCCGTGAGCAGTTCGATTTGAAACGCAGAAATATTTTGCGAATCGTTCGTGGCCCAGAGATGCACGCCGTGTTTGGTGGGGGCGTAACCTTGGGCCAACAGCGAGCCGTCCGGTTGCGAAAGGTAGCGCTGGCCACCCGTAGTGATTTCTTCGACGTAGGGCCGCAGCACCGTCCAATCGGTTTTCTTCGCGGCGATTTCCTCTTCCCACTTCGCCATGCGCGCCTCCCAATCCGACGTGGTGTGGCGAAGTCCAGTTTCGAGATCTTTCATCTCGCGCGAGAGATTGGCGACGAGCCTTTGCTGCTCGCTGGTGTAAACGACGTGCTGCGGTTCTGCGTCGTTGTTCAGAAAAGCGAAGAGCCGGTAATACTCCTCCTGCGAGATGGGATCAAACTTATGGCTGTGACATTGCGCGCATTGGATTGTTAGCCCGAGCACGCTTTTGCCGATGCAATCCATGCGGTCGAACATCGCTTCCATGCGGAACTGCTCGGGGTCAATGCCGCCTTCCTGATTGAGCATGGAATTCCGGAGAAATCCGGTGGCGACGATTTGATCCTGCGTGGCGTCGGGCAGGAGATCCCCGGCGATCTGTTCGATGATGAATTCGTCGTAGTGCAGATCGCGATTGAGTGAGTTGACGACCCAGTCGCGATAAAACCAGACGTTGCGCGTCATGTCCTTCTCAAAACCGTCGGAGTCCGCGTACCGCGCGCCATCGAGCCAATGCCGCGCCCAGCGTTCCCCGTAATGGGGCGAGGCCAGCAACCGCTCCACCTGTTTTTCGTAAGCGTCCGGGGATTTATCGGCGAGGAAGGCGTCCACCTCCTGCGGCGTTGGCGGCAAGCCAATCAAGTCGAGCGAGAGCCGCCGTAGCAATGAAGTGCGATCCGCTTCGGGTGAAGGCGTGAGTTTATCTCCATCGAGTTTGGCGAGGATGAAAGCGTCCACGGGATTGCGCACCCAGCGTTGATTCTTCGCGGCGGGAAGTTCGGGGCGGGCGGGTGCTTTGAAGGCCCAGTGTTTCAACCGCGGGTCATCCGTCGCGGCGGCGTCCGGCCAATCTGCGCCCTGCTCGATCCATTTTCGCAGCAGGGTGATTTGCTCCGGCGCGAGCGGGTCGCGCTTCTTGGGCATGCGCGAAATTTCCGCGTGCGTCCCTTCGACGACTTGAATCAGCAAACTTTTGCCCGCGTCGCCCGCGACGAGCAGTGCGCCCGTATCGCCGCCTTTTAGAGCGTCCGCTTTCAGATCCAGACGCAGGCTGGATTTCGCTTTTTGCGGGCCGTGGCACTCGACGCAGCTTTTTTGGAGAATCGGTTGAATTTCCTTAGCGAAATCAACATTTGCGGCATTGACCGCTGCGGCCGCTCCGCTGGTCTGAAGGCCGACGGCGGCGAGCAACGTCCCACCAAGAATAAAGCCGATTGAATGCATGGCTGAATGGTCGGCCAAAACCTGCCACAACCGACGTCCGCTACCAAGCGTTTAGTCAAACGGCAGCATCCGATTTCGGCCAATTTCCTTGAGGAATAGGTCAGAGATCTCCGCTGGCAAATTGCCATTGATGGTCACAAATGCTCGACTCACGAAAGCACGTGGGCACAGAAAGCCGAGGTTTGCATCCACACGCCACTTAAAATCGATGGCCCGTCTTCTGCTAAATCTTTGAACCGATGGCGACAGGCCAAAAAGCAGCT
Source organism: uncultured Bifidobacteriaceae bacterium (assembly GCA_964456685.1). Lineage (GTDB taxonomy): Bacteria > Verrucomicrobiota > Verrucomicrobiia > Limisphaerales > JADLHS01 > CAYWCK01. The sequence goes on along the minus strand of CAYWCK010000125.1, from coordinate 8,433 downwards.
CGGAAATTCGTTCTCTCCGGACGGCGAGCTGGGGTGCGTCCAATAAGTGAGTCGCGACATGTCCGCCCCGTGGACATTGGAGAAATTCGGCCTGCCCCCAACTCTTGCTTTGTCTATGTCTAGCTTGGGAGTGGTTACTTGTGTGTCTGGCGGACTTCAACTCGTCGTACCCTCTTACGGATTGCGCCTGGTGCGTCGCTTCGGAGCGGAATCCGTGGGCTGGTTTTTGGTGATTGCGTTTTCGTCACTCGCCCTGCTGCGGGTGTTTGGTAATGGGCCAGGAATTGCCTTGCCGGGCGGCGTGCTGGCTACGGAAGGCATCTTTGCCGTCGGCGCACTGCTGTTGCTGGTGGGGATGGGCCACCTGGAGTCCATCTTCAGTGAACGCCAAGCCGTTCGGCGCAAGGAAAAGGATCTCTGCGGCCAGTGGACCACCCGGATTCAGAGCGAAACATCCGATCTGGCGCGCAAGAACCAGGAGTTGCTGGATCAGCGAGTGTTGTTTGAACAACGCGTGGCGGCGTTGGAAGAAGCGGTCATGCGTTACCATCTACTTTTCGATGAATGCCCGCAAGCCATGTGGGTTTTTGATTTGCGAACGCAGCGCATTCTGGAGGTGAATCAAGCGGCCGCCCGGCTCTACGGTTTGCCCCGTCAGGAGTTATTGGCCCGTCAGGCGCGCGAGATGGTGGCTGATTCCGCGCAGGAAAGCTTCGGAAAATATGTCGCTCGTCGTTGCACTGGCGAGGAGCCGCCGATCTGCCTGCCTTATCGGCCGAAGGGACAATGCGCCTTTGAGGTGGAGTTAACCGGTATTGATTTGCGCTACGATGGTTCGCCCGCCCGCTTGGTGCTGGCCAGCGATATCACTTCTCGCGTGCAAGAGCGTGCCGAACTGCGGAATACGGTTCGGCTGGAGGTCATCAGTCAGGTGGCTGGTGGGTTCGCTCACCATTTCAACAACCTGCTGGCGATTATCGAAGGCAATGCGGCTTTGGTGGAGGACGATCAGACGCCCGATCAACTCGCGCAGCACGTGCAGCATATCTCCGGCGCCGTGAGCCGGGGCGCGGTGTTGACGCGCCAATTGCTGGCGGTTGCGGGCCAGCGGAAGCTCCAGGTTGCGCCCATCGAGTTGAATGGTTTGCTGGTCGGCATGAATCCACTGCTGCGCCGACTCGTGGGAGGTGATGTGAGTCTGCAGACCATTTACGACGCGACGCTGCCGGCAGTGCTCGCGGACACGTATCTGGTTGAACAGGCAGTCATCAACCTCGTGATCAATGCGCGCGACGCCATGCCCGACGGCGGCAGTATCACGATTCAAACGTCCTCGGTTCGGAGGAGGGTAGGTGAGGATTCCCAAGTGTTCGTGCGACTCGCCATTCGCGATACCGGGTGTGGTATGACGCACGAGGTGCAAGCACGACTCTTCGAGCCATTCTTCACCACCAAGGAAGTTGGCCGCGGGACTGGGTTAGGCCTGGCCAGTGTTTATGGTGCGCTCAAGCAGCAAGCGGGCTGGATCGAGTTCAGCAGCGAATCGGGGCAGGGAACGGAGGCGCGGGTATATCTGCCGTGCGCCCAAGCCACCGCTGTGGTAGCCGGGAGGCCGCGCGAACAGGTTGCGCTGGGTACGGTGCTTTTGGTGGAGGCCGACGACCGCGCCCGCAGCATGGCGCGATGCGTCCTTAACTGGAATGGCTATCGCGTCGTGGAGGCCGACGGCAGCGCCACCGCGTTGATGCTGTGGGAAAGCCAGTCTGCCAACATTGATCTGTTGCTCGTTGATGCGGCTTTGACGGACGGATTAAGCGGGATCGATCTGGCCCGCCAACTTCTCAAGGCCAAACCTTCGCTGCGCGTCGTTTGCGGCTCTGCCGCGAAAAAGTTTGATCTGGGTGATGAGTTGAGCTCGAAGGTGCGCGTCGTGACCAAACCGTACACGCCCGAAGTCCTGCTTCAGTCAGTGCAGGCCGCAGTTCCCGCCAACAAGAGCGAAGCCTGATCGCCGGTCGCTGGCGGCTTTCCGCGCTTGGCATGGCCGCTCAGGCAATTACATTGGCTGGGCCATGCCAGTCGTAAAATCTTTGTTCGCTGCACCCAAGCCCGTAATCGCCATGATTCATGTGGGCGCGTTGCCGGGCACGCCCGCCAGTGAATTATCGTTGGCGGCGCTGGAGAAGAAGGCGCTGCACGAAGCACGGACTCTCCGCAACGCCGGAGTTCATGGGTTGATGTTGGAAAACATGCATGACACGCCCTACCTGCGTGGCCAGGTCGGTCCCGAAATCGTGGCGGCGATGGCGATCATCGCCCGGGCCGTCAAGCAAGCCAGCGGCCTTCCGTGTGGCGTGCAGATTCTGGCGGGCGCAAATCGCGAAGCCATGGCCGTGGCGCACGCAGCGGGGCTGGATTTTATTCGCGCCGAGGGATTCGCCTTCGCGCACGTCGCGGACGAAGGAATCATCCAGTCTTCAGCCGCCGAACTGCTCCGCTACCGTCGCGCCATTGACGCGGAGCAGGTGCAAGTGTGGGCGGACGTGAAAAAGAAGCATAGTTCGCACGCGATCACGGCCGATCTGGGCATTGGGGAAACGGCGCACGCCGCTGAGTTCTTGCGCGCGGATGCCATAATCGTCACAGGTACCGTGACGGGTGATGCCCCGCGAGGGGCCGATGTGCGGGAAACGAAACACGCAACCAAGCTGCCGGTTTATCTTGGATCCGGCGTCACCGCGAAAAATTTAAAATCCTTTCTCGAGGCAGTCGATGGATTCATCGTTGGTTCTGAGTTCAAGGCTGACGGGGAATGGACACAGTCAGTTTCGCCAGAACGTGTGGAGCGGTTCATGACCGCACATGCGCGGTTGCTGCCCCAATAGCCAAATGCCGAGGGATCAGCCAAGCCGCTGCCCGGGCGAGAGCGGATGGCCGAGCAGAAAAGCTGCGGCCGGCATTCTCCGTCCGCCTTCGATCTGAAGTTCCAAAATCTGCAACGCACCCTCGCCGCAAGCGACCACGATGGTGTCCGAGTCAGCCGGCAACAACCGGCCTGGCTCGCTGGCCGCGGCGGCAATGGGCTCTGCCTTCCAGATCTTGAGCAAGCGCGGTTTGGGTTCGGCCGGAAGAAATGTGAAGGCGCCCGGCCACGGAGTGAACGCGCGCAACCGATTCCAAATGGTTCTCGCCGGCAACTTCCAATCGATCTGACCGTCCTCCTTGCGGATCTTGGCGGCATGAGTCACACGCGCATGGTCCTGGGACTGCGGTTGTATTTTCCCCGCGACGTATTCAGGAATTGTTTGCACCAGCAATTCCGCCCCCAACTGCGCGAGGCGGTCGTGCAAAGTCTGGCCATTATCTTCCGACCGAATCGGTGTGCTCCTTTGCGTGAGGATGTCCCCGGTATCCATGCCGACATCCATTTTCATGATGGTGACGCCGGTGGTGACGTCGCCGTTGGCGATGGCCCGTTGAATGGGCGCCGCCCCGCGATACTGGGGCAGGAGTGAGGTGTGGACGTTCAAGCAACCGTGCCGGGGCAGTTCCAGGATGGATTTGGGAAGAATCTGGCCAAACGCGGCCACGGCGATGAGATCGGGCTGAAACTCAGTGAGCTGAGCAAGAAACTTTTCGTCGCGCGCTTTTTCCGGTTGCAGCACCGGCAAGCCGGCTGCCACTGCCAGCGCTTTGACGGGCGACGGGGTGAGTTTGAGTTCGCGGCCTTTGGGGCGATCCGGTTGCGTGACAACGGCGACAATCTGGAAAGCAGGTTCGCGGAGCAGGGCAGCCAGGCTGGCCGCCGCCAGGTCGGGTGTCCCCATGAAGATAATGCGCAATGGCGTCACGCCGTCAGGCAAATGGAAATCGCCGCCGCGCAAAAGCAAAATCGCCGGCCTACTTCAAAACTTTGTCCACCTTGGTCAACAAGTCGCGCAGAACTTTCACCGGCGTTTGGGTGGAATTGATGCGATGCACCCGCTTCTTGCCGTAGAAACTGAGCACGGGCTTGGTTTCTTTGTCGTAAACCTTCAAGCGGTCGCGGATGACTTCGATATTTGCGTCGTCAAGGCGGTTCTCCTTTAGGGCGCGCCGCTGCAAGCGATCCACCATGGCTTCAAAATCGGTGCAATGCAGATAGAAGATCGCTTTGACGTCGAGGGTGCCGTCGAGCATTTCCGCCTGGCGTGCATTGCGGGGAATGCCGTCGAGTACCAAGGTGTCATTCTCGGGATGAAAGCGGCCGGTCTTCTCGCAATTGTGGATGAACTGTCGCCACAGCTCGATGGTCGGTTCGTCGGGCACGAGCTGACCACGGCTGGAATACTCGATGAAGATTCGGCCCAAGGGATTACTCGCGCTCAGCGAACGGAAAACGTCGCCGCACGCGCAGTGAAAGAAATTGGGAATCGTGCCGAGGATTTTGCCTTGCGTCCCTTTGCCGGCACCGGGCGCGCCAAAGAGCAGGATGGTTCGGTATTTCATGGGCGAGGAGGGCTGGCGCGGACAGGGTTGGCTCGAAAGAAATGGGGTTAAGCGTCCTTGTGTTTTAACTGAATCTCCTGAATCTCGGCAAACGGGACGGCGTGCTCGGAGGTCGCTGCGCCTTTCTTGACCTCCACGTGCATTTCACTCGCAGCGATGCGGGTGATGCGCTGCGCCACAAACTCGCCCCGCGCGGTTTTCAAAACCAGCACCAGGTCTTTTTCGGCATCGCGGCGAACCAGCCCGAAGAAACCGGAGAACTTGGTTTCAATAAACCGGCGGTTGAAGGTGTACTGTCCGCGCTGAAAGACTTCGGTTTTGTGAGCGACCGGCGCGGCGGGTGTCTGGGTTTGGTCGGCAAAATGCAGTCCGGTTTGATGTTGTGCCGCCGCCGGGTCGCCGGCGAAGGAACTGGTCACCGGCTCCTCCGCTGCGGGAGTGGCCACTGGCGCCTCGGCCGCGGATTGCATCCGTGTCGGCAGACACAGGAACACGACTGGTCCGATGACGGGTGCAATGGCGGAGACGCCGCACACCATGGCGACGGGATAGGCACGAACGACGGCGATTTCGTACCCCGCGTAGATATTCGCCCCGTAGATCAGGAGCAGGCACAGCAAACCAACGGAGGACCCGAACAGGCTGCCAATCAACGAACCTTTGGCGGGGAGCGCAAGCTTCGCGTAATCACGGTTGATCTTCACCTCGGTTTTCTTGACCCGTTCCTCCTGGGGAATCTCGATGAATGGTTCGACGAACGGCGTCAGCTTGGTCTGCTTGGCCAGTTCTTTCAGCGCGGCTTGGGAAAAATCCGACCACGCGACGCGTTCGTAATTGCCTTCGCCCACACGAATTTGCACCCCGGCGTCATTGGCCGAGTTGGCCACCAGTTCGCCGGTGACAGTGCGGCCGTCATTCAACTGAAACGTCTCCGCCCGCAGGGCCAACACCCAGAGCGTTACGAGGCACAAACTGATAAATTTGAAACTGCGCACAGGCCGTTTAGGTAACAGATGGTTCCGGGCAGGGGAAGAAAAATTCCCGTCAACCCAGCGGCGGGCAGACCGAACCGATTTCAACCGCCAGATCTTCAATGATCCAGTTGCGCCGTCGGGCCTGGAGCGCGTCGGCGGCAGCGCCGTGTTGCCATACGCCGAACCGGATCGCGGTGGCCGCCATGGCTTGGAACTGAGGCTGGGCCAGCAAGCCCGCGATATATCCCGCCAGCAGGTCGCCGCTGCCGCCTTGCGCAAGATGCGGGTTGCCGGAGGGGTTGACGAAAATATCCCCGGTATCGCGGCCGATCAAAGTGTGATGTCCCTTCAACACCACCCAGCAAGACCCGAAGCGACGCGAGATTTCCCGCACCGCGTGCGGCCGGTTGGCCTGAATCTGGGCGACGGAACATTGGAGCAGACGCGCAGCTTCGCCCGGGTGCGGGGTGATGACCCGGATGGTGTTTTTCGTCACCGGGTCGAGCGGTAACCAGTCGAGGGCGCTGGCGTCCACAATCACAGGCTGCAAGGAGTCCCGCCAGATCTTGCGCGCGGTCGGTTTCATGTCCACCGGCAGGTCGGCGGCGGCCAATCCCGGCCCCATCAGCACCGCGGAATACTCGGTCGCAAACTTTTCAGCCGCGTTCCAGAACTTAAGCATGGCCGCTTGCAGTTGAGGCGCTATGGCGAGATACGCACTCTCCGGGGTAAAGACGGAGATTAATCCTGCCTGGGCTCTTTGTGCGCCGCGGGCGGCCAGCACCGCCGCGCCATGAAAACCCAGGCTGCCGGCAATGACGGCGAGATGGCCATAGCTGCCCTTGTGACTCGAGGCTGCGCGGGTGGGAGGAAATCGCAAGAAATCTCCCGGCAGCGTCCACCGCAACTCGGACGATTCGGCGCAAGCTACCAGTCCCACATCCGTCGCCACTTCCAGTCGGCCGACGAATCGTCCTGCTCCTGGCGACAGCAAGCCCCTCTTCGGTGCGCCAACCGCGAGGGTGATCGTGGCTTCAATAGCGGCGCCAGCTGGCTCGCCCGTTTCCGCGTTCAAGCCAGACGGCACATCCACTGCCAGCACTGGCACGCGCGAGGCGTTGACGCACGTGATGAATTTTTGCCACTCGGCGTCGAGCGGGCGGTTCAAGCCGATGCCGAATAACCCATCCACAATCAGCGCGGGCTGCTGACGCAGCGCGGCTTCGAGTTCGGCCAGGTCTTCGCTCGGTGAAGTGACTTCCAGCAAATCAACGCGGCGCTCGAGGATGTGTTCACACGCGGCCCGGGCATCGTCTCCATTGTGCCCTTTGCCAGCCAGCAGGATGATGCCCTCACCCGGAGCCGTAAGCTGCAAGGCGCGGCGTGCGAGCGCCAGGCCAACTTGGTGGATTACATCCGCCTCCGTCCGGCCAGCTTGCCAGGACGCCTGTTCCCAAGCCCGCATTTGGGCAACGGAGATGACCGGTATCGCCATGTGTGCAGGCTAGCAATTGAGGGGTGAAAAGAGAAATGCGGAAAATCAGCGGGCCGAAATTTTCCAGTCAACGCTCTTGGCTTTGTGCCCAGAGCGTGATGCCGGTCCAATCCCCAAAACAGCGAATCGTTGAACAGCCGAGGCCGTTCAACGATTCAACTTTGGAAGAGGTCCTGTACTTAAATGCTCCAGCCCTTGCGGTTGGTGCGCCGGACGAATTGCGCCGACTCAGGTGCGTTGGTGGCGCGCATATTCGGGCCGTCCCACTCGAGCTTCTTGCCGGTGCGCAAGGCCACGCAGCCGAGCAGAATGATTTCGGTGAGATACGCCGCGATGTCGAAGTTGGAGTACGGCGTCGGTCCGCCTTTGCAGCCGGCAATCCATTCCAGATGATGGCGCTTGTCCGTGTCCGCCTGGAACGCGTTGCGCGGAATCGTCTGCGGAATCGCCTTCACGGCGTCGTGATTCTTGCTCTCGGCAAGGTCCTTGTCGCCTTTCAGCTTCACAAAGAACCGGGCGCCGTAATCGTCCGGCGAGAAGATTTTGCCCTTGTCGCCGATCAACACGCAACCGCTGCCCGGCACGGAGCCGGTCATCTCTTCAATTTCCGCAGTGACGTCCTTCGCGGGTTTGTTGTTGCCGTCATGGCGATATGGATTGTTCGGTTGCGGATTGCCGCCGTCGTACCACCAGAAGGTCACAGGCGCGAGTCCTTCGCGTGCAGGGAACTGGAAGCGGATCTTGGACTTGAGCGGGTAGGTTTCCTTGTTGATGCCGGAGGAAGTAGCTTCCACTTCCGTCGGGTAACCCAGCTTCAGAGCGCGGAACGGCATGTTGGCAGTGTGGCAAGCCATGTCGCCCAAGGCGCCGGTGCCGAAATCCTGCCAGCCGCGCCAATTGAAGGTGTGATAGACGCCTTCCTTGTAGGGGCGGAATTGAGCCGGCCCGAGCCAGCCATCCCAGTTCAAATAATTCGGCACTGGATCCGAGCCCGCCGGCCGATCCAAGCCTTGCGGCCAGACGGGGCGATTGCTCCACACGTGCACTTCGCGCACCGAGCCGATCAATCCGGCCTGAATGACTTCCACCGCGCGACGCAAGCCGTCTTCGGCGCTGCCCTGGTTGCCCATCTGCGTGACCACGCCGTGGTCCTTGGCCAGTTTGCGCAGGAGGCGCGCTTCATAAACCGTCTGCACCAGCGGCTTCTGGCAGTAAACGTGTTTGCCCAGCCGGATGGCGGTGGCCGCAACCGACGCGTGCATGTGGTCGGGCGTCGCCACGATGACGGCATCGAGATTTTTTTCCTTCTCCAACATCACACGCCAGTCGGTGTAAGTCTTGGCCTGCGGATATTTCTCCTTGCGCGAGGCGAGCGTGCGCGAATCCACATCGCACAGAGCGACGATGTTTTCGCTGGCGCATTGGTCCGTGTCACTGGAGCCTTTGCCGCCAGCGCCGACGACACCAATGTTCAAT
>CAYWCK010000124.1:5970-12525 GCA_964456685.1 uncultured Bifidobacteriaceae bacterium | reverse complement strand
GGAATCCATCGGGCGGTTCTTTTCGTCAAAGTAGAGGGACTCGAGTTCGTTGCCGACGGCGTCGCGCTTGATCTCCAACCGGGCATAGCCGTTGGAAGTCACCACGGGGTTGCCGGCGAAATCCAGGTAGATCAAATTCGTATAGTTACCGCTGGCATCGTATTCCTTGCGCGAGGCGTGGTTACCCATCTTCAAATCCACGGCCGGGGCGCCGTTGGTATCGAAGCAAGCCCACGTCAGCACATTGCCGCTCGCATCAAAGGTCCGCTTGGTTTGCGCGTAACCGCGCTCGAGCCAGATATTGCTGTCCGGCGTCCAGAAGAGTTGCGATTCCAGCTTCCGCCCCCGTTCATCGTAACGCACCACCTCGCGCGCGTAGAATTCATCAGTGTGCACGGGTTCGTTCCGTTCGTCGAAGTACAGCTTCTCGATCATGTTCCCCGCCTGATCGTACTTCACATCCACCCGGGCGTAACCGTTCGTGCGCATCAGCAACTGGCCGCTCGTGCCGAGGTAGGTTTTGCTGATCCAGCGGCCGGACTCGTCGTAGGTCGTCTGCATCATGTGCACGCCGTCGGATTGATCCGGCACGGGCTGGCCGGCTTCATCAAAGCACGCCCATTGAATCTGATTGCCCCGCTCGTCATAGCGGATGGTGACCTGTGAGTAACCATTCTTAACCAGCGTGGGATTTCCAGGTTCGTAAAAGTAAATGGCCTGCAACCGGTGACCTTGGCGATCGTAGCGCGCGGAATAGCGGGTGTAACCTTCCGGGCCGCGCCCCGGCCGTTCGTTGGGTTTGAAATAGGCGCGCTCCACCTGGTTGCCCTGGTCATCGTAACGGGATAGCAGGCGGGCATAACCGTTGGTGCCGTTCACGCGCTGGCCCACGGCATTGAGCCAGGCCAGTTCGACCACGTTGCCGCGGCTGTTGTAAACGCGCTGTTCCACTGCGAAACCGTGCTTGGTGTCCGTCAGCCCGCCTTCGACATCGAGATAGGTCAGGTTGGTCCAACGGCCGAATGAATCAAAGGCCCTCAGCCATTTGTGCCAGCCGTTGACCGGGCTCGCGATGGGATGCGTTTCCGCGTCAAAATATCCGAACTCGGTTTCGTTGCCGCGCAGGTCGTAGCGGGAAATCCATCGGGCCACACCCGTGATGGGTTTCCCGTCCTCACCCCAGAACACGGTGGCCGTGCGATTTCCGTGATTGTTGTACTCCCACGTTTTCCGGACGTAACCGCTGGCCACGCGGCTCGGGCGATTCGTCGCATCGAAATAGGACTCCTCGATGCGATTGTCCTGCGCGTCGTAACGCCAGGTCACCCGGGCGTAGCCGTCCGACTGTCGCAGGAGGTTGCCCTTCACGTCGAACCACCGCTTCTCAATCTGGTTGCCGCGTTCGTCGTACGCTGCGGCTGCGCCAGCATGTTGGTAGTCCGTCATCATCGGCTTCCCCTCCGCATCGAGATAGACCCAATTGGTCCAGTTCCCGCGGGCGTCAAAGCTGCGCCGCCAGCCGTACGCTTGCGATTCCTTTTCCGCCGCCGGCTTGCCATCGGTGTCGAAATAGAATTGTTCGGTCTGGTTGCCCCGGTCGTCGTAACCCTTGACCAGACGGGCGTAACCGGTTTTGCGCCGCAAGGGCTGCCCCTGGTCGTCGAAATAACTCGTTTCGATCTGTTGCCGCAGCGCATCGTAGCGCGCGCGGATGGTGGCGTAGCCATTCTCCGGCGAGAGGAGCGTGCCATTGACCGTGATGAACCGCCCTTCGATCCAGTTGTCCTTCTCGTCGTACATCGTCACCAGCCGCGCGTAGCCGCCGTTGGAATTGATCGGTATGTCGGTTTCGTCGCGATAAGCCTCCTCCACGTTGTTGCCGCGCTCGTCGTACTGCAGGAGTTTCTTCGCGATCCCTTCCTTCTGCCGCGCCGGCTGCCCTTGTTCGTTGAAGTAAGCCTCCTCGATCTTGTTGCCGCGTTCGTCATACCGCATGGTGCGCCGGCTGTAGCCGTCCTCCACGCGCACCGGGCTGCCGTTCTCGTCAAAGTGGCTCTCCTCAATGAGATTCCCGCGCACATCATAGCGCCGCGTCACCCGGGCGAATCCGTTCTTGTGCAGCACCGGTAGGCCGAGCTCGTCGAAATATGCCTCCTCGATCCGGTTGCCGCGCTCATCGTTTCGCGCCGTCATGCGGGCGTATTGATTTTCCCCAGCCATCAGCTGGCCGGCGGCGTCGAAGAAATCCTCGCTGGCGAGATTGCCCTTGGCATCGTAGCTGAGCACCTTGCGGGCGTAGCGAGCGGCGCCGCCGCGGGGTTGACCGGCCTCGTCGAAGTAACTTTCCTCCAAAACCCGGCCGCGCTCATCAAACCGCCGCACCACGCGAGCGTAGCCGCCGTTGATGCGCGCGGGTTTACCTGCAGAATCGAGATAAGTCCGCTCCACCTCCTGATCGCGCTCGTTGAAACGCATCGCGATCTGGCTGAATCCGCTCACGGAAGTCGAACGGCGACCGGCGATGTCGAACATTACCCAATTGGTCAGGTTGCCCCGCTCATCGTAGGCCATCTCGGCGCGGTGCTTGTAGTTCGCCCGGTCCAGCGTCGGCTTGTCCGCGGTGTCGAAACAGGCCCACTCCACGGAATTGCCGCGGCCATCAAGTTTCTCCGTGACCCGGGCATAACCTTCCTTGAGCAACGCCGGTTTGCCCGCCAAATCAAAAAACCTTTGCTCAATGCGATTGCCATTCGCGTCGTACTGGAATTGGGCGCGATGGTAACCCGACTTCAACAACACCGGCCGGCCCGGGGCGTTCAAATTGGTGAGCACGCTGGCGGTCAGCTGGGTCTCGAGACCCAGTGCGCCGTACTCGATTTCCAGCGTCGAGTTTCCCGCGTTATCCACCATCGGCAGGCCGGCGGAATTCAAGGAAGTCTTGCGAATGGGCAGGCCGCGCGCGTCGTATTGGCGGACTTCGCCATACTGCCCATCGGGTCCGGACTGCGGATTGCCTTCATGATCCTGGTAAGTCAATTTCGCCTCGAAGCCGTTGGCGTCATAGGTGAACTCGATGTACTCGGCCGAGGAATTGCGCATCGCCAGCGGCATGCCCGTCGGGCTCACGAAATGTCCGCGGCGGGAAAACTCGTTGGTCGTGGCGGGCGAATAGACGAAGCCCCAAACGAGGTTCGTGTCGCGATTCAATGCCATCTCGTAAACCACCCGGCCGCGCGCGTCGCGGATGAATTCCCACTGGCATTCGCGCTCGGGGTTCTCGTCCTCGGAGGCGTACTTCAAATACGTCCCGGCGCCGTGCTTGGGCGTCAGCCGCCCCACGGCATCCACCGCCTGCACGCGAATCAACTGTCCGTGCCGGCCCTTCGTGATGAATCGGTAGGAAACCCGCCGATGGGCCGCCTGGGCTTCGGTTAACCGGCCTACGCCTTCAAAAAAACCGCGTCGCTTGGCGAAGGCGGCGTAGTGCTCGGTGTGCGTGCGCAGGTAACCATCCCAATACCACCAAGCCAGCGCCACCAGTCCCACCAACGTGGCGGCGAGCGAGCGGGCGATCCACGCACTGCGTCGCGCCTTGCGCCGTTGCGCGTCGCGCTCGGCCTTCAAGGCTTGCTCGCGCTTGGCCGCCGCTTCTTCCTGCAACCGTTGTTCCCGCGCCTTGCGGCTCGTTGTCGCCGGACCCGTAAGCAGATCGTGGGTCAGCTCCAACCACTCCACGCCTCCCCGTTCCTCGCGATGCAAAATGCGGCCGCTGACCAGTTCGTCGAGAGCCGTGGACGGAATCCCCGCCTGCAAGGCATCTTCCTGCGCGGCGCGATTGCGATACCCGGAGGCGGTGAGCAATTCATCCTCCACCCACACGCGCACCGTTGCGTCCAGGCCCTTGAACGCCTGTTCGTAAAACTCCTGGATGATGCCCTCGCGTTCCTCGGTGAGCAGGTCGGCGGTGATGCGTTCCTGGTTGCGCTCCCGGCGGCGGCGATTCAACTGGTCGCACACCAGGCTCAGCAACACCGGATCGGCTTCCGCCGGGGTGGCGGATTCCAGCGCCGCGCTCGTCGCACTGGTTGGCTGCGTGCCGCGGGCTTTGCCCGCGACGAAAGCCACGATTTCACGGCCCACGGGTTCCTCGACGATTTCCCGTCCGGGTCCGAGCACCGCCTGCAAGGCTTGCTCCTCCGTCATCGGCTTGAGCCGCATGCGGTTTTCCATCACCGATGGCATCCGCTGCTTGAAGCTTTCCAGATGGGCCAGGAAATCTTCGCGGAGACTGATCACAACGCGGTAATCATCCTGCCGGAAATCGTAACGCGCCGCGAAATCGGCATCCGCATCGAGTCCGCGGGCTAGTGCGTCGGGCGGGCGGTTCTCCACCAGATTGGCCAGCAACTCCATGAATCGTTGCCGGCGTTCTTCGAGTTCCCGCGTGCTCGCTTCCCGGGTGAAAATTTCCTCGAATTGATCGAAGACCAGCACCGGATTGACCACGTCTTCCTTTGCGTTGAGCCAGTCCGTAGTCTTGTCGTGGAAGTAGCCCCACAAGTCCTCGCCCGCTTCCGGTCCACGTGGGACTTTCACACCCGCTTGCCGGGCGAGTTCAACCTCGCGCGTGATGGCGGCGCGCACTTGCTCGATCAAATCCGGCGCGGCCGGACTGTGATCAAGCCGGATGAGAATCGGATGGAACGGCGTGCCGCCCAGCTTGGGCAGCAAGCCAGCCTGCAGCAGTGAGGTTTTGCCGAGGCCGGAAACGCCGAACAACACCGTAAGCATCTGCCGGCGCACGCGCCGGAAAATTTCGGCGATCTCCGTTTCGCGGCCATAAAAGAATTCGCGGTTCGCGGCGGTGAACGCCGCCAGGCCGGGCCACGGGTTCTGCGGCGTCAACCGCAGTTCGCCATTCGCGGGCGGGGAGGAAGTGCTCATATCAGCGCCGCATCGGGTTGGCCTTGCGCTGCTCGACGAGCGCTTTGAGCCGCGTCACAAATTCCGCCGGCGGCTCGCCGCGCGGGGCGAGCGTGGTTTGTTTTTGCATGAACGACTCCGGTACCGCCAGCGGCTCGCGGATGTCTTCCAGCAGAATGGGGAAGATAAACTCCACGCCTGTGTACGTGCGCTTGGCAATCTGGTCGGCGCGGTACCACTCCTCGCGAAAGTAGGCGTTGCGGAGGATTTGCTGCGTCTTCGGTGAGATGATCGGGACGAAGAACGAGCAGTCGTTAAGGTTGTTTTGAATCTCCAGATTCCAATCGTGCCCGCTGACCAGCTGGTCGCGGTCGAACCAGACGGGAATTCCCGCGGCATCGAGGTGGGCCTTGAACGTGCGCACCGCTTCGCGGTCTTCGCTCGCATAGCTGATGAACACGCAGCCTTCGGGCATGCGGTCGGGCGGTTCGACCCGCGGCAACACGGGTTGCGCCGGTGCGGCGGCATCGGGATTGGCCTCGAGCCAGCGGCGATGAAGTTCAATGACGAATTCCCGCGGGCCAAACGGCGCCAGCTTCGTGCGCGGGCTGAAAAATTTCAGGAACTTCTGCAGATCCGATTCCCGCGCCGCGGAGCCGGCGGCGAGCACGTCGTAATGCGCGCGTTTGGAGAGCCGGTGACGGTTCGCCGTGCGCAGGAGAAAACGCACCAGCCAGTCGCTCAACGAGCCGCCGAGGAAGAGCAGATGATTCCGTTCAAGGGCATCCCGCAGATTGGGGAGTTCTTCGCTGCCGAGACTTTGAATCGCCAGGAAGAATTCCAGCAGGTCATCGTCGCTGAGCACAAACTGGTCGGGGAGCCGTTTGTTCAAACGGCCGAACAGATGAAACACCACCGGCGGATCGCTGGGCCCGGCGTTGGCCGGTTCGTACTCGGTGCGCAAATCCTCGTCGCGCTTCTGGAGCATGAAGGCGAGCGAGGTGGTGCCGTTGATGCCGCCGAAGCGGGCCTGATTCAGCGCGCGCTCGAGCATGTCGTCCGGCGTGGTGGTGAGCAGCAGCTTGAAATCACGAATCGCCGCGAGTTTTTGCAGCGCCTCGCACGGCTGCGGATTCAGGGAGCGGAACAGATCGCAGAAGCGATCATAGACGCGGCCCATTTCCGGTTCATCGCCGCGCTGCTTTTCGTCGCGCAGGTAGGCGCAGACCACTTCGTTCAGCGCGCGGTTTTGCTCCCAGCCTTCGGGCATTTCGAGGCGCAGTTGGGCGGCGAGCTTTTGTGCCGTGGCGAGGTAAAGGGGTTGGTCTTTGCCATCGGCGCCGGGAGTGGTGTACAGCTCTTCTCCGACGATCGGGATGACGGCGCCGTCCCGGATGTCATCCAACAACCGGTCCCAATCCCGATCTGACCATTTGGCTTCGGTCGTCATAGTGGAGGGGAAATTGCCCGCGTCGCAAATAGCAGTCGCGCGCCGGGCTTGTCAGCAAAAAACTGGTTCGAGGTGCGCACGGGCTTTAGATCGGCAGATGTTCCGGCTTCACGTTGGCCTCGGCGTATTTCGCGCCCTCGCGGCAGAAGCAGGCGGCCAAGTCCCCGCCATCGCGTTGACCG
>CAYWCK010000124.1:0-5960 GCA_964456685.1 uncultured Bifidobacteriaceae bacterium | reverse complement strand
ACGGAGGTGAGATCGTCCACATTGTAGGAAGTGCCGGAAGCTTCGAGCGCGCTGATCTCGGCGGCGGAAAATTCATGGTTGTAACGGGCGTAGGTGAATTGTTTGGGCACGGGCCCGGACCTGTCCGCGCCGATCAGATCGCCCATCTCCGTGTCGATGGGTTCGCCGGCGAGACAATGGCCGACCGCACGACAGAGCGTGTCCTGATAGCTGCCGCTGTTGTCAATCATGCCCAAGGTCGAGTGCTTGGCCTGTTCCAGATTATTGATGTCGCCGGCGACGGTCTTTTTGAATTTGATCCGAAAGCGGCCCGTGCCCACGGAGATCAACAGCATCTTGTCCGCGCCGGTTTCCCAATTGATGTTGTAGCAGGGCAGCGTCGCATTCAGAAACATCAGGAACGACGGGTTGTTGAACGGGGTGATGGCGCCGTCCACGAAGATGTGCTTGCGCCCGCCGAGCTCGATTTCTTCCGGGGGAAAAATCGTCGGCGCCGCCGTGCTGGCGCGGATCAAACGCCAGAGGGGAATGCGCAGATTACAATCCGGCAGGCTGGGGTCGTTGTACTTGGCGCCGGGATTATTGGTGACCGGCCAGGGCGAGCCGGTGGCACCATTGCGCATCACCACGAGCAGGAGCGTCCGCAAGCGGGCACTGTCGAGCAGCGCCGGCTGGCGGCCCTGGCCGTCCTCGGAAAACTGGCAGCGCAACAGCTCGGACATTTCCTCGGCTGCATATTTGGCGTAGAAGAACTGCCCGAACATTTTCTTTTTCGAGAACACCTTGCGGCATTGCTCGATGTAGAGCCGCTTGATTTCCGCCACCGGCAGGCCCCAGGCCAGCGAAGCAGCGATGATCGCCCCCGTGCTGGTGCCGCCGATGAAGTGGAAATAATCCGCGAGGACAAGGTTGGGCTGACCGGTTTTCTCCCGGATGATTTTTTCGACGCGCGCCAGCACTTCGAGCGTGAACAAACCGCGTATACCTCCGCCGTCGAGCGACAAAATTCGTTTCATGTCTGATTGATGTGCGCCTCGAACCAGTTTTGGGTCGGCGGGCAGCGTTTAGTTATTGCCGGTTGCCTCGGCGATGTCACGCGTGTAAACGCGTTCCAATTGCTTCGCGCGCGCCACGGCGACGGGCGTGATGATCTCGCGCTCGAGCGGGATATCACCATTTTCGAGCTGCCGGATCAGCGCTTCGTGCGGTTTCCAATCCAGCTCTTTCAACTTCATGAGCTTGCCCAATTCCTCACCGGTCGCCTTGCGGAACGATTTCCACACGAGTTCCGAGCAATAGATCTTTTCGTCATCGAGCCGATAACGAATGTCGTAGGGCTTGCCCATGAATTTATAGGCTGCCTTTACGAAGGCATCGGCCTTGGCGGCGTAGGGTGCTTTGAGCCGGTAGGCCGCGAACCCATCCTTGCGACCGTTGTGAATCCATTCCGTCAATGGAATCTCGCGCACGGGTCCGATAGCCTCGACGACCACCCACTTGCCATCTTTCTGCGCGACCAGGCCGCAGTGCGAGTAATCCGACTTGGTGCACCCCTCGATCATCTCGATCAATGGTCCGCCCCCCAGCGATTGAAACACGACATCGCCAACCTTGGGTTCGTAGCCGCCAAATTCGCGTTCGGCCAGCGCGCTTGTTGCGGTCAGCAGGGCCAGGGCTGCGATCAGGCTTTGGGTGAGTCTCAAGATTTTCATAAACAACTTTCTGATTTGGGCTTTTTATTCTGAAACCGCCGGCTTGTCAGTTGCAAAGCAACCTTGCCCTTGCTCCCCGACCACCGGCCTCTGCTGAATCAGACGGCAACGCCCGCAAACCGTTCCCGTCGCCGGCATCGTTATTTTTGTCCCCAACATTGATTTTATCGCCAGCCGGTTTTGAACGGACGTGACTGCGTTGTTGCCCGATGCTGGGACGTGCCTTATTCCTTTGCCGCGAAATGCAAGCCATCAAAAATGACGCAACGTTGCCGTTGGTAATCGGCGTCACGGGACATCGTAACTTTGACGTGCCCAATTCGCGCCTGGTTGAAACCGTTCGTGGCGAACTGCGGCGTCTGGGCAATTTGTATCCGCACAGCCCATTTATCATCGTGTCCGGTCTGGCCGAGGGTGCGGACCGGCTTGTGGCGAAGCTGGCGATGGAAACGCTCTCGGCAAAACTGATCGCCATTCTGCCGTTTCCGGAGGCGGAGTACCGCAAGGATTTCAAGTCGGCTGAATCGCAGGAGGAATTCTCCGATCTGCTGCGCAAGGCGCAGGCGGTGGTCATCGCGCCGCAACGCGAAGACGTGGCCGCTGTGGCGGCGGGTGGTGAACCGCGCAATCGCCAGTACGCCCGCGCCGGCGCGTATGTGGTCGAGAATTGTCAGGTCCTGATTGCGCTTTGGGATGGGCTGCCCGCGCGCGGAGTAGGCGGCACGGGAGACGTGGTGCAATGGCGGTTGACCGGAGAAATGCCCGTTGAATTCTCCTGCTCACCTGAACAGCGCAACGTGCTTTGGCCCAAGCCGGCCACGCGGTTGGTGCATATCCATCCCGCCACCGGCGAGGTGAAATACGTCGAGCCAGACACCGCTCCCGACACGGCGTTGCAGGCGGTGGACGATTATAATCGCGAACTCCAGGACTTCCTTGCGCAAGCCGACGTGAATGTGCTCGACCAAGCCGCGAGCAACGCACTCGGAAAGTGTGCCGGAGATTCTCTCGTCACGGCCGACGCGCGTCTGAAACCGCTGCTGAAGATATTTGCTGCCGCGGATGGGTTGGCTTCGCGCAATCAACAGACCGATAACAAACTAATCTTCACCGTCGCGCTGTTGCTCTTCCTGGCGATGTTCTTTTCCAATCTCACGACGTGGAAATGGTCCATGGCCTTCTACGCGTTGTTCCTGCTGGTGATTGCGTTGGTGGCGCGCTGGGCGACCCGCCGCCGGATCGAAACGCGCTTTGTTGATTACCGGGCGCTGGCCGAAGGGTTGCGGGTGGCCATCTTCTGGCGACTCGGCGGCTTGCCCCGCCGGGTTTCGCAAAACTATTTGAACCAGCACCTCGGAGTGGTTTCGTGGATTCGCGAGGCCCTGGCCAGCGCGGAGATGGCCAGCCTCACCACGGAAGCGGCGACCCTGGTGCCGGCTGAAAACCGCACCGCGCTTGTGCGCGAAGCGTGGCTGCAGGATCAGGCCGACTATTTCGATCGCAAAGTCGAGCGGTTGCAAAGACAGACCAAACTGTTGAGCCGCTACACGACGGCGGCCTTCTTCGTATCGTGGGCCGTGGCCATCGGCAAACTCGTGGGCAAAAGCGCGGGCAGCGGTTCGTGGCTGGAGACGGCGACGACCAACCTGGTCGTTCTCAGCGGGCCGTTTCTGGCCGCGGGTATCGCGTTGGGTTTCTACCGTCAAAAGCGCGCGTTGGATGGCGTGATGCGGCGCTACGCGCTGAGCCGGGAACTTTATGATCGCGCCGTGGCGCGGCTGCAAAGCGGCAATTACCCGGCAGAAGTTGTTTTGTTACAAATCGGCCGCGAAGCGTTGAACGAAAATGCCGATTGGCTCTGGCTGCAACGCGCGACACCGCTTAAGCCGCGGCGATGAGTCCGGAACCGCAGCGCACTTGACTTTAATTAAATGACTCTGTTTTGATGCCTCCCATGATTTCTCCTGGTAAGTTGCTCCAACCTCCTCGCATTGATACCGCGACCGCCACCCATGCAGGCGGGCGGCGGACGATGCGGCTGGCATTTTTGCTTGCCGCGTTGCTTTGTGGAAATCTCCTGGCCGCTGAGGCACCCAATGTTGCGCGGAAAACACCGAGCAGCTACGAAGTGGATCTCGCCGCGCTGAACAAACTTTTGGCCGTTGCGGACACCGCCATCGATGGTGCCACCAACAAGTTTCCGGCCCGCGTCACGAAACCCGAGGAAGCCTTCATGCTCCAGATGCGGATGGGGATGAAAGTTTACAACGTCGATTCCCACCTTTTCGGCGGAAAATTCGTGCCCATTCCCTACGGCGACGAGGACAAGGTGGCCGATGCAAACGGCACGCTGCACCGCGGTGACGCCGCCGTGGCCGAGCATTTTCCGCCTGGTGCGATTGGATTCGCGATCAAGCATCACCGGCCGTTTCATCGCGTGTTCACGATGCAACCTCCGGCGGAGAGCAGCCTCCTGCCCGGAGATCTGGCGAATAAACCGTTAGTTACGCCGATCGGTCGTGAGGCAGACCTCGGGTTGGCGAAGGAGGAAATCAAATTGCAGGACACCCACATTGAAATCGTCGTGGGGGTGATGCGGGACGGTCAGCCGGGGGTGATCACCGTCAACAATCCCCAGGACTATCAGGAAGGCGGCTTCGGCGATGAAAATGGCCCCGGAGATTACCCGATGATTTTTACCAAACCCGTGCTGCCCGGTTATGTGCCGGAAAAGGCTCGGGCCTTGTTCATCGAGAACATCCGGACGATGGCCGTGGGCTTTAACACGGTTTCCCGTTTCCCACCCAACTATGACGGGGGCGATCCGCTGGCGGCGAACACGCCGGAAAAAATTCGTGAACATGTGAAGATGATGGTCAAGGCGGTGGCCGGTAACGAGGAGGCGCAGGAATATTTTCAGCGGCCGGAAAATTTCATGTATTGCGCGGAGCTGGCTTTTGTTTCCACCACCGCCGGGCTGCTGGTGCCGCTTAACTCGAAGAGCATGGAGCAACTCGGCGTCTCGAAAGAAGAGTGGGACAAGTTCAAAGCCGAGGTCGCGCTCCATAATCAGCATGACGACCAGCGGACCTCGTACTTCGTGCGGCACAACCGCAACTTTCGGCTGCACCTGATCCAGCTGGCCAATCTGGCTGAACTCGAATCCCTAAAACCCGTGGCCGAATACGCGCCCGACGTCGCAACGGAATCCCAAAAGCTCGCCTTCAAGCCGATGACGATGGCGGACATCGTCGAGGCGTTTATGCGGCTGGATTTTCCGCGCAAGGAAATGGGTGAAGATCTGGCTCCGTATCAGGCGCGCGCGTTGGTGATGATGAAACCCGGGTTGCTGCAAATGATGGCGTTGGAGCCGCTCAGCCCTCAAGCCATGGCTGTATCGTCGCTTTACGATCAGCTGGTCGCCACGGTGGAGAAGAGATACGCGAGCTATGATGCCTTTCGCGCCGCGTTAGCGCCGTTGTTGCAAAAGGCACGCGGGGTCGCCGGTCCGATTGGTACGGGTCAGGGACTCTTCACGCCACCCAGCCTTTTTCACTGCGTCCTCAAAGGCATGAACACCGAAGGCGGCCTGGTTACTCTGGAATACGTCGGGCACGGCTTGCATTACTCGGTGGTGAAACCGCAGTGATTTCAGCCCGACCAAAAGCATGAACTTGGAAACTGGTTGTTCGATGGCAAAACGGCGCGCCGCCCGTCACCGCACTTTGCTGCGCCTGGGCTGCAGCCTGCTCGCGGTGCCGGCATTGGTGAGTCTTTCCGGCTGCGCCGCCGCGCGGTTGAAAGGGGATTTCCGCGGCTATGAAAGCGCTTATGCCGAAAGCGCCAACCGCCAGATGCTGCTCAATCTCGCGCGCCTCGAGCAACATCACCCCACTTACTTTCTCAAGCTTGGGCAGATTTCCACCGGTTACAAGTTCACGGCGAACATGGGCAACGCCATCAGCCAGTCCGAGCGACCACAGAGCGGCGCCTGGACCGGCACGCCGGGCCTCGGCTTTGAAAAGACGCCCCAGTTCACTTTTATTCCCGTCAACGACGATCAGCTCGCGGATCGTTTGTTGAAGCCCGTGCCGGCAGATTTTTTTTATGCCCTCTACCAGCAAGGCTGGCGGGTGGATCAACTGTTCCGCCTGATGGTTGACCGGATCGAAATGCGTAAATCCGGCGGCACTTCGGTCGAGGTCTTCCGCAACGGCACCAAGCTGGGGACCGTCTCGATCGCGGGCT
>CAYWCK010000123.1:0-12648 GCA_964456685.1 uncultured Bifidobacteriaceae bacterium | reverse complement strand
GCTGCATCTGCCGGTCGTGGGAGTGGGTCTGCCCGGCCATTTCATTTGCCGCTACCAGTCGAGTTCAGAGGAAATCTACATTGATGCTTTCAATCACGGGCGGCAATTAACCAAAGCCGACTGCATCCACCACCTGGTGCGCGGCAACTACGACATCAGCGACGATTACTTGTCGCCCGTCAGCCCGCGGCGCATGTTCCTGCGCATCTGCCGTAACCTCCACCAGATTTATCTCCAACTCGAAATGGCCGAACCCGCCACGCGCTTTCAGCGTTACCTCGTGGCATTGGGAAAATAATTCGGCCCACCCACCGGTATTTCGATCGGCCGCGCGGCCTTCAAGGCGAAGTCGCGCCGAGCAGATTGGGCTTGTTCCAAATCACCCGCGCCACAAAGGTCGCTCCCTCCGCGCCGCGTTGTCGCGAATCCTTCATGAACATCCCTTCGGAAACGGTGATCCAGGATTCTTTCGCGTTGATGCGAGCCGCGCCAAAATTTCCGAGTTCCGCGCCGCGCTCGGGGACGATGATCCGTTCCGTGCGCCGAATCACGCGCAACGATTCGGGATCAACTTGCGCCATGAACAGCGGCGCGCGGTTCCGGATGATGTGATCATTGTTCGCGCCGCGCCGGGTGTACAGCAGAAAGAGCCCGTCACTATGCGCCAGCCAATGCTGCTGCGTGTTGTAGCTCCCAAGTTCCGCACCGTCGTCAAACTGCCACGGCTTCGGTTCGTCAAACTTCAGGCCATCCCTGCTCAGGCTGACGTAACCGCGCTCATCATTCCGCAAAGTTAGAAAGTACCTTCCGCCATACGCCACCAGCGAAGGCTCGTAAAGTCCGCGAGCGACATTCAGTTTGAGCACCGTACCGTGGCGCAGGTACGCGAGTCGTTCGCCATCGAAGCGGCATTCGGCCACGGTGGCACTGAAAGGTTCGTGCGAATTCCGGCCGATGTAGAGTGGCACCAACAGGTACCCGTCGGCTTTCACGAGCCACTGCGAACAGGCGTTGCGGGCGAAATTGAATTGCTCGTCCGCCGGCAGTTCAAGCACCTGCCAGCGCGACCAGGTTTCATGCTTGGGCTCAAACACGGCGTACACCGTTTGGTGGGCGCGGCTCACATCATCCAATTGTTCCCCTTTCGGGCTGTAGCGCACCTGGCAACCAATGGCGAGCAGCTTGCGGGCAGTTGGATGCCAGCCCGGCGTCACGTCGGCCACGCTGATCGTCACTCCGTTCGTCCGTTGATCCCAATCCAATTCGGGCGGCAGCGTCGGCCCGATCCACGGCGCGTCCGGATGAGCGCGGGTCATCACGTGCAACCCGGAGTAGTAATCGGAAACCTTCAAATGCTTTTGAATCGTCATCACCACGGCCGGATTGCCCGGGCTCAAGGTGGAGACGGCCGCAACGCGCGGATGAAACCAGAGAAACTTGCCGTCATCGTGCTGCATCACGGTTTCCAGTTTCACCGTGTAATCCAAAGCGGCTTCTCCAGCCAGGCCGCATCGGACATGGCCGAGCGGCAACAACTGGACGAGCAAAATTGCGAAGCGAAAAAATTTCACGCAGGCCACCGTTCAATCACCATTGCCCGTCACCGCCGCAAAGCGCAGCGAGTAAAGGTCGCAATCCTTGAGCACAAAGCGCAACCGCACCGGTTGGCTGGCGAGCTTGGAAACATCCGCGTTGTTTTTCCACCGCACGACGCGTGCGATTTCATTTCCAATGATCTCCGTGCAATCAGCTGCGGCAAACCCCGGGATCACCTGCCCGGCTTCGTCCTGAATCTCCACACGGATGCCGCCAATGGCTGATGTTGAGAAATTCAACTCCAACCGATCCCCGCGGAATTTGAAAAATTTGGTCAGCAATTCGCCGCCCTCATACGGCGCAAACAACGAGGCGAAACCATCGAGCCGTAGCGAGTAACGTCGCAAATGTGCCGTCGGTTGGGCGTAATCCTGATTCACGTAGAGCGATAATTCGGTTGCGCCCGTCTGGATGATGCCAAGCGCAGGATAATTGTTCCGGGAAACCCAGTTTCGCGCCCCGATGCCCGGCCGGATGAAGGAGCTGAGAAACGTCCGTTCATACACACTGCCGCCGCGCGTGGACATGAACACCGCATCGGAGACATCTTTGTGATAACCTTTCGCCACCTTGAGCGCCGCGGCCTCCGCGTCACTGATCGCCTGGCGCCCCGGGACGAAACGCGCGCACACCGCCAGGTAAATGTGAGGTGCGCGGAAATAGGGCTCGGTCTGATTGGTGTAGAGTTCCTCGAGCGGCGAATCGTGACCTTCAGTCCGATACGTCATCAATACAGGCTCGCTCCAGTTGACGAAATCGCGGCTTTCGGTCCGCGCAATCCGACGCACGCGCTCATACACGCGAAAATAGCAGATGAATTTCTGCTCGCTCTCCGACCAGAAGGCGAGGTTCTGCGAATCAAACATCCACGAAAACTTGAACGGCGCTTTCGTGGGAATCACCGCCGCCGTCCGCAATTTGCGCCAGTGCACTCCATCCGGGGAAACGAAAGCGAACAAACCGGTCTCTGAAACGCCCGCCAGTGCCTTGTAGCGTTCGCCCGCCGGGCAATCCGGTCGGGGATAGAGCATCGGGCTGAAGTTGTGCGAGAACGGCGGATCGTCCGCGAGCACGACGTTGTTGTCCTTCGTGCCATGAACTTCGAAGAGCCCCAGCTTTGGCTTCGTCCAGCGCAGGCCATCGGCGGATTCCGCCACGCACGTCACTTCGCCGCCGGTGCCGTCCTTCACCCCCGCGGGCATGCCGCGATAGTAAAGCCGCAACCGTTCGCCATCGCGGATGACCGTGGTGTAGCCACAATGTTCGCCTTCCCAAGGCGCGTCGAACTTGAGGACGCTGCCTTCATCGCGCGGTTCGTGCAGGCGCAATTCGGCGCCGCGCAGAGAATCAATCAGCGCGCGGTCCACAAATAATTCTCGGCGGGAGCCAAGTTCCAAAGGTGCCGCTGCGGGCACGAAACCACCCGAAAGGATCAAACACAACGAAGTTGCCCGAAGCAGCCAACCCGCGGGCGGGATAGGTTGAAATTGCATAGGGCTGTTAACTACCAGAGGCGGCCGCCAGAAGCCATAGAATCGTAGCCCGCGGCTTCAATGATACCGCGCGCGTGGTGCACCAAGCGTTCCGACCAAGGGATCGTCGGCAAAAACCTGGCGCGCGTTGGCTCGCAGATGGGCCGCGATCTCATGCATGAAGCGCGCGCCGAACTCGCGCAGCTTCTTTTCGCCCACGCCGTTGATGCGCGCAAACTCCGCTTCGTTCGCGGGGTAATGCCGCGCCATTTGCCGCAGCGCCACGTCGGAAAAGACGATGTACGGCGGCACGCCGCGCGCGTCGGCCAATTCCTTGCGCAAGGTGCGCAGTTTTTCAAACAGCCCTTCGTCGCAGGCGATTTCACCCGCGCGATGCTTATCCGCCATCGCCGGCGGGGCACTCACCGGTTTGGTTAGCGTGATCTTCTGTCGCGATTTGAGCGCAGCGCGCCCGGCGTCCGTGAGTTCGAGGATGTGGAACTTCTCCGGGTTCTGGAACAGCAGACCGAGCCGCACCAGTTCGCGGCCAATCGCACCCCATTCCGCCCGACCGTGTTCGCCGCCGATGTTGTAGGTCGAGAGCGTTTGGTGACCGAACTTGCGAATCTTCTCCGTCTCCGCACCGCACAAAACTTCAACGACGTGCTGCAAACCCACCCCAAATCCGCTCTTCTCATGAATGCGATACACGCAGGACAAAAACTTCTGCGCGGCAATGGTGCCATCCCAAGTGGCTCGCGGTGAGAGACAGTTGTCGCACCCGCCGCAGTTGTCCCCGGCAGCTGTCTCTCCGAAATACCCCAGCAAGGCCGAGCGGCGGCAGGACGCGATCTCGGCGTAATGCAACATCTGCTCCAATTGGGCGCGGGCGATCTCGCGCTCTTTCGCATCCGGCTTCTCGTCAATGAACCGCATCTGCTTCACGCGGTCGCCAGGGCTGAACAACAAAAGGCACTCGCTTGGCAATCCATCGCGTCCCGCCCGACCGGTCTCCTGGTAATATCCCTCAATGTTCTTCGGCAGATCGTAATGAATCACGAACCGCACGTTCGGTTTATTGATGCCCATGCCGAAAGCGATGGTCGCGCAGATCACCCGCACCTCGTCGCGCAGAAAGGCTTCCTGGTTCTTGGTGCGTTCGTCGGCGGTCAAACCCGCGTGATACGCCGCGGACGGCACCCCGTCCACGCTGAGTTTGCTGGCCAGATTCTCCGTGGTCTTGCGAGCCTGACAGTAAATGATGCCCGCTTCACGTGGCCGCGCACGGATGAATTCCAACAACTGCCCATAGGCGCCGGTCTTGCCCGAGACGCGGTAGGTAAGATTCGGCCGGTTGAAACTTGCCACGAAATCCGCGGGCGCGTGCAGGTGCAACTGGCCGATGATGTCGCGACGCACACGTTCCGTCGCCGTCGCGGTGAGCGCCATGAACGGCACGCCGGGAAAGTGGTCGCGCAAAGTAACGAGCTGCCGGTACTCGGGTCGAAAATCGTGCCCCCATTCGCTGATGCAATGCGCCTCGTCAATCGCGAACAGATTTACATTCCACTTTTTCAAGTCCTCGAGAAAGCCGGACAGCATCAAACGTTCGGGCGCGACGTAGAGGAGGCGGAATTCACCGTTGTGCAGACCACGCAGCCGCGGACGCGCTTCCCCGGCAGCAAGCGATGAATTGAGATAAGTCGCCGATACTCCGGCCGCTTGCAGTGCGTCCACCTGATCTTTCTGCAAGGCGATGAGCGGCGAAACCACGACGGTCAGCCCCGGCTTCACCAGCGCGGGGAGCTGAAAGCAAAGCGACTTCCCGCCCCCCGTCGGCAGAATCGCCAGGACATCGCGACCGGCAAGCGCATCGCGAATAATTTCTTCCTGTAAAGGTCGGAAGGAACTGAAACCGAAAAAGCGCTTCAGCAAATCCAGCAGCGATTCGGCGTGGGAATGCACGCCGGCAGGGTATGAACCGTCGGGCAGCGTGGCAAGATTGGGCAACGCTCAGGACGCCGACACTTCGCCCGGCAGAGGAGTTTCGGCTGTGGCCGGGTTCTCCCGGTGGCGCCGCGGATCCGCGGATGCGGCCCGACTGGGAGTTTTCTTGGCCACCGCTATGGGTGACCAACCGCGGGCATAAGTTTTCGCGGCCGCGGTGGTGGTCGGCTGCCCGTGCTCAGATGCGACCTCACATCCGCTGATCAACACCTCCAATTCGAGGACATCATTTCGCAAGCTGGTGGCTTGCGCGCTGAGTTGCTCCGCTGCCGCCGCGCCCTCCTCGGCCGAAGCGGCGTTGTTTTGGGTGAGTTGATCCATCTGGACAACGGCCTGATTGATCTGCTTGACCCCATTGTTTTGTTCACGGGAGGCATTCGCGACTTCGGCGGCGAGCGTTTCCAGTTCCCGGGCCTTGAGCAAGATGCCATTGAGAGCGGCTGCGACTTCGCCGGAGATTTGCACCCCCTGTGCCGTGCGCTGGATGGCGCCTTCGATTTTCTCCGCGGTTTCCTTGGCGGCTTTGGCGCTGCGTTGTGCGAGCGCGCGGACTTCGTCAGCGACCACGGCAAAGCCCATGCCGGCCTCCCCGGCCCGGGCGGCTTCAACTGCCGCATTTAGAGCCAGGATGTTGGTCTGAAAGGCGATTTCATCGATCGTCTTGATGATTTTCGCAATGTCGTCACTCGCGGCGCCAATACTTTCCATGGCCAGGTTCATCTGGCGCATCTGTTCCACACCGGTGTCCGCAGCCCGGCGGGCTTCCTTGGTGAGCGCGTCCACCTGCAGCGCGTGCTTGGTGTTGCGCTGCGTCATCGAGGACATTTCCTCGAGCGACGCGCTGGTTTCCTCGATGGAGGCGGCCTGGGTACTCGCATCGCGAGCCAAGGCTGAACTCGACTGTCCGACCGCGGCCGCGCCGGCCTCAACCATTGCCGCATGCTCGGCGATGGCCGTGGTGACACGTTTAATGGGTCTGGCCATCAGGAAGTGAACGGCGACACTGACCAAAGCGGCGACCACCAACAGCAAACCGACCAACGAAAACACGGACGTCCAGAGATTCGACTGACGAAATTGCGAGTTGAAATCCAGCCATCCTTGTTCCGCCTTCTGCAGCGGCGCGGTGGAGAACCGCATGGTTATCACTCCCAAAACCTGACCTTGCTTGAGTTCGGTGTGACATTCCATGCAGCTTTTCTCTGCAACTTGTGGATAGTGGAGTTCCAGTGACGACTCAGTCCGGCGGCGGACGACGTTGTTGCTCGCAAGCAATTCGCGGCTCAGTTCCGCCGGAAGCTGCTGCTTCATTCGCGCCGGAATGGAGGAGTAGGCGACGCGCCCATTGTGATCCGCCAGCGAAAGTTCCTGCAAACCCGGCACGTCGCGCTGCGCGTTGAGGATTTTCTGGAACTTATCCATGTCACCCGCGGACATGGCGTCGAGCAGGTTGGCAAACACGGCATGGCGGAGGGTCTCAACCCATTGCCATTGCCGGGCTTCCTCACCCTTGGAACTTTGTTTCGCGAACCGGGTCAGCGCGCGCAGGTTGAAATAGCGTTGGATCACCGCGGTCGCGACGTAAGCGACGAGCAAGCCACCCAGCAGGCCGACCAGAAGTTTTGTTTGCAGTTTCATCGGTGTTCCATACCTCCCGCGCCGGAAAATCTCACCGGCCAAGCGCCAGGGCGATTTGCTGGACCGCCTCCCCTGACAACACGCGGTCAATATTCAACAGCGTCTTCACTGCTCCTTTAACCTTGGCCATACCAACCATGTACTCCGTCGAGAGGGCGCTGCCAAAATCCGGTGTCTCCTCAATGTCCGCCGCCGTCAGATTCAGGACCTCCTCCACCCCGTCCACGATCAGCCCCATCTGGGTTGGTTTGCCATCGGCTAATTGAACCTGCACCACCACAATGCATGTCTGTTCCGTGTTCTGAACGTCGGAAAATCCGAACCGAAGCCGCAAATCCATCACGGGAATGATCTTGCCGCGCAGATTGATGACGCCGCGCACATAGGTGGGCATCTGGGGCACGGTGGTGATGTTCGTGAGACGGATAATCTCGCGAATGCGCAGCACATCCACGCCATAGGATTCCCCTTGAATGGCGAAAGTAAGATACTTTCCAGCCAGCTTTTGGGTGCTGGATGCACCCCGTTCCTCCAGTTGAGTTGCCATATATCGATTCGCCCAAATCGCGCTCGACTTGCCGAAAGGTCGGCAAACGCCAACGCTCAACGCACTATCGGTTGGAATTCCCGGCGGCTTGATGAAAAATTACGATCGCTCCAGGAGCCGTCGGAGCGAATGCGGAGGCAAGGGAACTTCAGGAAGCGTTGGAGGATACAGCGCCGACGAGCGCACGCCCCACGGCTTCGCTCAGCGCTTCGATGGAAAGTGGCTTATTCAGCACTTCGCGTATGCCAATGACATGGGCCGTCTCTTGCACGACCGGATCTACAAAACCGGAGATCAGCAGAATCGGCAACCCACCTCGCTGTTGCATAATGGCCGAGGCCAGATCGGTGCCGGACATGCCCGGCATCGCGAGGTCGGTTATCACCAAATCGAAATCGTCGGGATGCGCGCGGAAATGTTCGAGCGCTTCGATGGAGCGGCTGAAGCGGGTCACCTGATAGCCGATCCGGGTCAGGACTTTTTCGGTGACCGCAGCCAGATTCTGCTCGTCGTCCACGAACAAGATGCGCTCGCCTCGTCCTTGGGCAATCTCCTTGGGAGTGCTGGTGGTCTCGGTGGCGCTGACGGACTGAATTGGGAGATAAATATAGAATGTGGAGCCGCGTCCGGGCTCGGATTCGACAAGCACCGCGCCGCGATGCGCTTTGATGATACCGTGAACCACTGAGAGGCCGAGACCTGTGCCCTTGCCGGAGGGTTTGGTGGTGAAGAACGGTTCAAATATCCGCTGCAGCACCGCCGGCTCCATGCCGTGACCGTTGTCCTTGATCGAAAGCCGTGCATACGGTCCGGGCAACAAATCGGGGTGCCGGTCCGCCCCCAAGGCGTCCACTTCCAGTTCGCTCAGAGTGACATCAATGTGTCCATCGGCCTGCGGCAGGGCATGCCAGGCGTTGGTGCAGATGTTCATCATCACCTGATGAATCTGAATCGGGTCGGCTTGAACCGGCCCACACTTGCGGTCCACGTGATAGGTGATGCGCACCATGGCCGGAATCGTGGAGCGCAGGAGCTTGACGCATTCGGTGACGATGGGCTGAAGCTGCATCAACACCTTCTCGCTGTCCTGCCGGCGGCTGAAAGTAAGAATCTGTTGCACCAGTTCCCGGGCGCGGTTCGAAGCCACAAAAATCGGCTGCAGGAATTGTTGCGCCGGATGGTCGCCGGGAATTTCCATGCGCGCCAATTCCACGCTGCCGAGAATGCCCGCCAGCACATTGTTGAAGTCGTGCGCGATGCCGCCGGCCAGCGTCCCAATGGCCTCCATTTTCTGTGCCTGACGGAGTTGCTCCTCCAGGCTGCGCTGGAGGCGCTCGGCTTCCACCCGTTTCGTCACGTCCTCAAGAACCGAGGCAATGCGGTAGGTTTCACCCGCGCCGTTTTTGACCGGCACCGTGCGGCCCTGCACCCACCGCACCTCGCCGTCCGGGCGAATGATCCGGTGCCGTTCCTCCATCGCGCCGACCGATGCGCCGTTAAAGTAGGCCCGCAGCACGCGGTCGCGATCGTCGGGATGGATGATTTCATTGAACGCGTCCGGGTTGTCGTAAAACTCGGCGCAGGCCCGCCCGCAAATGCGTTCAAAGGACTGGTTGACGTAGAGAACCCGCTGGGTCTGCGAATCCACCAGCCAAATGGCCTCCCGCAAGGTGGACGCAATCTGCCGCAAGCGTTCTTCGCTCTCGCGCAGGCTGACCTCCGCCTGCCGCCGCTCTGTGATATCCAGAATCGTCCCGGTATAACCCGTGGCGGCCCCTTCGGCATCGGTTTCAAGATCGAAGACCGCGGCGAAACTTCGCTGGGACCCCAACAGAGGATTGCTGCGAAAATCAAAAGCTTCGACGCGTCCCTTGGCCTGGCCGCGGCGCTGGCGCACAAAAAAGCGCACGCGATCCTCGGGATGGACGAACTCGATCAGCCGTTCTAAACGGGCGGGCGGAGATTGCGGATCCAATCCGAGCAGGCGACAGAGCGGTCGCGACGCAGTCAGCGCCATGGTGCGCAGGTCCACCTGGAAGCTGCCCATCTGGGCGAGTTCCTGCGCGGTTTCCAATTGAGTATGCGATGCCCGCAGCGCCTCCTCCGCCAGCTTGCGCTCGCCGATGTCGCGCACCACCAGCACCACCCCCACGCGCTGCCCATCAACTTCGATCGGCGCGCTGGAATACAAAACCTCCAGCGGCGTACCGTCTTTGCGGAAAAACACCGCTTCCTGATTCCGGCGGCCATCCGACACGCGCAATGAGCCCTGGATCGGGCAATCGGCTTCAGCAAATTCCCGACCATCCGGGTGATGATGATGAATCCGCTCGTGCAACGAGGCCCCGAGCAAATCCAACTGCGAAAAGCCAAACACGCGTTCCGCCTCCGGGTTCATGAACGTCACCCGTCCCTGGGCATCGGTCACGAAAATGCACTCCGCCGCCTTGTCGGTGATGCTCTTCAGCAGATATAACTGGTAACGCAGTTGTTCTTCGTTGCGCTTATGGTCCGTGATTTCGTTGACTGAACCGTGCCATAGCGTGCTGCCGTCCGGCTCGCGCTCGGGCACCGATTGCGCCTCCACCCACCGCTCGCCGAGAACCGGGTGACAATATCGGAAGACTTGGCGCAACGGCCTCATTGCATTTGCTGAATCGAGGATGCCGGCACGGAATTCCGCGAGATCTTCGGGGTGCACCCGGGCCAGCAGCGGGCCAGCGTCCGCCGCGAGTTGCTCCGGGGAAAGGCCGCAAAGAGTCTCGAGCGCCGGACTGGCGAAAGGCAGGCTCATGCTTCCATCCGGCCGCAGTCGGAACGAATAGATCACGCCCGGCGTCGCGTTGAAAATTTTGGAAAGCCGGCTTTGAATTTCGCTACGCTCCTCGAGCAGCTGTTCCGCCCGCTGCAATTCTGTGACATCGCGCAAAATGGCGATGAAGAATTGCCGGCCACCCGCGGACACCCGGGCCATTGCGGCCTCCATTGGAAACTCCTGACCATCGCCGCGTAGGCCGCGGATTCGGCTGAGACTCTTTGAACTTTGGCCGGTCTCACCGGTATAACCAAAGGCCCGTAAGACCTCACCTTGGCCAGGCCGCAAGCGCTCCGGGAGTAGTTGATCGAGCTGCTGCCCGATCAGATCCGCTGCCTTGCGTCGAAACATCTCCTCGGCGGCGGCATTGACGCGCACAATCAGGTTGTGCTCATCAACTGTCAGCAGGCCATCCCTCGCGACAGCAACGATGTCGGCGGCCTGACTAGCGCTCGCTTGCAACGCTTCGTTCGCTCGCAGCAACTCCTCCTCCCCTCGGCGCTGGCGTGACCAATCACGCCGCAGACTGATCAGCGTGCCCACAACCACCGCGACAAAGATTGCAAACCCTCCAATGACCATCGCGGGCAGCCGCTGGTATATCAGCATCGCACCCAGAAGCAGCCCCAAAACCAGAGCCACCCCCAGCAGGACGTTCACCTTGCGCTCGATGGAAAATTTCATTTTAGGTCCAGCCGGCGTGAATCCGCTCTGAGGCCACTGATTGCTCGGCTGGCTCGATTGAAACAATGAAGTTGTGGCGCGGGAAATTCCAGTGAAATCCCAACCCACGTTCGATCAGATCTCAACCGCAGTCCGGTGGGCTTTCAATTTGGCAACCGGACGGTGAATGGCTAATTTTTGCGGGATGACCGACATGCCTGCGCCCGCACCGCCGCCCTCCAAAGCGAAAATCTTCGCCCGCCGGATGGTCAGCACGGTGATTCTCTGGAGCGTCATCATTGCCGCGATGTTTTCGGGCCACCAACTGCTCTCCGATTACGTTTTCCTGATCATCATGATCGCCCTCGCCGGCTTCGGCCTGGCGGAGTTTTACGGCCTCGTGCAAAAGCGCGACCTGATATGTTTCAAATGGTGGGGATTATTTGGCGGCATTTTGTTGATGGGCGGCACCTTCCTCCACTGCCGTGGCCTGCTGGGCATTCACGATTCGCCGGCGCGGGTGAACGATTTTGAAGCGAGCTTCCTCATCCTGTTCGTGCTCGGCTTGTGCGTGCGACAATTCGTGTCGAAAAGCAACACCGCCGGCATCCTCGCCATTTCCACGACGCTCTTCGGGCTGATGTACGTTCCGTGGCTGTTGAACTTCATTCAGAAAATCAATTTCTTCCCCGGCATCGGCGACCACGGCAAATACTACGTGCTCTACTTCATTATCGTGACCAAGTTCAGTGATTCCGGCGCGTATGCCGTCGGCTCGCTCATCGGCAAGCACAAGCTGATTCCCCGCATCAGTCCCGGCAAGACGTGGGAGGGTTTCGGCGGCGCGATCGTGGTTTCGACGCTGGCCAGTCTTGCCTTCACGCATTTCCTCGGGGAAAAGATGCCCGGCATGAAACCGCTGCACGCCATCATTCTCGGCGTGGTGTTGAGTTCGACGGCGGTCATCGGCGACTTGATTGAATCGCTGTTCAAACGCGAAGCCGGCGTGAAAGACTCCGGCCGGCTCTTTCCCGGTATCGGTGGCATCCTCGACTTGCTGGACAGCCTGTTGTTCAATGCGCCCATCATGTATCTCTACCTGCGGCACGTTCTGACTCATCCATGAAAAACGTTGTTCTCCTCGGCAGCACCGGTTCGATCGGCACCAGCACCGTCAAGGTGGCGGAGGACCTGCCGGATCGGATCCGCTTGCTGGCCCTCGCCGCTGGCAATAACGCCGAGTTGCTGGTCGAACAAACCCGCAAACACCAGCCGGCCGCCATTTCCATCAGCGATCCGGCCAAGGCGCAGGAACTCCGCGACACTTTTGGCACCGCCTGCGAAGTCTATTCCGGCAACGACGGCCTGTTGAAACTCGCGACGCTCCCGGCGGCCGACATCGTCCTCATCGCCATTGTCGGCACGGCGGGATTGCAACCCGCGCTCGCAGCGATCCGTGCTGGCAAGGACATCGCCGTGGCCTCCAAGGAAATTCTCGTCATGGCCGGGGAAATCGTGATGCGCGAAGCCCGCAAGCACGGAGTAAAAGTCCTCGCGGTGGACAGCGAACATTCAGCCATCTTTCAATGTCTCGATGGCAAGCCGCCCGAATCCGTCCGCAAGCTGTGGCTGACGGCGAGCGGCGGCCCGTTCCGGGATAAGTCCGCCTGGCCCGGGGAAAAATTCGGCGAGATCACCGTCGAACGTGCCCTCAAGCATCCCTCCTGGGTCATGGGCCGGAAGATCACTATTGATTCGGCGACGTTGTTCAACAAAGGGCTGGAAATGATCGAAGCCCGGTGTCTTTTCGATATTGAAATGGACCGCGTCGGCGTACTGGTGCATCCCCAAAGCATCGTCCATTCGATGGTCGAGTTCGTGGATGGCTCGCTGCTCGCACAACTTTCCAC
>CAYWCK010000122.1:0-12700 GCA_964456685.1 uncultured Bifidobacteriaceae bacterium | reverse complement strand
GTGCTCGTGCCCGGCATCGGCGAAGTTATCGGCGGCGCGCAACGCGAGGAACGCCCCGCGCAACTCGCCGAGAACATGAAGTTCCACAAGCTGAACGAGAAAGATTACTGGTGGTATTCCGACCTGCGGAAATACGGCACCGTGCCGCACGCCGGCTTCGGCCTCGGCTTCGAGCGCTTGCTGATGTTTCTCACCGGCGTCGCGAACATCCGCGATGTGATTCCCTTTGCCCGCACGCCGGGCAATGCGGAGTTTTGAAACGTAGAACAGGCGTCGCGCCTGTTTCGAAGTTCAAGAGTGCTCGCGCCACATGGCGGTGCATTGAAAATGGAGACAGGCGCGACGCCTGTCCTACGCCGCTGCCAGCCCCCGCGTCCGTACGCGCACCAGCAAATCGTTCAACGCCGCCCGGGTTTCGTCGCTTGGCAATTCCCTCAACCGGCTCGCGTCATGCGCCGCCTGCAATTCGGCTCTCAAACGTTGGTATTCTGATTCGTGAAACGCAATGTCCGCGTCTGCCATCGTGGATTTCTCAGGCCCGGCCAACTTCCGCGCAACGAGATCGGAGATGTAAGGCAGGCGATATTCTCCATTCAGCGTGACCAGATTAGCCTCCACGTGGCCTGTTTGCATCAGATGAATGCCCGTGAGCAGCACGCGATAGACGTAAAGCAAGGGCTTAACACGACGCGGTGATTCTTTTAGGAATAGTTTCCACTGCGTCTCCGCGAAGCCGAAATAGTGGTGCGAGTGATGTTTCGTGATACAGCCCTGCGCGAAAGCCTTCAGCTCAACGTGCTCCGATGTTGTGTAAACGACGAGAGGTGAGAAAAGTTGTTCCAGCACGTATCCATTTTTCTTCAGCAGCAACCCGAAAAACTTCCGCACATCATGGCTCACGATGTCCATCTCCAAGCCTTCGATGACGCGGGAATCCTCGACGGTTTCCTCGCGGACATCCAAGCCAACGATTTTTTCAAGCGGCAAAACGTGCGCCCCACGCAGGTCAAAGTCCGAGTCCGGTGACGGAAACCCGTAAAGATGCGCGCCGCTGATGGTGGCGAACAACAACGGATACGGCTGCGCCGCGACGATACGATGAAGGCGTGGGTCAATGATCATGCCTTTTTGATTCGTGTC
The DNA here is from genome assembly GCA_964456685.1 of uncultured Bifidobacteriaceae bacterium. Taxonomy (GTDB): domain Bacteria; phylum Verrucomicrobiota; class Verrucomicrobiia; order Limisphaerales; family JADLHS01; genus CAYWCK01. Next base: position 11,560 of record CAYWCK010000122.1, on the reverse strand, counting down.
GTCGTGCTTTGATCAGGAAGCGATTGGCCGCATCGTAATCCGGGCGTTCGGGTAATTTGGTTTCCGCCAGCGCATGTTCGAAATCGTGATGCAGTTCGAGCCGCCAGTCGTTCACTTCGGCCCACGAGAGTTCACCGCGTTTGACGGCGAGCAAGCGGTCGCGGTGCAAGTTAACGCGTACTGGCACACAACCTTCCCGCAACGTGGCCGCGCCAGTGAGTAACAGCCGTAGCAAGTGCATCGCGTGCTTCCATTTGATCTCCCCAGAATTTCGAATGTCTTGCTCGATCTTCTTGAACTGTGACATGGCGTAACCGTTGAAGGTCTGGAAAACCATTTGGCTGAGAAATGCCGGACGATGGGCCAGCAGTTCTTGGCCGAGCGCAGTGGCTTTTTCAACCATGGGAGAGTAAAGGCATTCGAGAATGTTCGGGTTCGCCTTAAGCGCCATTGTGAGAAACTTCTGCAATTCCCAGTAGCAGCTTTGCGTGGCGTTGTCCTCGAATTGGTCCGGCGCGCCGTGGAGCGACCACTGTATATCGGCCGGTGCGAGGTAAACGCCGCGGTAGTCGGTATCGGATGCATCGGTTTCCAGCCCATAGGCACGCGAGCCAACCACACACCGATAGATGATGAACTGTTCGAGGTTGAAATCGGGAAGACTACTGCCCAGTCGATCTTTGAAGTGTTTGAGCACTTCGAGTTGCTCGTGAGCGAATGAACCTTCGAAGCCATCAGGAAAACGGACAAGAAATTTTTCTCCGGCCACCGCAGGGGTTCGCGTAACAACACCAACAGCGCCACGCGGATGCACGAGCGAATTGCTCGGACCACGCACTTCGATGAGAGCAACGACCTGCGTGCCGGCAAAAATGTTGTCGGATTGGTGCGGCATCAAACGAACGGTAGCTGGCACGATGCAAAGATTCCAGTGTGGTTGTGCTGCCTTTTCAACGCTTGAAGTGCTTTTACAGACGAAACCCACCGCGTCAGCCGGACGCAATCCTCAGTTCGCACACACGTCAGCAAACGTCGGTCCACGCGAGGCAAAACGGACAGGAAGGTCGGTGAGGGAAGCGATGCGCTTTCGGAATTCCAACTCCGAACGAATCGGTTCGGGGCAGTATTGCGGGCAACTGTTCCGAAGCAAATGCGTCAGCGAACTTTGATGCTCCAAGTCCGCCGGTCCGCCGACCGGAAGCTGCTCCAGGTAGCGCGGCCATTGCGGCAACGAGGGCGCAACAGCATATCGTTCGCACCATTTCAAGGACACGCCGCGTTGAAAAATGTCGAGATGACTGATCAGCAAACCGGACAACGATCCGACCGCGGCCAGGGCGTAGCGCAACAAGACGGCATCCGGATGCCCGCGGCGGAAGTCGCCCTGCCAGCCGGCTCCAGCATTGTGCGGCTCGGGCAAAACTGCGTCCAACGAAGTATCGTGAGTCGGCAGCGGTCCAGCCCCATGCCGGGTGAGATACGTGCGCAGGACGCCGAGGTGTTCGATGGCTGAGGCGATGCCGAAACGCGACGCGACGCGATCCACCGCCGCGGTGTTGATCGAACTCCAGGTTGTGTGCGGATGGAAACCGCGCCATTCATCGAGGAGCACACCTTGAGCGCCTTCGAAGAGGACGCAGCCCGGCTGCGTTAATTGCCGGCGGATTTCCTCGGGCGCAGCCGGCGGACATTGGCGCGCCAACGCGTTCGCACTCGCCAGCCATTTCGCGGCCAAGGCTTCATCGTTCAGCAGTTCAACCTCGCGGGTCACGGCGACAGCAATACCGCTCCGGCACTGGGGCAAAAGCTCGGCCAGTATCGTCTGGCGAATTGTTTGCAATCGGTCCGTCAGCGATCCCGGGTTGCGCGGATTGGAGGGGGCGAGATCGGCGTAACGAATTTCCTGACCCGGATGCTCCAGCGCGTGACGAACCGTCTCTCCGACGCCCACGCCGCAAGTGCCGTGCGCAGCGTCGCCGCGCAGCAGCTCGCGCAAGCGGCCCGCAGCTTGATGAAACGGCGTCGTGATCCGGCATTGCCCATCAATCGTCAGGCGCGACAGCGCGTCCGTGACGCCGGCCCGGGCCAGCGCCTCCGCCTCCACGAGCAGGGCTGTGGGATGAACGATCATCGGATCCACCAACAGGGTGCGCACACCAGGCACAAAGGTTCCCGCGCCGAACTGGGAAAACGTGTGATGGCGCGAAGGTGAGTTTGCTTCCGCCGGCGTCACGACATTATGACCGGCCTGCGCGCCGCCGTTGCAGCGAACCACGGTGTGCGCCTGCCAATGGCGCGTCAGCGCGTCAACGAAGAGGCCCTTCCCGCAATCGCCGAAGCCCAGCCCCAGCACGGAAGCATAGCGCGTCGCGCTCACGCGGCTGGACGGTTATTGAAACAACCGCTTCCACCATTTGCTGGCCGAGGAAGTTGTGGAATGAACCAGCTTTGAAGGCGGCAGCTTCAGCAGCGCGGCGTAATCCTCCAGCGCGCGGATCGTGGAGCCGACGTGCTCGCGATTGAAGCCATGGCTCGACAGGATTCCGCCCAGCGCATCGAGGTCGGGGATCAGCTTCTCGGTGAGCCCCACGATGGCCGCCGCCACGGCGCAGGTGTCCAGCGGCGATTCCATGCAAATGGTGTGATTGCCGAGAAGTTTCCGCCAACGCGCCTCACAGCGCTGGCGGCGCGGCAGGTCGGGAATGAGAAAGAAAACGTGATACGTCTCGGCCGCCGCGGCGATCACCTCATCAATCGGAATGTCTTCATCCAATTTCTCACCCACGAGCGCATCAATGTGATGCCGGGAGACGGCGGGATACGGATTCTCGTCGCCGGTGAGGAAGAGGTAACCCTTCTTTTTCCGCTTCACCCAGTTGTCCATGTCGGTGTGCTGGGCGGCGATATAGAACGCGAGATCGTAGCTCTCCTCGCCGCTGCCCCCGCCGCCGCCTTCGAGGAAACTCCAGGTCAGCCACTGATCCATGAGTTCCGCCGTGCTTTCGAATTGCCCGACTTGCAGCGAGGCCTGATCGGAATTGGCGTCTCCGACGGCCATGAACATCAATTGCGGATGCGCCACGCCGCACGCCGTGAGGAGCTTCATGAAATTCGGCAGTTCCTTCGTGGCGAGCAGGTGCGGGATGTCGCCCATGGAGCCGGTCACATCGAGTGCGAAAACGATGCCGAGCGAATCCGGATGATTCGCACTATCCCGGCACTCGCGCACCTTGAGGCCCGTGGGATTCATCAGCGGATGACACTGGCGCTGCGTGAAGACTTCCGATCCACCTTTGTGCGCGCGACCGGCGGTAAGCGCGGCATGAGCCGCTGCCGAATAATTTCCGTAGCCCATAATTTTGTGGTTGGTTCAGTGGTTGATTGGCACCGTCACATCACCAGCGGCACAAACGTCGGCGGACCAAACGCGGTCCTTGCCTCGGCTTGCAGCAAGGCATCCAAACCCGCCGCGCCTTGCGTGCGGCAAAACTCCTCGTCCGTGGCGGCTTTTGTGACCAGTTCCGCCAGCCCGGACGGGACGCCGGGCGGGAAAGCACCGGAAGGACTTTCCCCGGCCAGCAATACTTGCACGACGCGCGCGCTGCGGCATAGATCGGCGATTTTCTGCGCCGGTTCCGCACCACTCTTGGCCGCCGCCCAACCAATCAGGCGGACGCTGTGGTTCTGGGGATGAACCAGCGCGTGCTCCGGGCAGACATCGCCGTGGGACCAGCCGTGGCTGTGAAGAAAATTCAACACTTCCAGCAGGCGTCGCCAAATCCAGACCGCATGGCGCGGATCAATCCCGAAACCGAAATGATCGTTCAAAGCCGCCAGGCTGCCCCAATACCCGCTCGGATGCCGCAGCACCAAGGCTTGTTTGCTCGGATCACCGTCCACGGCTCCGCGCGCAACGACGTCGGGCAACAGGCGCGAGAAATAGTGACCGGCGCCGTTGCCAGCGAGGAGTTGCAATTCCTGAGCGACTTGCGCCTCGCGCGCGTAACGGGATGCCGCCGCCGGAGCGGTGGAAATTTTGAGCGTCACCAGCAGAGGCAAGGAAACGATCCGACTTGCCAGATAAACCTGGGAGATTTCCCCGATACCCAACGTCGCCAGCAACTGATAGCGCGCATCACCACAGGACACCGCGCTTTGACCGGCCAAACCTTCACGCGCCCGGTTCAAGGCCTGGCGAAACGAATCACGCGTGACGACCGATTCCGTTTTGTTGATGAGGTCGCCGCACGACTGACATTTGACCGACCGCCACAGCGCCACGCGCGGCAACGGCGCGCCACACTGCGGACAGGTCAAGGCAACCCAGGCCATATGCCATCAATCATTCCACGATTTTCGGCACCATGAACAGACCGTTGGCTTTTGCCGGTGCATTGCGGAGGGCGTCATCGTGCGGGAGCGAGGGGCGGACTTCGTCAGCGCGGGTCACGTTCACGCGTGGCGCGGCATGGGCGGTCGGCTCGACGTTCGTCACGTCTAGTTCCTTGAGCTTCTCAATGTGTTCGAGGATGTGCCCGAGCTGGTCGCCGAATTTCTTTTCCTCTTCCGGCGTGAGCGCGAGGCGCGCGAGGTGCGCGACGTATTTGACATCAACTTGGCCCGCTGACATGGGCGCAGGCTACGGGGCGAGGATGGAAGTTCAAAGTGCAAAGTTCAGCGCGCTTGAATCCACAACCACGCCGTCTTTAACCTCCACGGATGACGACTCCTGTTGCCGGTCCACGGCGCTGGAAACAGATCGCAGCCCGCGGCGCTCTGCTTCTCGGCGTCGCGTATGGCTTGTTGATGATTCCGGAAACGTCGCCGCCCCCGCCCGAAGGCGCGGGGAAAGAGGTTTTCCTGTGGAATCGCGACGCCTTCTGGTCCGCGTTGGAGGCGCGATATCTTCAGGCACGAGTACTGGACCAAGGCGAACGGGCAGCCCGGTTCAATCAGGCGCTGGATCAGTTCGAGCACGCGTTGCTGCCACTGGGCGAAACCAATGTCCCGCCGCAATCGCCACCATTGCGGGAGCTGGAGAATGCCTTCTTTGAACTCGCGCCCCTGGCCGCCACGCAACCGCAGCGGTTGCCGGATTTGCTGGGCGCGGCCGAACGGATGCGAACGCTGGTCAAGCGCCAGTCGGAAAACTGGCCGCTGGATTCCACCGCCGCCCGGCAACAAATTTATCGCCTGCTCTACGGCAGCCGGGCGGCGGTGGAGGAAGTGCTGCTGCAATCGCCACCGGCAACGGATTCCCCGAATCGCACGAACCTCTTTGCGCTGCTGGAGACGGCGGCGACGGGCGCGACCTTGCGCAGCGGCGACATTTTGGTTTCCCGCGGCGGCGCGGCCACGTCGGCCTTGATCGCGCGCGGCAACGATTTTCCCGGAAACTTTTCGCACATCGCGCTGGCGCACGTGGATGAACAGACGAAGCAAGTTTCCGTCATTGAAGCGCACATCGAGAGCGGAGTCGGCGTGCGGTCGCTCGCCGCGTATCTCGCCGAGATCAAACTTCGCGTCATGGTGCTGCGGCTGCGCCCAAACCTGCCGGCACTCATCACTGATCCAGGGTTGCCGCACCAGGCGGCCACACTGGCCTTGAGCAACGCGCTCGCCCGGCACATCCCCTACGACTTCGCCATGGATGGCAACGATCCGACGAAACAGTTTTGTTCCGAGGTCGCCGCGGCCGCGTATCGCGCAAAGGGAATGACACTGTGGTCGTGTCGCTCTCATCTCTCGACTCCCGGGGTGACTTCGTGGCTGGCGGCGCTCGGGGTGCGTCATTTTGAGACGCAGGAACCGTCCGACCTGGAATACGATCCGCAACTGACAGTGGTGGCGGAGTGGCGCGATCCGGCGACGTTGTTCAAGGATCACGTGGACAACGCCGTCGTGGACGCAATGCTCGAAAGCGCGGAACGCGGCGAACGCCTCGGGCACAACCGCTGGATGCTGCCGGCGGTGCGCCTGGCCAAGGCCTGGAGTGTGGGCTTGAATTGGTTTGGCAAAGTTGGCCCCGTGCCTGAGGGCATGAGCGCTACCACGGCGCTGCGCGTGGATCGTTTCAAGAAGCGTTACGTCGCCATCCAGAAACGCGTGATCGAAAGCGCAGAGGCCTTCCGAAAGCAACGCGGCTATGTGCCGCCGTATTGGGAACTCGTGCGCCTGGCCCGCGAAGCGATGGCCGCTTTGAGCGCACCTCCGTGAGGCGAGAGGCGGCTCGCGCCTCGGGTTCTGAGAGAGCGGCTCGAGCCTACTTTTTGTCGTCCGCGTCCCGCAATGATTTGGCGAAGACCACGCCGCTGAGCTCGGTGATCTCGGTGAGCTTCTTCTGGTAACGCGCAAATATGCCGGGCGTGAATTCGATGCCGAACTTGTCCACCACGTCCCGCTGATCGAATAAAAAACCGTAGGTGGTGAGCTTCTTGTTCGCGCCGGTGCCGTTGACCACGGCAATGACTTTCCAAAACTTGAGCGGGTATTTGATCGGACCTTTTTCCAGGTTGGCCACAGGATCATTCTTGGCGAGCACCGGCCCGGCGAGGATGCAGCAGCGCTTTTCGCCCGCGCCCAACTGTTTCTGCACGTACGCCTCGAACTGTCCCCACAACCCTTTCACTCCGGCGTATTCGGGTTTGCCTTTTTGTTGGGAATTCTCGCGATTGAAGGCCTCATGTTGCGGCGTGCAGTTGGTCCAGTGGAACGTGTCCGAGTTAGCAAACTCAATCTCGTCGTCGTCCTCTCCCCAGGCATTGTCTTCGCGCCGGACGACGTGGCCGCGATCCGAGCGCTTGGTGGGTTGGTAAAAATCCGGGTCGGTGATCTGGTCCTGCAACGGAATCCGCGGATCGGGCATCCATTTGTCATCCCCAAAATCGTCGCGATTCTTCGTCCCGCGTTTGTCCTTGCTGTAATCCACATTGACCGCCGACCACATCTGCAACCGGCGCGCCTGATTCATCACCAGGGAAAAATGGTGATACTTGAGCACGAGCGGTTCGCCGTCCGGCCCCTTGAGCAGTTCGCCTTTGCGCGCCGCTTGGACCGTCGGCGGCGGCACTTTGATCCCGAGGAAGTTTTCCCGGTAACCCTTCTTCGCAGCGTAATTCGTATCGAACCGGATCGAGGCCTCCGGCGCGCCGGGCGGCTTGGAGGATGGCTGATTCGTGATGGTGGCACCGGTTTCGCCCTGGACATAAATGGTCACCGGGCCGGAGAAGTTGAAGATATTGGTCGCCATAGAATTTGTGGGTATCGAAAGTCCAGGAATGGGAGCGGAAAAATCGCCGGAGCCGCCGCCGACTGAAGCAAGCGGATCGGCCGTGGCCTTGAGCAGTTGATCGAGCAACGCCTGCTGGGCGGGCTGGGGCAAACGTTGGGCTGCCAGCCGGGCGACAATGGCACTGACGCGGGCACCTTCATTCGCGATCCAATTCACTTCCTCGTCGTTCATCGCCTCCGCGTCCCACGGCGTGCCGTGTGTGCTCCAAATCTGGCCGTTGCGAATTTCGGGCACGCCGGCATGGTGCAGAGCCACCAGCTCCCAAGCCTGGTTGAACGCCGGTGAACCGGAAGAACCACGCTGCGTGTCCGTCGTATAATGCAGAAAGCCATCTTCCAGCACATCCAGCAAACGGTTCTCGGTGTAGGCCCATTGTTTCGCGCCGCCTTCCGGGTACTGGATGATGTTGACGGGCTGCCCGATCAAGATTTTCGGCGTGGCCTCGATGAGCGGGATGACGCCGAATTCTTCGAGCGAATTTCCCTGCGGCGCTTTCGCGGCGATGCCCACCAGGGCGAAATCGAGGGTTTCGTCGCTGACATAGAAATCATCCGGCTTCAACTCGAAGTACGCACCAGCCGGCCCGGCGCCGGCGGCACTATCATTCAAAAAATTGGCGCCCAGACCTGCTGCCGCTGCGCGTGAAGGCAGCACGTGATGATTGGTGATCAACAGGCGCGACGTAACGAGGAAACCGGTCGCCAGGGCGGCGGGCACTTCTTTGCGAGCGGGCATGACCACGATCCGCGCGACGGGCCGACCGGCGAGGCGCGCGGCTTCGCTGGGAGGTTTGGCGGACATGTCGAGCGCCGGACCGATCATCCGTTCGAGCGCGCGCGGTAGAGTGCCATCCCGCAGTCGCGCAATGGCCGAACGGCGAACCGCTTCGCGTTGCGCGAATTTCCAGCGGCGATCCACGGAGTCCGCCGCGCCGGCGCCGTCGGCGTGAAGTTTGCACTGGCAATCTTCGCGATGCGCCTGGCGTTCCCGCCAGCGGCGGGCGGCAGCCCACCAAAGCTCACGCCGCCGGGCGCGCAACTGGCGATTGGCTATGAGCACGGGCTTCCTTTCGGCGAAGGTTGAGCACCCGGCCACAAATTAGTTTTTGCGTGCATGCCTTTCGTCCGTGAACGACATGGGAACGACAACAGCGGTGAGACTGCGCCAGTGAACTCCAGTGGAGGCCGACGTGTCGAGAGCTAATTCCGATCCGCAGACTGGGCGGCCACCCGCGAACGCTCAACTGACCGAGACAATTCGCGCGGATTGTTTGCGGCCGGCGATTTCCAGTTGCGGGCGGTCGCCTTGCTTCTTCTCTAGGAGTTGCGCGCCAAGCGGCGACTGGGGCGTGATCACGAGAATTTCCTTTTTGTCCTGCACGACTTCCGTGCCGCCTGCCCGCGGTCCGAGGAAATAGAGGGCTCTTTCCCCACCGATCTCCAATTCCACAAGCGCACCCACGTCAATGGGCTCCCCGGCCGCGAACTTGCGGACGGTTAGCTTGCCAAATTCAGTGATGGCGGCTTCGAGTTCCGCCGCCTGTTTGGATTGCCCACGGGCGAGATACGAGGCTTCCAATCCGCGCGTGTCGTATTTGCTCTCGGCCTTGTTTTGTTCGTGCGTGGCCTCGGCCCGCGAATTCTGGGCGGCACGGAAATAGACCTCCAGTTCGCTGTTGAGTTCTCGGATGATCTTATCAATCAGGGCGCGCTTGTTCATGTTGCCGTCCGGAAGCATAGGTGAAAAGCCGGCCAGAACAAATAGAACCCTTGATTTTCAGTCGGAGATGTGCGATTCGATGTCCCATTCAGCAAAGATGTGCCTGTCCTTCCAGGGTTATGTACGTCTCTTCCCCAAGTGGGGATGACTTCTGGAATCACGATTGTTTCGACGATCAAATTGATGATCGCCGCCAAGAAACTGACTATGAAACTCCGCCCTCTGGCCGTTCACTTAACCAGCGTCCTTGCCCTCTTAACCGGCGCGGCGTCTGCCCGGGCATCCATCCTCTCCGTCGCCGGTAACGACACGCTCGTCGGCAACCGTCCGGCGAACCTGATCACCAACGGCAGCTTCGAGGCGGACGGCGGGACGGCGCCGAATCTCGCTTACTGGGCCACGGGCACGAGCCTGACGCCGACGATGTCGCTCACGGCGTGGACCGCGAGCGGACAGGTTGCCAGTTATGCCTATTGGGGCAGCGACGGCTTTGGGGGAATCAAATCCAGCGCGCCGTTTCCGCATGGGACGAACGGCCTCTATTTCGGTGCCGGCATCATGCAATTGGTCGCGCCGTGGCCGGTGGAAGCGAACAACGGGCTCGTGACGTTCACTTCCACGCCCGCGATACTTCCCAAGTTCACCGATGGGCCGGTGATCTTGCAGCAAACCGTCAACGGACTTAATCCAGCCACCACTTACGTTCTGGATTTCTGGACGAGCGGCGAAAATGTCGGCCAACCCGGTTTGCCGGTGGACGGTTTCTTCGGCTTGGACATCACGGGCGAACCAACCCTTTACTTCGCGGCGCCGAGCGGGAATGGTCTGGTCGGCCCGTCGCAGCGTTACCAGGTCTATTTCACGCCGACCTCCCCCTCGGTGACGTTCAAATGGAGCAACTGGGGACACTACTTCGATGGGAACGGGTTTCTCTCCGACGAACTCGTACTCGACGACGTGATCCTGAACGCTGTGTCCAACGCGCCCACGCCGATTGATTGCGCCTGTGCCACCAACATCAACCTCACCTGTCCCGCGGTGCTGCCGGATTTGTGCGCCACGCTGACGAATTGCTTCACCACCAACATGCTGCCCGGTTCGTGCGTGCAGAATTTCCCGCCCGGCATGCCGCTTACGGTCGGCACGTACATGGTCAACCTGCAAGTTCAGGATTTGCAGAGCAACGCCTTCTCCTGCCTGGTGACCATCAACGTCAATCCGCCGCCTAACCCGCCGCCGCTCACGGTGATTTGTCCCACCAACAAGACTGTCGAGTGCGGCAGCGGTTGGAATTTCGATCCGCCCATCATCACGTCGTCCTGCTGCGGCCTGATCGTCACGCCCAACGACGTCGCGGTCAGCAACAGCCCCTGCTCCCAAACCATCACGCGCACCTGGACCATCACCGACGGCTGCACGAACTCGGCGACTTGCAGCCAGGTCGTCACGCTGGTGGACACGACGCCACCCGGCACGCAATGCAACGGGCAAAACCTCGTTTTCAATGGCGATTTCGAGCGTTACACGAATTGTCCGTGGGGGATTTCGCTTTTCGATTACGCCGCCCCATGGTTTTCGCCGACCGATGCCACGCCCGATTACTACAACAGTTGCTCGGGTGTCGGCTCGTTTGTGACCACGCCCACGAACGGCGTCGGGGTGCAAACACCCTTGAGCGGTCAGGGCTACGCCGGCGCGTTTGTCTATTCAAAATTCGGAACCGACATTACGAATTCGTATCGCGAATATCTCGAAGTCCCGCTCGTCACGTCGCTGACACCCGGCCAGAAATATCTCGTCTCGTTTTACGTGAGCCGCGCGGAATATTTCGGCCAGGCCATCGCCAACATCGGCGCGAAATTCATGCCGCTCGCGTACACCATTTACGGTCCGCCCAGCAATCTTTACTCCGGCGTGCTGGATTTCTTCACGCCGCCGGACGTCGTGAATTCACCCAGCAACGTCATCACCGATTCAACGAACTGGACGCTGATCCAGGGCGTTTATACCGCCATTGGATTTGAAAATCATCTCCTCCTCGGCAACTTCAAAGACGACCCGAACACGCCCGCGACCTTTGTCGGCGGTCAGAACACGAACTACGCCTATTACTATTTCGATAACGTCTCTGTCGTCGCGATTTGCGATCCCGAGATGACGAACAAGGTCGTGCAGTGCGGCACGCCGTGGCAGTTCTCACCCTTCCCGGTGATCGATAACTGCAGCGGCGGCAACATCACCGTGTCGAACTTCACGTTGACCACCAGTTATTGCCCCGATGTGCATACGCGCACTTGGTATCTCGAAGACCAATGCGGCAACACCAACGTCCTGACGCAAACCGTAACCGTCGTTGACACCAATCCTCCCGTACTGACGTGCGGCGGCAACGCGAACCTCGTACCGAATCCGCAGTTCGAAAACTACGCGTACTGTCCTTACTTCTTCGATCAAGTTGCGGCGGCTGGGCCGTGGTTCAAACCGACTATCGGCACGTCGGATTACCTCAACACCTGCTCCACACATCCTGGCGCGAGCGTGCCAAACAAC